>DASUQB010000106.1:0-4716 GCA_036280835.1 Microbacterium sp. | reverse complement strand
CCCCTCACCGGGGTGGGCTGCGTCACCCGCGTCTACACCGACTACGGCGTCTTCGACGTCACGCCCGACGGCTTCCGCGTGCGGGAGCTGTTCGGCGACAACACCGTCGCCCAGCTCGAGGCACTGACCGGGCTGAGCCTCCGGGCAGAAGGGAACTGACATGACCGCCGCCTACGTCTACGACGCCGTGCGCACACCGTTCGGCCGCTACGGCAAGGGCCTCGCCGAGGTGCGGCCCGACGACCTGTCCGCGGTCGTGATGCGCTCGATCGTCGAGCGCACCGGCCTCGACCCGTCGCGCATCGACGACGTGATCTGGGGAGACGCCAACCAGGCCGGCGAGGACAACCGCAACGTCGGCCGCTTCGGCGCCCTGCTCGCCGGCTTCCCGTCGACCGTTCCGGGCACCACCATCAACCGGCTGTGCGGGTCGTCGGTGGATGCCGTCATCCAGGGCAGCCGCGCGATCGAGACCGGCGACGCCGACGTCATCCTCACCGGGGGCGTCGAGTCGATGAGCCGCGCTCCGTACGTCGTCGAGAAGGCCGTCCGGCCGTTCCCCGCCGGCAACCAGACCATGTGGAACACCTCGATCGGGTGGCGGATGGTCAACCCGAGGCTGCGCAAGGACTGGACGATCAGCAACGGCGAGAGCGCCGAGAAGCTCGCGTCGATCTACGGCATCACCCGCGAGGCACAGGACGCGTTCGCGGCCGCGAGCCACCGGCGCGCCGCCGAGGCGTGGGCCGCCGGCACCTACGACGGCGAGATCGTGCAGGTCGAGGGCCACGAGCTGGCGCGCGACGAGGGCATCCGCGACGACTCGACCGTCGAGACGCTGGCCGGCCTGAAGCCGGCCTTCGCCGCCGATGGCACGGTGACGGCGGGCAACTCGTCGCCGATCAACGACGGGGCGTCCGCGGTGCTGCTGGGCGCAGAGGGCGCGCTGGATGCCGAACCGCTGGCGCGGATCACGGGCCGTGGGGTGTTCGGCAACGACCCCGACGTCTTCGGAGTCGCACCGGTCGAGGCGGCCAACCGCGCGCTCGCGCGCGCCGGCCGTACCTGGGCCGAGGTCGACTTCGTCGAGCTCAACGAGGCGTTCGCGTCGCAGAGCCTCGCGTGCCTCGAGCTGTGGACGGATCTCGACGCCGACCGGCTGAACATCCACGGCGGTGCGATCGCGATGGGTCATCCGCTCGGGGCCTCGGGTGGCCGGATCATCGGCCACGCCGCGCACGAGCTGAAGCGCCGGGGAGGGGGAGTCGCCGTCGCCGCGATCTGCATCGGCGTCGGCCAGGGCCTCGCGGTCGTGCTCGAGCGGTGACGGTCGCCCGTGCTTGGCGGACATGATGCAGGACTTCGGCTCATCCGCAGGTTCGTCCGGGCCGGAGCGGCCTGTGGATCGGGCGATCTCCTGCGTTGTGCGCCGCCGGGGCCGGGGCCGGCCCGGGGCCGGGGCCGTGGTCGGGGTCGGTAGGGTGAGCCGGTGACGGACACCGACCCCCGGTCGCTGAGCGAACGCCGGCGAGATGAAGCGCCCGCGCCCGCCGCGGGTGAGGAGTTCGTGCAGTCGCTCGCGCGCGGGCTGTCCGTCATCCGCGCGTTCGATGCGGAGCATCCGGAGCTCAGCCTCAGCGACGTCGCGCGCCGCACCGGCCTCACCCGTGCCGCTGCCCGACGGTTCCTGCTCACGCTCGAGACCCTCGGGTACGTCCGGTCCGACGCGCGCGCCTTCGCCCTCACCCCCCGCGTCCTCGAAGTGGGCTTCAGCTACCTCTCGGCGCGGTCCCTCCCGGAGATCGTGCAGCCGCACCTCGAGGCCCTCTCCCGCGAGGTCGACGAGAGCGTCTCGGCCGCCGTGCTCGACGGACCGGACATCGTCTACGTCGCGCGCGTGCCCACGCGCCGCATCATGAGCGTGCGGATCACGATCGGCACCCGGTTCCCCGCCTACGCGACGAGCATGGGGCGCGTGCTGCTGGGGGCCCGGCCGCAGAGCGAGGTGGATGCCGCGGCATCCACTCTGCCCGCGCTCACCGAGCGCACGCTCACCGACCCGGCTGCCCTCCGTGCCGAGCTCGCCCGCGTCGACGGGCAGGGCTGGTCGCTCGTCGACGGCGAGCTCGAGCCCGGGCTCCGCTCCATCGCCGCGCCCCTGCACGCCCGAGACGGCTCCGTCGTCGCCGCCATCAACGTCTCGACGAGCGCCACCCGCGACACCGTCGACCACCTCCTCGAGGCCTACCTGCCGCCGCTGCTGCGCACGGCGGAGGCGATCGACGCCGAGCTGCGCCTGGTCTGACGCGCCTGACGGCGCCCGGCTCGTCTGACGCGCCCGACGCCGAGCTCCGGCTCGTCTGATGCGCCCGGCGCCGCACCGGAATCGGCATCCACCGCCGGCGCGAGTCAGCGCGCGAGAACGGTGTCCTTGATGGCGCGCGCCACAAAGGCCTCGTAGGCCTCGACCGGCTTGCCGTCGAGCTGGACGAAGCGCACGTACGTCTCGACGCTCGTGAGGATGCAGACCGCCTCGACGAGGTCGTCGAACGGCACATCGCCGCGCAGCCAGCCGCGCTCGTCCACGACGCGCAGGACCTGCTCGACCTGCAGACGGATGGAAGCCAGCATCTGGGTCTGGAACTCCCGCGATTCCGCGTCTCCGTGTGCCACGCCGACCACCGTCATCCATACGCCGGCAGCCGGAGCGTTGATTCCGACCACCATCCGGCCGAGCACGGTGGCGAATTCGCCGCTGCTGCGTGCGCCGAGCATCGCCCTGCCCGCGTCGGTGGCTCGGACATCGGTCTCGCCCTCGACGCCGAACGCCGCAAGCTCGACGGCATGCCGGAGCAGCTCGGACTTCGGGCCGTGCTTCTGCACCGTCTCCACAGACACCCCGGCGTGCTTCGCGATCTGTGCGACCGTCGTGCCCGGGAAGCCCTGCCGGCTGAAGAGCTCGACCGCGGCCTGTATGACTCGACGCCGCGTCTCGGCAGCCTGCCGTTCACGCAGCTCGGACCGGTACGGACGGGGGCGGTCATCGGCAGTATTCATCATTGACTACGGTAACACAGTAGTGAATACTGTCAGTCAGTATTCAATCCGCGTTCTCGTCATCTGCGAGGTGACCTCATGGCATCCATCGTCATCGCGACCGTCCCCGTGCACGGGCACGTGTATCCACTCCTGCACGTCGCCCGGAACTTCATCGAGCGCGGGGACACGGTGCGATTCCTCACCGGCGCTCGCTTCGCCGACGCCGTCGCCGCGACCGGCGCGCGGCACATCCCGCTGCCGATCGAGGCGGACTTCGATGACCGGCTCGACCTGGGGGAGAAGTATCCCGAGCGCGCCGCGCTGACCGGAGCAAGGGCGATCGCATTCGACATCGAGAACGTCTTCGTGCGTCCGGGTCGCGACCAGTTCGACGCGGTGTGGGCGGCCTGCGAAGAGGAGCCGACCGCGGCGGTGCTGCTGGACACGGCATTCCTCGGCGGTGCCTTTCTGCTCGGCCGACCTCTCGGTGCTCGGCCCCCGGTCATCGTGTGCGGAGTCGTGCCGCTGCCCATCGCCAGTCGCGATACCGCCCCGTACGGCATGGGGCTGACGCCCATCGGAGGCCCGATCGGCCGAATGCGGAACGCGGTGCTCGGCGCGGTCGCCGCCCGCACGGTGTTCCCGCGAGCGGAGGCGGCCGCCCAGGAGATCAACCAGGAGCTGAACGGCAGGCCGCTGCCGTTCTCCGTGCTCGACTGGCCGCGTCACGCGGAGGCGATCGCGCAGTTCACGGTCGCGGAGTTCGAGTATCCGCGCTCCGACGCACCGGCCACCCTGCACTTCGTCGGTCCGATCTCCGCCACCGGCTCCGAGGCGCCGCTCCCTCCGTGGTGGGATGAGCTGGACGGCTCTCGGCCCGTGGTCCACGTCACGCAGGGGACGATCGCCAACCGCGACTACCGGCAGATCATCGGCCCTGCGCTCGAGGCGCTCGCCGAGGACGATGTGCTGGTGGTCGTGTCCACCGGCGGGCGCCCGATCGACACGCTCCCGCCCCTGCCGGCCAACGCGCGGGCGGCCGAGTACCTGCCGTACGACGCGCTGCTGCCCAAGACCGACGTCTACGCCACCAATGGCGGGTACGGGGGCGTCCAGTACGCCCTCCGCTACGGCGTTCCCATCGTCACGAGCGGCGGCAAGGAGGACAAGCCGGAGGTGGCCGGCCGGATCGCGTGGTCGGGGGTGGGGCGCCGCCTCAAGACGGAGACCCCGTCACCCACGAGCGTCCGCGCCGCGGTTCGCTCTGTTCTCGCCGACCCGCGCTACCGACGTCGCGCGCAGCAGATGGCGGCGAGCATGTCCCGGGCCGGCGGTTTCACCCGCCTCGCCGAGATCGTCGACGGGCTGGCGGTGACCACGCGCTGACGCGACGGCGGCGCCGCGGGCGGCTCGTTCGAGCAGCGGCTGGTGCGTCGCGCCCGAGGAGGGAACGCGTTCAGGTCGAGCCGGGACAGCAGCGGTTGATCGGACACGGCGATGAGATCCTTCGAGTCGGGATTCCTCCCGCGCAGCGTATCTGCGGCATCTATGGCCCGCGCTAGTGCATCCGTGGCGGCGATGCAGGAGGGCCCGTTCGGTTATGCGCGCATCGATCATACTTATGACTGAATCAGACTTATCGCTGGTACGGTGAGAGGGACGCGACGGCGCGATCCG
>DASUQB010000105.1:0-2249 GCA_036280835.1 Microbacterium sp. | reverse complement strand
TCGTAAGTCCTTCCTACTGCTGCCTTCACGCGATAGGAGCACTCCGCGCCGTGCGCCCTCCAGTGTCGAGTCCATGCGAAACCGGCACCTGCGCCTCTGACGATTGTGGCGACGACAAGTCGCCACTAGTCCACCTGCTGGAGGACTCCACGAGCACCTCGACGGCTACCGCGAGGAGCCTGATAAGGCGACGCGCGGGTCCCGGTCGCCGAGCCGGCGCCGAATGCGGGAACCTGGGGCGCGTTTCGCCGATTCGGCCGACGCTACCGCGGGTGCCAGGGCCCGCAAGACGGCGATCCGGCGCGAACTTCTTCCCGTCCAGCCGGTTCGACACTAAGGTGGCGGATCACAGCCGTGCTGGAGGGCGCGGTGTCCATCCGCAAGGGGGAAGATTGTCTGTTCGACGTTTGTCCGCAGCCTTCGCTGCGACGCTGGTGGTTGGCGCGTTCACCGGTGCACAAAGTGCCGGCGCCGCTCCGGTCATCGACACGAGCGCGTTGACCGAGGCCGTCACGGCCGAGGGCGTCCTCGAGCACATGCAGGAGTTCCAGGCCATCGCCGACGCCAACGGCGGCACTCGCGAGGCCAGCACGCCCGGCTACACGGCCTCGGCCGACTACGTCGCGGAGCTGATGGAGCAGGCGGGGTACACCGTCACCCGCCAGGAGTTCGAGTACAACTACTTCGAGGAGCTGGCCCCGGCGACTCTCGCGGGCACCTCCGCCGGGTTTCCCTACACCTATGTTGAGGGCACGGACATCGCCACCATGGGCTACTCGGGCACGGGACCCTTCTCGGGTGTCGTGCAGGAGGTCGACGTGGTCGTCCCGCTGCCGGTGGGCCAGGCGGACGGGACGTCGAACTCGGGCTGCGAGCCCGAGGACTTCGCAGGCTTCACCGGGGACATCGCGCTGATCCAGCGCGGGACGTGCGACTTCTCGGTCAAGATCGCGAACGCGGTCGCAGCGGGGGCTGAGGCCGTGATCATCTTCAACGAGGGCAACAGCGCCGAGCGCACCGAGGTGGGCTTCGGCCAGGCGACGTTCCCGCAGGACGTGCCCGTCCTCGAGATGAGCGCCGAGGACGGCGCGGCGCTGGTGGAGTTCATCCGCAGCGAGCGCCGGGCCGGCCGTGCGGTCACCCTCGCCGGCAGCACGACGACGGTCTCGGAGGTGCGCACGTCGGAGAACGTGATCGCCGACTCGCCCGACGGTCGCACGGACCGCGTGGTCGTGTCGGGTGCGCACCTCGACAGCGTGATCGAGGGACCTGGCATCAACGACAACGGGTCCGGCTCGGCCGGACAGCTCGAGACGGCGCTGGAGCTGGCCGCCTTGGACGTCGAGCTCGAGAACCAGGTGCGCTTCATCTGGTTCGGCGCCGAGGAGTCGGGACTCGTCGGGTCGCAGTTCTATGTCGATTCGCTCACCGCGCGTGAGACGAAGGACATCGCCGTGATGCTCAACTTCGACATGATCGCGTCGCCGAACGCAGGCTGGTTCGTCTACGACGGCGACGCGTCGGACACCGCTTCCACCGGCTCGACGGGCTCTGGGGTGGTCGAGGACGTGTTCGTCGACTACTTCGAGTCGATCGGCCGGGTGACGAAGCCGACCGCGTTCGACGGCCGTTCGGACTACGACGCCTTCGTGGCCGCCGGCATCCCGGCCGGCGGGCTGTTCACGGGCGCCGAGGACATCAAGACCGCAGACGAGGTCGTCCTCTGGGGCGGCGAAGCCGGCGTGGCGTACGACCCGTGCTACCACGCGGCGTGCGACACGATCGACAACGTCAATCTCGTCGCCCTGGACGAGATGTCCGACGCGCTAGCGCACGCGCTGCTCACGTTCGCGATGAGCACGTCGGCTGTCGAGGGCACTGCCAAGGGCAAGGCCAAGGGCCAGCAGTACGACCCGTCCTTCAAGGGTCACTTCGCCATTCGGTAGGCGCGGGAACGTGCGGCACCTCGGGAGGGGCGGCCTTCGCCGCCCCTCCCGATGCCGGTGCGCATCGTCGCGCGCGACGACGCGTCGGCGAGCCGCTCATTTGCGTGCCGTGAGCGCCCCCACGCGACGGCCGCGGTACGGCCTGAGACGACTAGCAAGCCGGCGCAGGGCGTCCGCTTCGCACTATCGCGTTGCGCGCGAAGCCGAAGCGCGGCCGCCTCTTTCTTTGAGCAGGTCGACCACCTCAGCGAGCACGTGGGCGGCCGGCGCTTCCACGCGCTGGCTCGCGTCGTCCTTCTCGGC
>DASUQB010000104.1:0-3013 GCA_036280835.1 Microbacterium sp. | reverse complement strand
GGGCTGGTCGTGGTCGAGGTCGGTGTCCAGGGCGAGGCGGGTGCAGCCGTCGCGGGCGCAGGTGCCGTGTTGCAGGGTGAGGAAGTCGCGTTGTGCGGTGGTGGGCCGGTAGGCGCGGCGGTCCAGGTCGAGGGTGACGCCGCGGATCGGGTCGGTGAGGATTCGGTGGAACGCTTTGGCGTTGAGGAAGAGCTGTTTCGCGGTGAGCGGGTCCAGGGGTCCGTGCCCGACGATGCGGGCTTGCTCCGCGAACCCTCCGCACATCCCGCACCGGTCACCGCCGCCGGCGCCGGCGTGGTCTGCGGCGCCTGGTCCGGTGCGGGTGCTGGCGAGGAGGGTGATGGGGATGGTGACGAAGATCTTGGTTCGCACCGCGGTGTCGGTGTCGTCGCCGCGGAGCCATGCGGTGAGCAGGTCGGCGCGGATCTGGTCCCGGGTGCGGCACTCCCGTTTGTCCTTTTGGGCGTGTTTGGCGGTGCTGGTGAGGCGGCGTTTGATCGCGAGCGCGTCGATCGCAGGCAGGTACGCGGACAGCCAGGCCATCCCGTCGCCGGCGTCCTGGACCAGCACCCGCCGGTCCTGCAACGCGTCCGCGTGCCGGACACTCGGGTCGCGGGGGTCGAGCCGGTCCAACAACGCGTGCAGCCGCCGCCGGAACGTCGCCGGGGTGCAGGCCACCGCCCACTCCGAGGTGGCGGCATCCACGATCCGGCACGCCGCCGCTTCCGCGGCGTGCGCGGTTTCGTCCGCGTCATCCCGGACCGCGAGTCGTGCGAGCCCGAGCACGGTGGCCTCGACCAGGGCAAACGGGGCGAACCCGTCCAGCGCCCGCTGCCACAACCACGGCAACCGACCCTGCGCGGTCTCCGCGGTGTGGGCCATGTTCCGGACCTGATGCTCGGTGACCTGCAACCGCAGCGCGACATCGAACAGCACCGCCCGCTCCGCCATCTCCACCCCCGCGTTCCCGGTCAGCTGAGTGAACACGTGCGGATACCGGCGGGCCAGGGCGACGGCATCCACGATCCCCGCCGCGCGCCGCGCGGCCCGCCGGTGTGTCTCCATCTGATCGGCCAGGACCTCATCCAACACCCCGGTCACCACGAGCAACGCGTCGCTGGACGGCGCGGGCTCTTCGTCTTCGGAGAGCGGGCCGATCACCGGGCTGGTCATGCACAAACACTAGAACATACCTCCGACACTCCAATCGGATGAACGCGCATCCTTGATCCAAGCGCCCAGCCTGACGGCCGGCAATGCATTCGGTGGTGACGACCCGCAGACCGGCCGACCGTGAGTTCTACGCGACGGCCCCTACCGCCGGCAACGCCACGTCCCGCGACGCTCAGCGCCGCAGAGCCCACAGCGCCACTGCGCTCGCCGCCGCGACGTTCAACGAGTCCACGCCGCCGGCCATCGGAATCGTCACGATCGAGTCCGCGGCCTCGAGGGCGCGCGGGCTCAGGCCATCCCCCTCCGCGCCGAACACCACCGCCACCCGCTCGTGCCCCGCCGCGACGAACTCGTCCAGCGACACGGCCCCATCCGCGAGCGCGAGCGCCGCGATGTGCAGGTCGGCGGCGTGCAGGATGTCCCGGGCCTCGCCCCATTCGGGGAGTCGTGTCCACGGAACCTGGAACACCGTCCCCATCGAGACCCGCACGCTTCGCCGGTAGAGCGGATCGGCGCACCGCGGCGTCACGAGCACGGCATCCGCGCCGAGTCCCGCCGCCGCCCGGAAGATCGCGCCGACGTTCGTGTGGTCGACGATGTCCTCGAGCACGACCACGAGTCGAGCACCGTCGACCACGTCGGCGACCGAAGGCAGGGCGGGCCGATGCATCGCCGCGAGGGCTCCCCTGTGCACGGCGTATCCCGTGAGCGCCTCGGCCACCTCGGGGGCGACGACGAAGACCGGGGTCTCCGAGGGCACGAGCGCCCCGACATCCGCCAGCCACTTCTCCTGCACCAGCACCGAGCGCGGCCGATGCCCCGCCGCCAGCGCCCGCGCGATCACCTTCGCGGACTCGGCGATGTACAGCCCGCCCTCCGGCTCGAGCACCCGGCGCAGCACGATGTCGGTGAGGTCCCTGTAGTCGCGAAGAGCCGCATCCTGCGGGTCGTCGATGCGGATGACCGGCACAGCAGCTCCCTTCGACCGCGATATCGGGCCCGTCCACTCTGCCGCATCCGGGCAGCGGCCACGCACATGGCCGCGCGACGTAACATCCCTGAAAAGCCCGCCACGTAGACTCGCCCCACGCGAGAGGAAACGAACCGGATGACGACCGTCCCGCAGCTCGACGCCGAGGCGACCGCCATGGTGGGGCGAGCCGTCGCCACCCTCGCGGGCCGGCGGATCGCGGTGCTGACGGGCGCGGGCGTCTCGACGGATTCCGGCATCCCCGACTATCGCGGGCAGGGCGCCCCGGTGCGCACCCCCATGACGGCGCAGCAGTTCCTCTCCGACGAGGCGGCCCGCCGACGCTATTGGGTCGGGAGCCACCTGGGCTGGCGCGCCTTCTCTGCGGCGCAGCCGAATGCCGGGCACGAGGCACTGGCCGCACTCGAGGCCCGCCAGCTCGCCACCGGGGTCATCACGCAGAACGTGGACGGCCTGCACCTGCGCGCGGGAAGCAGCCGCGTCGTCGAGCTGCACGGCACGATGCGCCGCGTCTTCTGCACGCACTGCGGTCAGGTGTTCGACCGGCGCGATCTCGCACGCCGCGTCGAGGACGACAACCCGTGGATCCGGGTGCCGGAGAACGTCCCTCTCGGCCCCGACGGCGATGTGCTGCCCGAGAGCACCGAGGGCTTCCGCATCCCGTCCTGCAGCGTCTGCGGCGGGATGCTGAAACCCGACGTCGTGTTCTTCGGCGAGTTCATCCCCGCCGAGAAGTTCCGCGAGGCCGAGCAGCTCGTGCACACCAGCGAGGCCCTCATCGTGGCGGGGTCGTCGCTCGTCGTCAACTCGGGCATCCGCCTCCTCGAGCGCGCTCGACGCCGCCGCCTC
>DASUQB010000103.1:0-2834 GCA_036280835.1 Microbacterium sp. | reverse complement strand
TGGTACTGCTCGAGGGCAGCCTGGGCCTGCGCCTGGGCCTCCTCGGCCTTGTTCATCCCGCCCTCGATCGCCGCGGTGCGCTCGGCGTAGATCTGCTCGAGTCGCGGCACGACCTTCTTCTTGACCACGACGTAGAGGAGCGCGAAGGTGGCGAGCCCGAAGAAGAACTCGAGCGGGTGCGGGATGATCGGTGCCGCGGTGGCCCAGAAGCCCTCTTCGCCGCCTTCGGCGAACACGAACGATGCTTGCATGCGGGTCTCCTAGAGAGAAACGGGTGCGTCGATGAGCTGAGTCGCCCGGTGGGCGATCAGCCGCGGAAGACGAACGCGAGCGCGATACCGAAGATGGCGAGCGCCTCGGTGATGGCCATGCCGAGGAAGGCGATCGGCTGGAGCATGCCGCGGGCCTCGGGCTGACGGGCAACGCCGTTGATGTAGGCGGCGAAGATCAGACCGACACCGATACCGGGGCCGATGGCGGAGAGGCCGTAACCGAGGATGGCGATGTTGCCAGTCATGTTGTTTCCATTTCCTTCTGGTCGGTCCCGGCGACGGGTGCCACCGGGGTCGTGCGGGGGGTCGTGCAGGGGTGGTGCGGGACGAACGGGCTCAGTGGTCGTCGGCGAGGGCGCCGCCGATGTAGAGCGCCGAGAGGAGCGTGAAGACGTAGGCCTGGAGGAACTCGACCAAGATCTCGAAGAGCGTCATGACAACGGCGAAGACCCACGTGACGCCACCGGCGATGACGAGGATGCCGCCGCTGGTCAGCATGTACCAGCCACCGGTGATGAACAGCACGATGAGGATGTGGCCGGCGAACATGTTGCCGAAGAGTCGAAGGGCGAGCGTGACCGGACGGGTGAAGAGGTCGGTGATGAGCTCGAGGAAGAAGATCGGCAGGATCATGCCCTTCGGCAGGCCCGAGGGGACGAGCGACTTCCAGTAGCCGAAGAAGCCGTGCTTCTTCATGCCGACGACGTGGAAGACGACCCAGACGATGAGCGAGAGGGCGATCGGGAAGCCGATGCGGCTGAACGTCGGGTAGCTGAACGGCGGGATCACGCCGAAGAAGTTGTTGACGAGGATGATCATGAAGAGCGAGAACAGCAGCGGGACGAACCTGAGGAACTCCTTGCTGCCGATGAGGTCCTTGGCGATGCCGTTGCGCACCATGCCGTAGACCGCCTCGGTCGCCATCTGTCCGCGGCCCGGCACGAGCGCCTTCTTGCGGGTCGTTGCCAGCAGGAACCAGATGATGAGGCCGGTGGAGAGCACCACCAGGAAGATCGGGCGGGTGATCGCCCACGCCCCGTCACCGATGATCGGCTGCCAGAACTCCTCGACACCGGGGGCGGTGTACTCCGACGGCGCGGCGGACACGAGGCTCACGGGTTACTCCTTCGTAGGTCTTTGGCAGGTGTCGTGACGCGCTGCATCTCGACGGTCGAAAAGTCTGTGCTGAGCACCGGGCCGGTGGGGCTCCGGTCGGCGGGGCCGGTCTCTCGCGCACCGCCGGGGGGCGCGGGGACGAGCCGGCCCGCCGGAAGGCTCAATGGGTACCGTATCGGAACCAGATCAGGTAGAGCGACAGGGCCATCCCACCGACGATCCCCGCTCCGACGAGCCATGTCGTGCCGAGCCAGAGGTCGAGCAGTGCGCCGAGTCCGCCGTAGATCAGCGGGCCGGTGATCAGGTAGGCGACAGCCTTCCACGCGGAGTTGGACTCGCGCAGGTTCCACTGCCGCTCGCGTTCCTTCTTGTCCTCGGCGCTCTCCTCGGGCTCCGGACCGCCGGCTGGTGGCGTGGTCATCGCGCCCTCCGCTCTCACGACTCATCACGCGGCTCCCGAGACGGCGTGTCGAGGGCAGCAGCGCCGTCAGGATCGTAGGCGAAGATGCGCAGCCGCTTGTAGGCGCGCATCTCGAAGAAGAGCCACACGAGGGCGCAGACGGTGATCGTCAGCCCGACGGCATACCCCGACACCCAGCTCACGTCGCGCAGGAGGAACATCGCGACGCCCAGCACGATCACCTTGAAGGTGTAGGTCAGCATCACGACGAGCATGACGGTCGTGGGCGCCATCTCGGCGGTGCGCTTCATGACGAGCAGCGTCAGGCTGAAGAAGAAGATGACGAGAGCGGCACCGACGGCGGCCGACCAGGCGGCCTTGGGGCTCGAGAAGAGGCCGACGAGGATGCACCCGATCGCGACGGCGACGGTCGGCAGGAGCGAGCCCCGGAGGAGCTGCGCGAACGCATCGGACTGTGATGCGGTGCGGGCCGGTGTGGCGCTCAAGAAAAACCTGCCTGGTCTGCGTGGTGAGGCATGGGGTGAGGCATGCTGCTGGCGGGGCGGGGTCGGGCTCGATCGTCTTGTGGCGGAAGGCTTTCCGCGCCTCTCGGGGACTGGTTCACAGGTTCTCCCAAGGTGCTTGTGAATGCTATCACAAGCGTTCTGGCGCCCTCCACCTCGGAAGCCGGACGGTGAGCACCACCCCCACCGCTGCCGCTGCGGCCACGACCGCGACCGGACGCCAGCCGTCCCAGATGACGAAGGACACCGACCCGAGCGCCACGATCGCGGCCCACAGGTAGAGGATGAGCACCGCTCGCCGGTGGGTGTGCCCGATGCTCAGCATGCGGTGGTGCAGGTGCTTGGCGTCGGGGTGCCACGGCCGCTGCCCGGCCATCGTGCGGCGCACGATGGCCAGCACCATGTCGAGCAGCGGCAGCATGAGCACCGCGAGCGGCAGGACGATCGGCAGGAAGGCGGCCGACACCTCGTTGCTGCTCACCTGACCCGGGTCGACGTTGCCCGTCAGCGTGATCGTCGCGG
>DASUQB010000102.1:0-6722 GCA_036280835.1 Microbacterium sp. | reverse complement strand
GCGCATGACCGAGACGACCGGCATCCGTTCACGCATGGTCACGGCGAACGGACTGCGGATGCACGTGACCGAGGCGGGCGCCGGCACGCCGGTGCTGCTGCTCCACGGGTTCCCTGAGAGCTCGCGAGAATGGGCGCCTGTCATGGCGGCCCTGGCCGATCGCGCGCACCTCATCGCGCCCGACCTGCGCGGGGCGGGGCGGACCGACGCACCGAAGGCGGGATACGACGCGCCCACGGTCGCCCGCGATGTGATCGGCCTGATCGACGCGCTGGGGCTGGACCGCGTCCACCTCGTCGCCCACGACTGGAGCGCGCTGGTGGGGTTCGACCTGTGTCTGGAGCATCCGGACCGCATCCGCTCCTACACCGCCATCGCGGTTCCGGCGCCGTACCTGCGGATGAACCGCGCCATCGCGGTCGGCATGATGAAGGCCATGCCGCACCTGTGGTTCCAGTGGGTCATCGCGACGCCCGGCGTGGGGCCCCTGCTCCTGTCACGGGGCCGGCAGAGGCTTGCGCACTGGCTCCTCCGGGGCTTCGAGGGCCGGCCGATGGACGATGCGGACGTCGCAGCCTACGTCGAGGCCCTTCGCGATCCGGCCCGGGCGCGGGCCGCCTCGAAGCTGTACCGCGGCCTGATCCTGCCCGGCTTCATGAACATCCTCACGGGGAAATACCTCGGGCGCGTCCTCCAGACACCGACGCTGGTGCTGTTCGGCGCGGATGACGCGCTGCTGCCGAAGGAGGCGCTGGAGGTGAGCGTCGAGGACGCACCGCACACGACCGTCGAACTCGTTACCGGCGGCGCGCACTTCCTCGTCGACGACAACCCCGAGGAGGTCGCGCGGCGGATCGCCCGCTTCGCCCTCCGGTGATCGCGCGGGTCAGGCCGCGATGCCGTCGGCGTCGAGGATCGTGTAGCTGTAGCCCTGCTCCGCGAGGAAGCGCTGGCGGTTCTGCGCGAAGTCCTGGTCGACCGTGTCGCGTGCGATGAGCGTGTAGAAGCTCGCCGTCCGGCCGGACTCCTTGGGGCGCAGCAGGCGGCCGAGGCGCTGGGCCTCCTCCTGGCGGGAGCCGAACGAACCGGAGACCTGGATGGCGACGGATGCCTCCGGCAGGTCGATCGAGAAGTTCGCGACCTTCGACACGACGAGCAGCGAGATCTCGCCGACGCGGAACTGCTGGTACAGGGTCTCGCGCTCATCGACCGGGGTGGCGCCCGTGATCTTGGGGGCGTCCAGGGCCTCGGCGAGGATGTCGATCTGGTCGAGGTACTGGCCGATCACGAGGATGCGCTCGCCCTCGTGGCGCTCGACCAGCGTGCGCACGACCCCGATCTTCGCGTGCGCGGTCGCGGCGAGCCGGTAGCGCTCGTCATCCGCCGCGGCCGCGTATTCCAGGCGATCGCCCGCGGGCAGGTCGACCCGCACCTCGTAGCAGACCGCGGGGGAGATGAAGCCCTGGGCCTCGATCTCCTTCCACGGGGCGTCGAAGCGCTTGGGACCGATGAGGCTGAAGACATCGCCCTCGCGCCCGTCCTCGCGCACGAGCGTCGCCGTGAGCCCGAGCCGGCGCCGCGCCTGCAGGTCGGCCGTGAGCTTGAAGACCGGGGCCGGGAGCAGGTGCACCTCGTCGTAGACGATGAGGCCCCAATCCAGCGCATCGAGCAGCGCCAGGTGGGCGTACTCGCCCTTCCGCTTGGCGGTGAGGATCTGGTACGTGGCGATCGTGACCGGCTTGACCTCTTTCATCTGGCCGGAGTACTCGCCGATCTCCTCGGGGGTCAGCGTCGTGCGCTTGAGCAGCTCGTCGCGCCACTGGCGGGCGCTGACGGTGTTGGTGACGAGGATGAGGGTGGTGGTGCCGGTCGCCGCCATCGCTCCGGCCCCGACGAGCGTCTTGCCCGCGCCGCACGGCAGCACGACGACCCCCGAGCCGCCATCGGTGAAGCTCTCGACGGCCTTGTTCTGATAGGGACGCAGGCCCCAGCCGTCGCTGTTCAGATCGATCGGATGCGGTGTGCCCGGCGTGTATCCGGCGTGGTCCTCCGCCGGCCAGCCGATCTTCAGCAGCTCCTGCTTGATGTGCCCGCGCGCCCACGCGTCGATGATGAAGGAGTCCGGGGTGGGGTGCCCGATCAGCAGGGGCGCGATCCGCTTGTTCCGCGAGACCTCGGAGAGCACGGCGGGGTCGGTGCTGCGAAGCACCAGCAGACCCTCGTCGTCGCGCTCGATCACGAGCCGGCCGTAGCGGCCCACGGTCTCGCGGATGTCGATGGACACCGACGGCGGCACGGGGAACTTCGACCACTTCTCGAGGGTCTCCAGCATGTCGTCGGCCTGGTGCCCCGCGGCGCGCGCGTTCCACAGCCCCAGCCGGGTCACGCGGTAGGTGTGGATGTGCTCGGGTGCGCGTTCGAGCTCGGCGAAGATCGCGAGTTCGTGACGCGCGGTCTCGGCGTCGCGATGCGCCACCTCGAGCAGCACGGTGCGATCGCTCTGCACGATGAGTGGGCCGTCAGACATAACGGTCCATTCTACGCGGGTCGGCAGCGCCGACGGGCTCAGGCCACCGTTCGCACGCTGACGATGCTCGAGACGGGCAGGGTCCGCTCGACATCGGCGCCGCGGTCGCGCCCGCGCAGGCGGCCGCCCCCGAGGCCCGTGGCCTCCAGCGTGAACTCCCTGCTCGAGCCGTCGGGCAGCGCCACGACCACGGCGACGATCGACCGCGTGCGCACGGCCGCGTCCAGCTCCCGGCCGAGCCACGCGGAATCCGCGTCGGTGCCTTGACCGGCCCGCAGCGTGGCGACCAGGGCGGTGCGGGGATCGCGTTCGCGGGCGCCGTCCGGCTCGGCGGGTGCGAGACGGTAGCGGTGCAGGGCCTCGGGACGCTCGCGCTCGTCGACGGCGATCACCGGGTACCGCGCATCCGCCAAGGACCAGTACACGGCGTCCCGCGCCGCGCGGGAGAGCAGTCCGCCGCTCTCGCGGGTGAGCCCGAGCGGCCGGAGCGCCTGGTCGACGGCGAGCATCTCGAGCACCCCGGGATCATCGCTCGTGATGCGGGTGCGGCCGGATGCGGCATCCATTCCCACCCGCACCATCCCGTGCCGCTCGCCCGTGCGCTCGATGAGGTAGTCGAGGGGCTGGGGCACGCCCGTGAGCGAGAGCTCGGCGAGGAACGCCCGCATGGAATCGGAGGATTCGCCCTCCGTCAGGGCGCCGGCGATCGAGTCCGCCGTGAACCGGTACGTCGAGGCCTGCGCGTGGGACTCGCGCACGGCCATGGTGCGCAGCCGCACATCCAGTGCGGGCGCAAGGGGACCAGGGGCGATCGCCGTCAGGTCGTTCTGCAGGTAGACCCGGTCGACCTCGGCGGGAAGGAGCGCCTGAAGCGACGCGGGATCGGGCTCGGCGCCCGTCCGCAGCGGCACGGCCCACGGCGGCTCCCCGCCGTCATCCGCCAGGAGACCCACGAGGCGCGCGCACGCGAGCAGCCGCTCGGCCCGGAGCGGCCAGCCCGCATCGAGCGGATACGCCGCGGTCCACTCGACCGGGTCGATCCAGCCGCCCTCGGCGGTGCGTAGGCCGGCCGGCAGCGCGTCGCGGAGGCCCCGGGCCACGCCGACCCAGCGCGCCGCAGTGGGCTCCTGCAGCCACCGGGTGCCCGGCTCGGTGACCAGCCACACGCGGGCGGACCCGCGCAGCAGCCCGGCTGTCTCCGCGAGCAGGATCAGTCCGTCGACGTCGGCGGCATCGGACACGACGCCCAGGTCCACGAGGCGCCGGCGGTCCACGGCCCCGATCACGCCGGTGCCGATGCGCGCCAGCGGCGCGTGCAGGCAGGCGATGAGCGCTTCGGCCAGCGCCGCGATGGTGGTGAAGGCGCGCTCCGCCGCGCGTTCGGTGTCCTCGGGGGACGCGGGGTGAGGCACGCTGTGCGGGTGCGGCGGGATGTCCGTTCCCCGCAGCGCGGCCGCGACCACCGCGTAGGGCTGCCCGGATTCGTCGACGAGGGCCAGGGGCTCGAGAGCGGCGGTCGCCGCGGGGGAGACCGGCTCGCCCGTCGTCGATGCCGTCGCCAGCTGCGCGGCGAGCGGCCGAGGGACGGCGGCCAGGGCGATGGCCACGGATGCGGCATCCAGCAGCCCTTCAGCCGCGTCGAAGAAGTCCCGCCAATGCGGGTTCTCGGCGACGCCCCGCGCCGCGAAGAGCCGGACGAGATCGTCGTCGTCGCGCGCCGCCAGGCGGGCTGCCAGCGTGCGAGCGTCGGTCGTCATGAGAGGGGAGTCACGCGTTCTTCGCGGCTCGCGCCCTCCGCACGAAGCTCATGATCAGCAGCGCGATGATGAGCAGGAACGCGATCGGCAGCCCGAACAGCGGGATGGCCGCGACCATCGGCCAGATGCCGGTCGCGAAGTCGCCCTGCTCCATGCCGGTCCCGGTGCCGATGATGATGGCGAAGAAGCAGATGATCGACAGGAGCGCGATGCCGAGCGACATGAACGCCAGGATGCGGTCGATGCGTCGGATGGGGACGTCGCTGGACGCCGGGGTGCTCATCCTCACCATCGTAGTCGCACCCACTCGGGCGATGAGGCGGTGCGCCTTCGCCCTGTCGGCCGGGACGGGGTGCCGTAGGCTGGAAGGGCGGAGGTCCATCGGCCTCCGTCCGATACGTACGCCCGGCATCCGGGCGAACACAACTCAGTGAGGTTGTCATGCCCACCGGCAAGGTCAGGTTCTACGACGAGGAGAAGGGGTTCGGCTTCATCGCCTCCGATGACGGCCAGGACGTCTTCCTGCACGCCACCGCGCTGCCCGCCGGGACCACCGCACCCAAGGCCGGCACCCGGCTGGAGTTCGGCGTCGCCGACGGCAAGAGGGGTCTGCAGGCGCTCTCGGTGCGCGTGCTCGAAGCCCCGCCGAGCCTCGCGAAGGCCAAGCGCAAGCCCGCCGACGACATGGCGATCATCGTCGAAGACCTCGTGAAGCTCCTCGACGGCATCGGCGGCGACCTCCGCCGGGGCCGGTACCCGTCCGGTGCGCACGCGAGCAAGGTCGCAGCGGTGCTGCGCAAGGTCGCGGATGACTTCGACGCCTGACCCACGGCTTCTCGAGGCGCACGACCTCGCACGCGCGGCGCTGATCGAGATCACGCCGGAGGCGACGATCGGCGACCCCGCGGGGCATCTCGTCGAGGACGACGGCGTGATCTCGCTGCTCTTCCACAACCGGCTGCACGGGTATCCCGGCTGGTACTGGACCGTGAGCATCGCGCGGGTCGGCGATGAGGAGCCCACCGTGCTGGAGGCCGAGCTGCTGCCCCGCGAGGGGGCGCTCCTCGCCCCGGACTGGGTGCCGTGGGCGGAGCGCCTCGCCGACTACCACGCGGTGCAGGCCGCCGCGGGGGAGAGCGCCGAGGGCGACGAAGAGGTCGACGACGACTTCGCAGACGTCGACGACCTGGATGCCGCGGACTTCGACGCCGACGGCTCGCCGATCCTGCACGCGGGCGACGTCGACGGCGTCGACATCGACGTGCTCGACGAGCCTGCCGATGACGAGGATGGGCCGGACCTCGACGAAGCGGACGACCTCGACGAGGCGGACGACGACGAGGCGTCGGAAGAGGACTCTGACGACGAGGACGCTGACGACGAGGACTCGGACGACGAGGACTCGGACGACGAGGATGACTCGTACGACGCCGACGACCGCGAGGGCCTCCGGGACTACTGACCCGGCTCAGTCCTGCGGGCGCGGGAAAGGCGGCGCGACCGACCGGGTCGCGAGCCGGTCGACGAGCTGATCCATGATCTTCTCGACGATGCGCGGCATGTCGACGTCGTCCGGGTCGAGCAGCCACTGCACCTGCAGCCCGTCCATCAGCGCGATCAGCGCCGACGCGTCGTCCCGCACCTCGGGGTCGTCGGCGTCCCGTCCGCTGACCTCCGCGAGCACGCCCGCGAGCTTGGTCCGCAGGATCGAGAAGCGCTGGCGGAAGTAGTGCTGCGCCGGGTGGCCCTCTGTCACGGATTCGGCCGACAGCACCGTGTAGGTCTGCACGACGCCCGGCCGCGTGGTGTTCTCGGCAACGGTGTCGAGCAGGTGACCGAGGAACGCCGGCCCCTCGGTCTGGGCACGTCCCGGAACGCCGGCCGCCTCCTCGCCGTCGCGATACTGCAGCATCGCGACCAGCAGGGCCTCCTTCGATCCGAAATGGTGCAGCACGCCGGCGTGCGTCATCCCGGCGCGCTCGGCCACCTCGACCAGCGAACCCTTGTTGTAGCCGCGCTCTCCGAAGACGCTCATCGCGGCGCGCAGCACGGCTTCGCGGCGTTCCGTCGTCTTGGCCTGGGGCTTCACCACCCGATCGGCGGCGGCCGTTGCGGCGCCGCGATCCGCGGTGCTCTTCGCTGCCATCGCCTGTCCTTCTCGTGCTACGGGCACCCACGGCCCGGGGCGCGGCGTCGTTGCCATGCCTTCAGGAAATCAAATCACTGACACGTCGGTAAGTCTGCACCCATGCCGTCCGGGCCGCGCTCGCCCGGCCTACAGAGTCGCGTCGGGGTGCGCGATGACGTAGTCGATGCTCCGGATGAGCTGGCGGACGTCATCCGGCTCGATCGAGACGAACGTCGCGACCCGCAGCTGGTTGCGGCCCAGCTTGCGGTAGGGCTCGGTGTCGACGATGCCGTTGGCGCGCAGCGTCTTG
>DASUQB010000101.1:0-5241 GCA_036280835.1 Microbacterium sp. | reverse complement strand
CTGTGACCCCTGCCAGGCGGTCTGGTACCCGGTCAACGGGGTGCCCGTCTCCGACTTCTACTGCCCGCGATACTTCGACCCGGTGCTCCCCGACCGCGACCGGTACAGCTTCACCGGCGCGATCGAGCGGCCCCTGCAGATCCTCGAAGGGGGCTATCTGAGCTGGATCGATCCCGGCGACTCCGCGCTCTATCAGCTCGGGGCGGGCGAAACGGTCGAGACCCAGGTGGCTGATCTCAACGATCTCAAGCGCAGCACCGCGGCGCTGCGGACGATCGTCGACACGAGCCCCGTGACTCCCCAGCTGACCCGGCGGACGCTGCGGCCGGCCAACACGGCGTTCGCCGCGACAGGCGCCGTGGCGGCGGTCACGGAGGCTTCGCGGGGAACGAGCCTGCGCGTCGCCCAGGCCATCCGCTCACTCGCCACCGAGGATGGCCGAGCCGAACAATCCGAGCCTCCCAGGCGGGGAGGCCCGGAACAGGGGAACTAGATGCACGCCGCCTGTCGGTCCTGAAGCGGGTTCGTCGTGTCGTGATCGTCGACGCGCATACCGACGTCGTGCTCGAGCTGCAGGTAGGGCCCGGCGAGGACCCCACGCTCGAGCTCTTCCTGCGTCGCGGCTCGGAGGGCGTGTTCGAGCGGTACTGGCTGCCGAGGCTCGAGGCGGCCGGCGTCGGCATCCAGGTCTGTCCCCTATACGGCGCGTGCGCGCCCGGCCCCGGGGCGCGCGGACGGGCGCTGGCCCAGGAGGCCGAGCTCCGGCGCGCGATCGAGGCGAACAGACAGCGGGTGTGCCTCGTCCGCCGGTGCGAGGAGCTCGAGGACCCGCGCGTGCGCATCGTCCTCTCGATGGAGGGAGTGGAGCCACTCGAGGGCGATCCCGGCGCGTTCGAGGAGTGGTATGAGCGCGGAGTTCGTTCAGTGGGCCTGACGTGGAATCACGCGAACGAGTTCGCGGGCGGGGTACTCACGCCCACGCAAGGGCTTACGAAATCGGGACGGGCGCTCGTTCGCCGCCTCGCGGAGCTGGGCGTGATCCTGGACCTCGCCCACGCGTCCGAGCAGACCTGGCGGGACGTGCTGGCGGAGGGGGTGGCCTTCTCGGTCACCCACGCCGGCTGCCGGGCGGTGTGCGATCACCCACGCAACCTCGCCGACTGGCAACTGGAGGCGCTCGCGGAGTGCGGGGGCGTGGTCGGGATGATGGCGATCCCGTTCACGGTGCATCACGAGGCGCCGACGTTCTCCCGGTGGCTGGATCACTTCGACCACGCCGTCGCGGTCATGGGGATCGAACACGTGGGGTTGGGGGTCGACTTCATCGACCTGGCGACCCCTACCGAGCGCGACCTCGCCGTGGCGCCGGACCCCGCGACCATCGCGCGCCCGAAGGCGCGCCTGGCACTCGAGGGCTTCGCCGGCCCCGAGGACTACCCGGCGCTCGTCAGCGCACTCCGAGACCGTGGCTACGACGGCGAGCAGCTCGAAGCGATCCTGAGCGCCAACTGGCTCCGGTCGCTCCGCGCGGCGTTCGCGGCGGAGGGAGATGCCCCAACGCGTGCGCGGACGGTGAACGCGCAATGACGCCATTCGGCCGCATCGCGATGACCGACCGGCCGGAGCGGGCGGTTGTGGAGCGACTCGGCGATGAGATCACCGCCTTCAACCTCGCGACCACCGACATCCATGACGGGGTGGAGCTCTATGCCGCCGTCCGTGACGAGCAGCGCCACAGGCATCTGCTCATGCGACGCCGGTTGAGCACCGAGGCTACGTCGCGCCGTCCGGCATCTCGCCCACCGAGTGCCGGCGGCGGGTCGTCCCTCGCCGTGGGCTGAAGAGCTCGAGCGCTTGCACCACGGTCTCGATGCACACCGCGAGATCGACGGCGAGAGAGCCGTGGCGCATGTACCAGAAGTCGTAGGAGAGCTTCTCGGCGGCGCCGGCGCAGTCCGACGCGTAGCCGCAGCGAACCTGGGCCCAGCCGGTCATCCCGGGCTTCATCAGCAGGCGGCGGCTCCAGAACGGGATGGCGGCCTCGAGCATCTCGACGAACTCGGGACGTTCCGGGCGAGGCCCGACGATCGACATGTCGCCCTTGAGGACGTTCCAGAGCTGCGGCAGCTCGTCGAGATGCGTGCGCCGGAGGAACCGCCCGGCGGCCGACGCGCGCGGGTCGTGCGCCTGGGCGAAGACCGGCTCGCCGGGACGCTCGGCGCCCGGCGGCATGGTCCGGAACTTGTACATCGTGAAGCGCCGCCCGCGTTCGCCCACGCGCGTCTGGCGGTAGACGAGCGGGCCGGGCGTCTGCATGACCAGAAGCGCGAGGACGGGCAGGAGGAGGACCGTCAGCACGAGGCCGCCGCCGGCCAGGACGACGTCGAAGACGCGCTTGGACGGGCGGCGCCCCGGCCGTTGCCGGAGGTGCAGCAGGCTGAGGAACCACATCGGCGTGAGGTGGTCGAGCGGCAGCCAGCCGAACGCGTACTCGTAGAAGCTCGTCAGCCCCGCCACGCGGAAGCGGCGGTCGGTCATGTCCAGCAGCCGCTCGAGCGCCGCAGAGCAGGATTCGCCGTCGGCGAGCACGATGACGTCCGGCTGCTGGGCATCCACGACGTCGGCGAGCGCCTCGAGGTCCCGCAACGAGGAAGGGACCGCCTCGGGCTCGGTGGCCGGCAAGGCCGACGTGCCGAGGATGTCGAACGGGACGCGGCGCTCGCGCCGTGCTGCGTCTGCGATCTCCGCGACGGCATTCGTGCCGATCACGAGCACGCGGCGCTGGCCGGTGCGCTCGAGGATCGTCTCCCACGTACCGGCCGAGAGGAGGACCCCGGCTGCCGCGCCACAGAGGGAGATGAGCGAGAGCTCGAGCCCTGGGAGGTACGGATTCACGGCCATGACGCAGACCAGCCCCGTGGCCGTCCCCACCGCTGCGGGGACCCACGGCCCGAGCGCATAGGGCGCGTTGGCGGACGCAATGCGCAGGCTGACGAGCCACACCGCGGTCGCGCCCGAGACCGCAAGGAGGCCGCCGGCGTCGAGGGGCTGCTCGGCGGCCGCGACGGTGGCCACGCCCAGCCAGACGATCGCCGCGCGGCCGCAGGCCGCGACGACCGATCGGCTGCGCCTGGTCAGCGGCATTTCCTGCTGATGGCGGCTATGCGGCTGCGCCGCGCCGATCCGTCGCACGCACGCCAACCGCCGCCGTGGCGGGCGGTGAGGATGGTCTGGGCGGTGCGGCGGGAGCGGAATCGCGCCACCGTCACCGTTCGGTCGCTCATGAACGTGCCGTAGGTTCCGGCCACCGATCCGTCGTGGCGGCATTCGATAACTGGACGGCCGCCGCGCCGGGTCACCTGGCAGCCCATGGCCGCGCCCTCGATGCGGATCGTGTCGCCCACCTTGAGCACGGTCTGCGGAACGGCGGTCGGCGGCTGCGTATCGGGGACCGGCACGGGCGGCGGCGGCACGGGCAACTGTGCCGCGGCCCCGTCACTGCGGGTGAGGGCGAAGGTCGCGGCCGACAGGGTCGCCGCCATCAACAACCAGACCGTGAAGGCGGCGCGGTTCATCTGGCACCTCGCATATCGGCCGTGCCGTTCGTGTTGAGGTGACGAACGTGCAATCCCAGGTTCGACGAGGACGGGACCGGGTTATCATCAATTTCATGGGACTCGCCGACGGCGACCCACCGAAGGCCCTCCCGAGCCCCACCCGCGTCGTGACCTACGCCGATGCGGAGGGACGCGCGACGGATGACCCGGCGACGGCCGTGAGCGGGGAGGCCGTCCTCTACGACGAGCACGGGATCCCCCGCCGGCGGACGCTGTTCGTCATGACCCACCGTGAGCTGCCATGGCTGCCGGTCGGCGAGGCGGCGTTCCTGCTCTGGGTCCTGGTGGCGCTGATGCTGGTCTGGCTCGCCATCGGGCTCGTCCTGTACTTCACCTAGCGTCGGATCGGCTCGGCTCGCGGAGGCGGGTGGCCCAGAACCACACGCTGAGGAAGCCGAGGTAGACGATTCCGAGCAGCATCCCGATCTGCATCATCAGCCGGCTGTCGCGGAAGGCTTCGCCGATGTCGTCGCGCTCGTCGCCGATCGCCCGCTCGAACCCGTCGCGGAACGACCCGAGCGCGGTCTCGAGCGCCTCCTGAGCCCGCCCTGCCGCGCTGGAGGTGCCTTCCGCGAAGGCTCCTCTCGTGCCCGAACCGGAGGCCAGCGGCCCCGCCGTCGGGGAGATCGCGGCCGCTCCTGAGCCGTTGGCGCCGGTCGCGGCCGTCAGCATCTCGACGTGGCGGGCGAGGCTCTCCTTGACCACGCACGGCAGCAACCGTACGTTCGTGAACACCATCGAGACGTCGGTGCCCGAGCCGCCCGCCCGCGGTCCCACCAGCGCCGCGGCGGCCATGGCCAGCACGGCGGCGGAGACGAGGACCCGGACGTCCGGCGCAGCCTCGGCGATCGCCGCGAGGGCCGAGTCGGTCGGTGACAGCGGTTCCGCCGACGCGGGATCCGGGATCGCGGAGGGACCCGCGGCGGGACCGAACGCGATGCCAGGGGCATCGAGGATGGAGCCGGGCTGATCGATCCCCGGGCCGCCTGCGACGGCGTCCGGCGCAGCCGCGTCGAGCCGCATCAACGGATCTGTCGTGCTGGGCAGGGCGAGACCCGGGCCGAACACGGCCTCGGGATTGAGCAGCGAGTCGCCACCGGGCGCCGCCGCGGCGGGTGCCGCGGTCACGGCGGCGCCGTCGATGAGCGACTGCGTCCCGGGAGCGACGGACCCGTCCGTGGACGAGTCGCCGGCCGGGACCGGCTGGGCGCCGTGCTCCGCGATCGCCGGGAACGGCTGCGGGTCGGCGGGCGGGACCGTCACGGCGAACGGCGCCGTGATCGCGGCGACGGTGTCGTCGAGGGCGCCGTCGAGCGAGTTCACGGTCGTGGTCAGCGGAGCGTCGAGCTGCACTGCGCTCGCCGGCGCGGCCGCGACCCAGTCGACGGTCGTCACCACCGGCGCGAGGGCTTCGCCGGCCCAGTCGGTCGCGAGATCGGTGGTGCCCGAGACCGTATGCGTCAGGGAGCCGAGCGCGGAGACGTCGGTGGCGGCGGCAAGGGTGTCGCCGACAGCGGGGACGGTGTCGTCGGTGGTGGTGGCGAGGGTCTCGCCGAGCGCGGCGACGGTGTCGTCGGTGGTGGTGGCGAGGGTGTCGCCGGCAGCGGGGACGGTGTCGTCGGTG
>DASUQB010000100.1:0-3188 GCA_036280835.1 Microbacterium sp. | reverse complement strand
CGACGGTTGCTGGGTGCTGTCCGGTCTGCTGCGCCCCGACGAGGTGCAGCGCGCGACCGAGATCCGGCTCCCGGAGGACGAGGACTACGAGACCGTCGCCGGGCTTGTCGCCGACCGTCTGGCACGGATGCCCGAGCCCGGCGACGCGGTGCAGTTGCCGGCCCGCGACCGCGACGAGGCCGAGCGCGACGTCCGGCTCACCGTGCTCGCGATGGATGGGCTGCGCGTGGACCGGATCCGGCTCGAGGTACTCGAGGGAAGCGAACGATGAGCACCGGCACCGCCCTTACGATCAGCGCCTTCCTGCTGATCGCCAATGCGTTCTTCGTCGGCGCGGAGTTCGCGCTGATCTCGGCGCGGCGATCGTCGATCGAGCCGCGAGCGCAGGCGGGTAACCGGCTGGCGGGCGTCACGCTGCACGCGATGGAGCGCGTGTCACTGATGATGGCGGGTGCGCAGCTGGGCATCACGATCTGCTCGCTCGGGCTCGGCTACCTCGGCGAGCCGGCCATCGCCCACGCCCTCGAAGGACCGTTCGAGTCGGTGGGCATCCCGGAGTCGCTCGTCCATCCGTTCGCGTTCGCTATCGCGCTCGGGCTGATCGGCTACCTGCACGTCGTGCTCGGCGAGATGGTCCCCAAGAACCTGGCCCTCGCAGGGCCCGATCGCGCCGCGCTGGCGCTTGCGCCGCCCCTGGCGATCGTCGTGCGGGTCCTGCATCCCTTCATCGCGCTGCTCAACTGGATCGCAAACCGGGTGCTCCGCCTCGCCGGGGTGACGCCGAAGGACGAGGTCACCAGCGCCTTCACGCGCGACGAGGTCGCCGGTCTCGTCGAGGAGTCGCGCCGCGAGGGCATGCTCGACCGTGAGGAGGAGCGCCTGCTGGTGGGCGCGCTCACGTTCGAGGAACGCGACGCCCGCACCGTGCTGCTCCCGCGCGAGCAGCTGGTGACCGTGTCCCCCGACGTGACGCCGAACGAGGTTGAAGAGGTCGCCGCCCGCACCGGCTACTCACGGTTCCCGGTCGCGCGCAACGGCGACTTGGTCGGCTATCTCCATCTCAAGGACGCGCTCGAGATCAAGGACGTCCACCGTCATCGCCCGATCGCGTCATCCTGGATCCGCGACCTCTCCGCCGTCGATGCCGCTGATCCGCTGCGAACCGTCCTCGCGACGATGCAGCGGTCCAAATCGCACCTCGCGCGCGTCACCTCGGACGGGAACACGCTGGGCGTCGTGGCGCTCGAGGACGTACTCGAGGAGCTCGTGGGTGAGATCCGCGACGAGATGCAGCGGCGGGCCGCATGACGTCACCGGCTTCAGCCGCCAGGCCGGGACCTTCGACGTAGGCTCAGTCGGAGTGTCGAGCCGTATCGGTCGGGCGAACGACCAAGACGGAGATCGGTGCCCGGTGAGCGACGCGCTCGCTGACGCTTCCCAATGCACGCAGGCCGTGCAGGCCGCGGGCCCCCAAGACGAGTAGGTCGGACCTGCCGGCCGCATCGAGCAGGGCGTCGACCGGGTCGCGCTCGTCGATGTGAACCGCGTCGACCTCGTCGGAGGAGACTTGAGGATCGGTGGTGGCTCCGCGGGCGATAACGGCCGTCACGGTGGCGTTCAGCCGCGTCCCGAGTTCTCTCGCCAGCTCGAGCGCTATCCCCGAAACGTCCGAGCCATCGACCCCTACCGTGATTCGCGCCGGGAAGTGGTCCGGATTGCGTGGTGGTCGGGCGATGAGCACGGAGCAGCTCGCGCGATGCAGCATCGCCGTCGCGACGCTGCCCGCCAGCAATCCGCCCAGCCGGCCGCTGCCGTGGCTGCCGACCGCGATGAGGGTCGCCCAGTGGTCCCGCGCGGCGGCTAGCAAGCAGTCCGCGGGGTCGCCGATGAGCAGGTGAGGCTCGCAGTCGTTGCCGGCATCGCGCTCGGCGTCCCTCAGGGCAGTGGCGGCGTGCAGCTCCAGCGCGACCGCTGCTTCGGGGTGAGCCGCAGCCGCCGGAGTCGCCACCGACACCAGCAGCAACGGTGCGTGCGGCCAACGCAGGCGGGCGCCCTGCCGCACCGCTTCCTCTCCGGCCGGCGAGCCGTCAACGCCGCAGAGGACGCGACCGAACACCTTGTGATCTCGTGTGCGCTCCTGCGGTTCCAGGCTCACGGTCAGGACACTACGCGAGCGCCCCGCCGACGATCGAGACGTTCGAGAGCCCCACATTTATCTCGACGCTATGGCGACGCCGGATGCTGTCTGCAGGGAAACGCGCTTGCGCGGGGAACTGAGGGGCCGCTCGGGTCGCGCGCACGCGCCCCGATGATCGACCTACTCCTAGAGGAGGCAGCTGATGGCGGCAGAGCGAGGTACAGGCGGCAACACCGGCGGCATCGGACTCGGAGGCATCCTGGTCATCGTCGGCATCGTGCTGATGATCATCTGGAGCTTCTGGATCGGCCTCATCATCGCGCTCGTGGGCCTGGTCGCCTTCGGCGGCTTCGCCAAGGGCAAGTGGTACTGACCTCACCCTCATAGGCGCGGCCGTTTCACGGCCGCGGGGCCCGGGGAAGCTCCTGAGACCACCGGAGAAGGGAGATCCATGGTTGGGGCGATCATCCTGGGCATCGTGGCCGGGTACCTCGGCCGTCTGCTGATGCCGGGCAAAGACAAGATGGGCTTCATCGCGACGATGCTGCTCGGGCTCGCCGGCTCCGTCGTCGGCTTCCTGGTCTTCACCGAGCTGCTCAGCATCGGCGACAACGAGATGTTCGACCTCGGCGGACTGATCGGAGCGATCATCGGGGTCATGCTGCTGCTCCTCCTCTATCGCGCCGTGCTCAAGAACAAGGAGCACCCGCTGGCGCGCTGAGCGCGGGAGTAACGGCGGGTCGGCTGTCAGCCCGTCGCCCGCCGGAGGCGGCGCGCCGCGGCGGCAGCCGTTGTGCCAAGCACCGCGCCGGACGAGTCCAACGAATCGACCACGACGCGGCGCGGCCGTCCGCGAACGTGGACGGTCGTGCTCTCGCCGGTCGCGACCGCCACGGCGTGCGGCCTGGTCGCCGGCGTCGCTCGCCACGGCATCCGGTAGGCGCGATACGTCTCTACACCCTTCGCGAGGAAGCGCGCGTCGAAGATGGTCTCGCCGTCTCGGCTGAACTCGGTGAACAGCGGTTGCACACCACCCCAGCCGATGAACGCG
>DASUQB010000099.1:0-3934 GCA_036280835.1 Microbacterium sp. | reverse complement strand
GTCGCCGACGACAAGCTGCTCTACACCTACGTGCCCGAGCTGACCCGGTACTACCTGTCCGAGGAGCCGATCCTCAAGAACGTCGACACGTGGCGCCTCGAGGATCCGGGCGCGCTCGAGGAGGTGCTCGACCGCCTCGATGAGCTCGTGGTCAAGCCCGTCGACGGCTCAGGCGGCAAGGGCCTGGTCGTCGGGCCGGATGCCTCGCCCGCCGAGCTCGACAAGCTCCGCACCCGCCTGCTGGCCGACCCGCGGGGCTGGATCGCGCAGCCGGTGGTCATGCTCTCCACGATCCCGACGCTCGTGGAGGACGGGATGCGCCCGCGCCACGCCGACCTCCGCCCGTTCGCGGTCAACAACGGCGACGACATCTGGGTGCTGCCCGGCGGCCTCACCCGCGTTGCGCTGCCCGAGGGGCAGCTGGTCGTCAACAGCAGCCAGGGCGGCGGCTCGAAGGACACGTGGATCGTCGGCGGCGCCGCCCCCGGTCACGTCGAGTACGGCCAGGGCAACGGCCTGCCGGGACTGGTCGCCGACCAGGCATCCACCATCACCGCCGCCATCCCGATCATCTACGACGAGCAGACCGCCGTCTCGCACAGCCCCCAGGACCGCCCGCGCACCCGCGTCGAGCAGCAGGAGCAGCAGCAGCAGCAGCTCTCGGCGCCCGACTCCGCGAGAGGGCACGAACGCACCCTCCCGGACGCCGGGAAGGTGCATCCGTGCCCTCTCGCGCACGCGGTCGAGGACGGGGGGACGGCATGCTGAGCCGGATCGCGGAGTCGCTGTTCTGGATCGGGCGGTACATCGAGCGCAGCGACGGCACCGCGCGCATCCTCGACGTGCACCTGCAGCTGCTGCTTGAGGACCCCTGGATCGACGAGGACACCGCGTGCCGCTCGCTGCTGCTCGTGATGGGCTCGACGAAAGCCGAGGCCGGCGCCGTCGTGCGCCGCGAGGACGTGCTCTCCAAGCTCGCCGTCGACCGGATGAACCCGGCGAGCATCGCGTATGCCCTGACCGCCTCCCGGGAGAACGCCCGCCGAGCGCGCGAGATCGTGTCGTCGGAGCTGTGGGAGTGCCTCAACACGACGAACTCCCGGATGCCGCGGCGCCTGCAGACCGAGAAGGTGCACGAGTTCTTCCAGTGGGTGCGTGAGCGCGCGGCTCTCGCCGTGGGCATCGTCGACTCCTCGACGAGCCGCGACGAGGCCTGGCAGTTCTTCACCCTCGGCCGCAGCATCGAGCGGGCCGACATGACGGCGCGGATGCTCGCCACCCGTTCGCTGACCGAGGCGTCCGGCCCGTCGTGGACCACGATCCTCCGCTCGTGCGGCGCGTACGAGGCGTACCTGCGCACGTATCGCGGGATGCCGAGCGCCCGGAACGCGGCGGAGTTCCTGCTGCTCGACCGCCTGTTCCCGCGGTCGATCATCTACTCGATCTCACGCGCGGAGGACTGCATGAGCGCGATCGATCCCGGGCAGGACCGAGTCGGCCACTCCAACCAGGTGCTGCGGGCCCTCGGACGCATCCGCAACGACCTCGAGTACCGCCCGATCAGCGAGATCCTGAGCGAGCTTCCCCATCACATGGATCAGGTGCAGAAGGTCACGCGGGAGGCGTCCGAGGCCATCCGCGCACGGTTCTTCCCGACCCAGTCCGAGCCGAACTGGATCGGAGAGATCTCGTGATGGTTCGACAGGCTCACCAACCAGTGAGGCAGCAATCATGAAGAGACTGCGCATCGAGCACGCGACCGGCTTCCGCTATCTGGGCGACGTCTCCGCGTCGTACAACGAGGCGCGCATGCTGCCCGGCACGACCGACAGCCAGTTCGTGCTGAGCTCGTCGCTCGACATCCACCCCTCGACATCCGTCAATGCCTACGTCGACTACTTCGGCACCCGGGTCAGCGCCTTCGACGTGCTGTCGCCGCACACCGAGCTGAACATCACGGCGCGCAGCCTGGTCGAGGTGCGCCCTCGCCCGATCGAGCACGCCGACATCTCGTGGGACCGGCTCGCGACCGAGTCGAGCCGCACGATCGACACCGTCGAGCAGCTCGTGCAGACCCAGCGCACCCGGCCGCATCCCGAGGTCGTCGAGCTCGCTCAGACGATCGCCGCCCGTCACGAGCACCCGAGCCGCGCGGCGCACGACATCGCGACGACGATCGGGGATGCCGTCGAGTACATGCACGGCATCACCGGCGTGCACTCGACGGCCACCGAGGCGTGGGAGGCGCGCAAGGGGGTCTGCCAGGACATCGCGCACATCACGCTCGGCGCGCTGCGGTCGGTCGGCATCCCCGCCCGGTACGTGTCCGGCTACCTGCACCCGCGTCCGAACGCGGGGGTCGGCGAGGCCGTGACGGGGGAGTCCCACGCGTGGGTCGAGTGGTTCTCGGGCGACTGGTGGGGCTTCGACCCGACCAACAACATCGAGATCGGCGACCGGCACGTCCTCGTGGGCCGCGGCCGCGACTACAACGACGTGCCCCCGCTCCGGGGCGTGTACGCCGGGCCGTTCAAGAGCCAGCTCTTCGTCAAGGTGACGATCACGCGGGAGGCGTAGCAGGGCATCCGATTCGTCGTTCGCTCCGAACAGAGGTGGGGGACTCCCACTTTGAGATCGGAGGATTCGATGAAGAAGACACTCTCGTTCACATTCGCGGTGACGGCGGTGGCGGCGGCGATGCTGTTCGGCGGAGCAGGCGCGGCATCCGCGGCCCACTGCGTCGACAGCTCGATGACCACGCCCGGCTTCTCGTATTTCGGCACGACGCACGTGAAGCTCGCGGACCACGCCGAGGGCGGAAACCCCGGCCCCCACGCGGGCACCTCGGGCGCGTCGAACTGCCTCGTGACGTCGGGCAACCCGTCGGAGCGCGCGCCCGGCCGCGGCTGATCCGCGCTCGCGCGCCACGACACGGGCCATCCGGCGCCTCGCGCCGGGTGGCCCGGTGTTTCTGGTGTGCCCTCGTGCAGGGCGCGGGAGACGTGCGGGGATCGAGGCCGCGAGCTCAGCTCGCGGCGAGGACGGCGACGAGCGACTCGACCAGGGCCGGGTCGACATCGGCGGGGCGCCAGCGTGAGCGGAGGGCGAAGCCCGCGCCGGAGCGCTCGTTCACGATCGCCTTGGCCGAGGACGGATAGGTCGATCCCATCGCCTGCTCGATGCCCGCGAGGGTGCTCTGGAGGGACAGCGCCCCGGCCGTGACGCCGCCCTGGATCACGAGCGCCGTGAGCCGGGCGACCTCGGCCGGCGCCACGTTGGCGATCCAGCCGGAGAGCCCCGAGACGCCGACCGCGAGCGATTGGGCGTAGTTCTCGATGCCCGCGTTGAGGATCGCCAGGCCGTGCGGGGCGCCGACGCGCACGCGATCGCGCATCACCTCGACGTCATGGCTCGTCTCCTTGAAGAACCTGAACCTGCCGGTGCGGGCCAGGCGCTCGACGGTCCCGATGCTCAGGATGCGGTGGTGCGGAAGGGGGCACTCGTAGATGCCGAGGGCGACGTCGGGCACGGCGCCGACGAGGGCATCCACGTGCTCGAGCAGCACACGCTCGTCCTGGTCGGGACCGAGCAGCACGGGCACCACGAGCACGACGATGTCGACACCGGCGGCGGCGAGGTCGGACACCTCCGACGCCAGCCCGGCGGGAGTGCCGTCGCCCAGCGCGGCCGCCGCGACGGGAACGCGTCCGGCGGTGCGCGCGACCACCCGCGCGGCGACCGCGAGCCGCTCCTCGCGCGACAGCTCGTACATCTCGCCCGACAGCGCCACGGGGAAGAGGCCGACGGCGCCCTCGCCGATCAGCCAGTCCGTGTAGCGGTCCAGTGCAGGGCCGTCGACGCGGTCGTCGTCGGTGAAGGGGGTCAGCATGACGGGCCAGGAGCCGATGGTGAACGTCACGGTGGTGTTCCTCGT
>DASUQB010000098.1:0-6016 GCA_036280835.1 Microbacterium sp. | reverse complement strand
TCGCCGCCGCGGGTCTCGTGTCGCACGTCCCGTACGGCGCCGTGCGTCTGACACCCGCCGGTGAGGCGCGCGCGCTCGCCATGGTCCGGCGGCACCGGCTGATCGAGACCTGGCTCGTGAGCGAGTTCGGGTACGCGTGGGACGAGGTGCACGACGAGGCCGAAGTGCTCGAGCACACGATCAGCGACCGGCTGCTGAGCAAGATCGACGAGCGGCTGGGCCACCCCCGCTTCGATCCGCACGGCGACGCGATTCCGGATGGCGAGGGCCGCGTCGACCGCGAGCCCTTCGTGCTGCTCGGCGCGGCGCCGGACGCGCACGAGGGCCGGGTGCTGCGGGTCAGCGACCGCGACCCCGCGCTGCTGCGCTCCCTCGAGATCGCGGGGCTCGTGGTCGGTCGCATGGTCGGCGTGGTCGGCGGCGAGGGCGGCACGCGGGTGGCCCTCGGTGGGCGCGCGGTCGACCTGCCCCCGGGGGCGGGCGACGCGGTGTGGCTGAGCGCCTGACCTGATCGAGCGTTCGGGCGGCGCCGCTCAGCGCGAGCGGCGGATCAGCTCGCGCACAGCGAGACCGTACGCCTCGGCCGGTTCCGGATGCTCGAAGGTCTGGGTCCCCGGCTCGTCATCGCTCAGCATCCGCTCGCTCCACGCGATCTCCACGACGAACGCGTCCCCGATGCGCGTCAGCGAGCGGAACGATCCGCGCAGCAGCTCGCGCAGCTGGTCCTCGCGGGGCAGCCACACGGTCTGCTCGATGCTGACGGAGTCGAGCGCCCACTCCGTCGTGCCGTTGAAGCCGAGGATCGTGCCCGTCGGGTACTTGTGCGCCTCGATCGTCATCTCGCTGACCGTGTAGACGTCGTCCTCGACCTCGTTCTGGCCCGGAAGGTCGAGCGTGAAGCGATCGCCGGATGCCGGGTGCCAGACGAGCCCCTCCGCCCGCAGGGCGGCGGCCAGTTCGCGAGAGATCACGCGGCGCCCTTCCGCTCGACGCCTGCGGCCTTCGCGAACGGCCAGTGGATGCCGGTCAGCCGCTCGCAGTCGGCCCAGACCCGCGCGCCCACTGCGGGATCGAGGGACGTCTTCGACGGGGTCTGCCGGCGCGGCGCGCCGCGCGTGATCGACGCGGGACCCCAGTACTCCCCGCCCTCGATGCCGGGGTCGACGAGCGCGCGCACGGGCGACCACGCCCCCTGCTCCTTGCTCTGGGTGATCGGTGCCTGCAGGTTGTCGGTGAAGCGGGCGCGACGGGTCGGCATGTTGACCCCGTGGATGCCGGGGGTGCGGCCGCTCACCGAGTACCCGGGGTGCGCGACGACGCTCTCGACCGGCACACCGGCCTCGCGCAGCCGCCGGTCGGCTTCGAAGCCCAGCACCTGCGCGGCGACCTTCGACTGCGCGTAGGCGCGCCAGCCCGTGTAGCCCTCACGAAGCTCGAGGTCGACCGGATCGTAGGCGCCGAGGCGTGTGGCCATGCTGCCCAGCCAGACGAGCCGCCCCCGGGTGCGGGCGAGGGAGATGAGCAGTTCCGCGGCGAGCGCGAAGTGCCCGAGCACGTTGGTGGCGAGCACGAGCTCCCGGCCCGCATCCGCCGTGAGCGTGCGCTCCTTCGGCGGATGCACGATGCCCGCGTTCAGCATGACCCCGTCGATCCGCGCGCGAGCACCCATCGAAGCGGCGGCGGCCCGCACCGAGCCGAGGTTGCTGGTGTCGAGCAGCAGCGTCTCGACCGACGCCCCCTCGACCCGGCGGTCGATGGCCGCGTGGGCGGCGGCGAGGCGGTTCGGGCTGCGCCCGCTCATGACGACGTGCGCGCCGGCCCGGCAGAGCTGCTCGCAGGAGAAGTACCCGAGCCCGGCGTTGGCTCCGGTGATCAGGTAGACCCGGCCCGACAGGTCGGGAAGGCGCTCCGGATCCCACGCTGAGGCGGGGTCGTGTCGGGTCACATCTCGACCCTACGCCCGATCCATTCACCCGATCCCTCGTGCGGACAGGGAATGTGCGGCGGTGCGAGCCGGCTCCCCGCGGCGGGGCGTCGTCCCCCGCGCGCCCTAGGCTGGGCGCATGGCGCGCCGCGATGAGATCGAGTGCTGGCTGACCGACATGGACGGCGTGCTGGTGCACGAGAACCGTCCCGTACCGGGGGCATCGGAACTGCTCGCGCTCTGGCGGGATGCGGGCACGCCGTTCCTGGTGCTGACGAACAACCCGATCTTCACGCCGCGCGACCTGAGCGCCCGGCTCGCCCGCTCCGGGCTCGATGTTCCCGAGGAGCGCATCTGGACCTCGGCGCTCGCGACCGCGGACTTCCTGCACACGCAGCTGCCGGGCGGCACCGCCTTCGTCATCGGGGAGGCGGGGCTCACCACCGCCCTGCACGAGGCCGGGTTCATCATGACCGAGTCGCAGCCCGACTACGTCGTCGTGGGCGAGACCCGCCAGTACTCCTTCGAGGCGATCACCAAGGCGATCAGATTCATCAACGCCGGCGCGCGGTTCATCGTCACGAATCCGGATGCCACGGGCCCGACGCCGAGCGGGGTGGTGCCGGCCACCGGCGCATTCGCGGCGCTGATCACGAAGGCGACCGGCAAGGAGCCCTACGTCGTGGGCAAGCCCAACCCGATGATGTTCCGGTCGGCGCTCAACCGCATCGGCGCGCACTCCGAGAACACCGGCATGATCGGCGACCGCATGGACACCGACATCGTCGCCGGCATCGAGGCGGGGCTGCACACCGTTCTCGTGCTGACCGGCATCAGCGACCGCGCGGAGATCGAGCGGTATCCCTTCCGGCCGAGCGAGGTGCTGAACTCCGTCGCCGACCTGCTGCCCGCGGATCCCATCGAGACCGAACTGCCGGAAGTCATCTAGCCGCGGCGGACCGGATCGGCGCCATCCGGCCGGATGACGGCGTCGGAGGCGCGCGGTATCGTCGCGGGATGGGCGCTCTGGACGACGGCGAGAAGGTGGTGGCGCCGGATGCCGCGACGTGGCGGGCGTGGCTGCAGGAGAACCACACCCGGGCGAAGGGCGCCTGGCTCGTGCGCGGGCGTCCCGGGTTCACCGATCGGCACGTCGCCTACGAAGACGCGATCCGGCAGGCGCTGTGCTTCGGCTGGATCGACGGACCCGTGCGCACGTTCGACGATGAGACCGGCGGCCTGTGGTTCTCGCCGCGCCGGCCGAGCAGCGGCTGGGCCGCGACGAACAAGGCCCGCCTGATCGAGCTCGAGGCGGCGGGGCTGATGACGGAGGCGGGCATCCGGGCCGTCGAGATCTCCAAGGCGAACGGCTCGTGGACTGCGCTCGACCGGGCGGAGGCGATGATCGAGCCGCCCGAGCTGACCGCGGCCCTGGACGCCGAGCCCGAGGCACGCGCGAATTGGGACGCATTCCCGCCGTCGGTGCGCAAGTACGGCATCGGCTTCATAGACTCGGCGAAGCGGCCCGAGACGCAGGCGGCCCGCATCGCGAAGATCGTGGCGGATGCCGCGGTCGGGAAGAGGCCCCTATGAACGAGCAGGCGCTGCTCTACGGCGTGACGGTCGTCGTGCTGACCGGCACGCTGGTGGTCTTCGGCGTCGCGTGGTGGCGCAGCCGCGGCCGCGGCGACGAGTGACCGACCCCCGCTACTGCGGGTCGAGTCCGAGGTCTTCGAGGGTGATGGCGGCACGCCATTCGAGCCCGGCGGCCTCGATCGCCGCCTGTGCCCCGGTCGCCCGGTCGACGATGACGGCCACGGCGACGACATCCGCCCCCTCTTTGCGCAGGGCATCGACGGCCTTCAGCGCGGACTGACCGGTGGTCGAGGTGTCCTCGACGACGACGACGCGCTTGCCCGCGACATCCGCCCCTTCGACCTGACGGCCGCGGCCGTGGTCCTTCGGCTCCTTGCGCACGACGAACGCGTCGAGCGGCGTCGGGGTGCGGGCGGATTCGTGCATGATGGCGTTCGCGATCGGGTCGGCGCCCAGCGTGAGACCTCCGACGGCGACGATGTCCGGGATGTCGCGGACGAGGTCGAGCATGAGGCGGCCGATCGCCGGCGCTGCACGGTGGTCGAGTGTCAGCTTGCGCATGTCGACGTAGTACGACGCCTTCTTGCCGCTCGAGAGGGTGAAGTCGCCGTGGAACACCGCCTCGTCCCGGATGAGGGCGATGAGGCCGTGACGGTCGGCCTCGAGTTCGGGGGTGGAGGCAGTCATGCCCACGAGTCTAGGGCGGACCCTCCGGGCGCACGCGAGCGGCCGGGCGGCTGGTCGCCGCCCGGCCGTCCGGTGATGTCCTAGAGGTATTCGCCGAACTCGTCGTAGATCCAGTCCAGGTCGTCGGCCTGGTCGATGCGGTACACGCCGCCGGTGCCGGCGCACGTGCTGTTGAGGCCGAACGACGTCACCCCGGCGATGACGTTGGTGTCGCCGATGAAGTTGGGTCCGCCGGAGTCGCCGAAGCAGGTGCCTCCGGTGCGGGCGTTGTTCGACAGCAGCAGCGACGAGTCGCCGGTGAAGCCCGTGTTGATCTGGTTGAGCTTCGGGTAGGCGACCATGCGCACCTTGAGGGCGCTCTCCTTCCACGACGCGGCGTCGGGGAAGCTCTGCTGCAGGCCGTAGCCCACCGCGGTGAAGGTCACCTTGTTCTGGCCGCGCTGGTTCGCGTAGGCGTCGAGCTCGTGCAGCTCGGGCAGCTCTCCGTACTCGTCCATGTAGACGGGCTCGTCGAGCACGACGATGCCGAGGTCGTAGAGGTTGAAGGCCTCCTCGGTGTACTGGGGGTGGGTGTACGGCGTTCCGCCGACCTCACCGGTGTAGGGGTAGCCGTTCTCGGGCACACCCGATTCGACGTCCGCGTCGAACCAGATCTCGACGTGCCCCGCACCGTCGGTGCAGTGCCCGGCGGTCAGGAAGAGCTCCGGGGAGATGAGGGTGCCGGTGCACCGCGAGAGCGGTGTCCCATCCTCGGTCTGTGCGACCATCAGGCCGACGTACGGGTGGGCTTCGCCGTCGAGGGTGCCGTTCGTGACGGCGGTCGCCGGAGCGGCGCTGAGCGCGAGCAGGGCGAATGTGGCGGCGGTGGCGGCAAGCACTTTGTGGCGCATGGTGAACCCCTTCGTTCGGTTGGTCCGAAGAGGATGCCAGCGCCCCGGCCCCCCGAACAAGGGGTTGCCATGCCGCCGATCCTGGCTAGGGTGCGCCGACCCGGCCCACCCGCTTCTTCTCCCCGAGAGTGCATCTTCCGGCCCGAGAGTGCACGTTCCGGGCCGCCGCACCGTACCCTCTCGCGCGGAACGTGCACGGTCGGCGACGACACCCGGATGCCGGTCGCTGAGCGACCCTTCGTCCCGCTCCGCTCGTACGGAGCGTCGGTCGCCCGCCCTAGGCTGGAGCCATGCGCCTGGCCACCTGGAACGTCAACTCGATCCGCGCGCGTGTCGCCCGCACCGTCGACTTCGCCGTCCGCGAGGGCATCGACGTGCTCGCGATGCAGGAGATCAAGTGCACGCCCGAGCAGTTCCCCACCGAGCAGTTCGAGGACGCCGGATACCACGTCGTCGCCCACGGGCTGAATCAGTGGAACGGCGTCGCGATCGCGAGCCGCGAGCCGATCGAGGACGTCGCATATGCCTTCCCCGGCATGCCGGGTTTCGCCAAGGGCCACGCGGGCCTCGACGCGCCGCAGGAGGCGCGCGCGATCGGCGGAACGATCGGCGGCATCCGCGTGTGGAGCCTCTACGTGCCCAACGGTCGCTCGCTCGGCGACCCGCACTTCTTCTACAAACTCGACTGGCTGAGTGCCCTGGCGCAGTACACGCAGGAGACGCTGACCAGCGCGCCCGACACGGCCCTCACGCTGGTCGGGGACTTCAACATCGCCCCGACGGATGCCGACAACGGCGACCCCGCGGTGCAGGTCGGCTTCTCCACGCACGTGAGCCCGCCCGAGCGGGCCGCGTTCCACGCGCTCGAGGAGGCGGGGCTGCAGGACGTCGTGCGTCCGCTCGTGCCCACCGGCTACAC
>DASUQB010000097.1:0-7495 GCA_036280835.1 Microbacterium sp. | reverse complement strand
CCCGCTCGAGGTGGAAGGCGAGCTCGCGGACGCCGCGGTCGCCCCCGGGGATCGCGCGGCCGAGCGCGCGGCAGCCGAGCGCGAGCAGCATCACGAAGCGATGCCGGTGGGCGATGTGCGCCTGCTCGTGGTCCAGCCCAGCGGTGAGCTCATGGTCGTCGAGCGTCGTGAGCGCTCCGGCCGACACGACGACATGAGGGTGCGCCAGCCCCGCGACGGCGAACATCACCTCCGGTCCTCCGAGGATGAGGCTGTTCCGCGGCCCGCGGCCGAGAGCCTGCCGGACGAGTCGTCGTGTCGCGCGGACCTCGCGTGCGGTGCGGACGGAGTCGTGGACGAGAGACGCGACGAGAGCGATGCCGGGCAGGTACAGCGCGACGGCGGCCACCGCGTGGCCCTCCGCGTGCAGGCGATGGCCGAGCAACGGCATCTGCGCGCACCAGTGCGAGAGGTCCACGAAGAGCGCGGTCCGCGGCAGGAAGTAGAGGACGTAGATGACGGCGAGCACGGCGGCGAGCGCGCGAAGCGCAAGACCGTTCAGCCACAGGACGATCGCCGTGGTGGGTGGTACCCGCTGCAGGCGAAGCACGTGGGGGATAAGGATGCCCGCCACCACGATCGCTGCCAGCGCCTGGGACATGGCTACATGCGCTTCGAGCTCATCTCCAGGGCGAGCTCGCGGAGACCACTGAGCTCGTCGTCGTCCAGCTCACCGATGAGCCTCGCCAACGCGGCCTGGCGCGCCGCCGTCGAGGCTCCGGCCAGGGTCTGGGAGATCGATCTCGAGAGGTACTCCGCCTCCGAGATCCGCGGCCGGTACTCGAACGCCATCCCCACCTTGTGGCGTGACAGGAGCTTACGATCGGCCAGCCGGTTGAGGACAGTCTGGACCGTGTTGTACGCGCCCCGGTAGCGGGGTGGCAGCTCGCTGCGGACCTGCTCGACCGTCGCGCGGCCGAGACGCCAGACGGCCGCCATGATCTGGACCTGGAGCTCCCCGGTGAGCGGGGCCACGTCGGCCATCCACCAAGTATGAACCAGCGGAGAGGGCGGCGGTGCCGCCCTCTCCGCGATGCGGCTCACTCTTCTTCCATCGTCTGCGGGTTGAGGTGGTCCGTGACGCGGTTGCCGGGCTTCTGGATCTTGGCCCGGTAGACGACCATGCCTTCGGCGATGGCGTTGTTCTCGACGCCGTCGGACGCGTAGACCGGGATCCCCGGACCGTTCTTGAACATCGGGCCCGTGTACGGATAAGCGGACCAGGTGCCCGAGTCCTGCTGCGGGTCGAAGTACGCGATCTCCTTCAACCGCGTCGGCTTGCTGAAGTCGATCACGTCGGTACCGCCCGTGTACCAGGCGTTGACCAGCAGGTCCCGCTTGATGCCCATCACGGCCATGCCCATGTGCGCCGAGCAGTACTCGGTCGCCCCCGGGTCGGGTCGCAGGTCGCCGACGTGGAACTCGCTGAGGAAGTTGCCCTCCAGATCGGTGAAGAACATCCTGCCGGTCTTGTGAGTCCCGCCGGCCGGGTTCCACGGTCGCGGGTTGTACGTCGTCATCGTCGGGCAGCCCGACCCGAACGACTCGTCGACCCAGTTCACCACGGTGCCGGCGTTGTTGAACATCACCGAGTGGAAGAAGTCGACCGCCCCGGGGATCTGGGCGTTGGCGCCGCCGCTGACCTCGTCGTCGCCGACGAGCATCGGCTCGTCGGTCATCGGGATGCCGTCCTCATCGATCTCCCAGACGAACCCCTGCTCGGCGCATGCCGCGCCGGCCATGCGGTGCTCGACCATCGTGACGATGTCGTGGCAGGCGACCGCGGCCGCCTCGAGGGGACTCGCCGGCGTGGAGCAGAGCCCCTTCTCGCACCACTCCTGCCTGCCGTCCGGGTCGCCCGGATACGAGATCTCAGGCTGCACGTCGGCCTCCCGCGACGCCGCCGGGTTGTCCAGTGGCACCTCGACCACCTGGATCACGCCGTGCAGCGGGTTGGCGGGTTGGCCCGGGTCCTCGTCGTACGGGTTGGCGGTGTTCAGGAACTCGGTGTCGCCGCACGTCGGCCCCGCCCGCAGCGGATACGACGAGACGTAGAGGAGGAGCTCGTTGGTCTTCTCGATCTCGCCCGGCCACGCCGTGATCGTGTGCGCGCCGCAGTCGGTGTAGACGGCCTTCACCTGCGTGACGGTGGCGAACGGGTTCGCCGGGTTGTCGCTCATCTCGAAGATGCGCACGCCCTCCCAGCCGGTGGGGTCGCCGTGATTGGCGCTGCGGGCGGCTCCACACTCCGGGCTCACCATCGTCCGGTCCACCGCGAGCATCAGCAGGTCGGGGACGCCGTTGCCGTTGCGGTCCCAGACGACCGGATCGGCCTGCAGCCCGTCGCACTGCACGTTCTTGACGAGCACGGGCGATGCCGGGTTCGAGATGTCGAAGATCCGCACCCCGCCGCGCGGTGTCGTCCCGGGCGGGAAGCCGGCGTCACCCGTGTAGTAGCCGGAGAACGCGTACTTCCCCCAGAACGCGAAGTCCGAGTTGGTCGCCTGATTGGGCGACGTGAACAGCTCGTCCATCTTGAAGCTCTGATCCGGCGCGTGCGTCGCGAATGCGGTGCCGGGCGCGAGCCCGAGCACGACGAACACTGCCGCGAGCAGTCGGAGCGCAGATCTCATGCGCATCCCTCCCCATGTGGTTGTTGTTGCCCCATCTCAGTCCGGGTTTGCGGGCTCCGTCGCGACCAGCACCGAGGTGACCGCGATGACCACGAGCGCGAAGCCCACTTCGAGCGAAACCGACCGCCGCAGGACCGTGGCCGCGCTGCCCGGCTCGCCACCACCCGCGGCGAGGAGCCGGAGGCGTGGCAGCGCCCATCGCTGGTTGAAGCCGCCGAGCGCGATGAGCAGCCCGAGCAGCAGGATCTTGGCGAGCACCAGCAGCCCGTAGTCCGTGTCACGCAGGGCGCTCACGGAGCCGACGAGCGCGATCGACTGGGCGATGCCGGTGAGCAGCAGGATCAGCACGGCGAACCGCGCGAGCATCGAGAACCGGCCCACGACCGCCGCCATCAGCCGCGTCCCGTCGGGCCCGGGCAGCCGCCGTGCCGCGAGGCCGAGGACGATCAGCAGCATCACGAGCCCGCCGAGCCATGCGCTCATGCAGAGCACGTGCATCGTGTCCGTGCAGATCAGCAGCGCGCGGGGATCGTGCTCGCCGGTGTGGCCGGCCAGCGGCGCCGTGAGCGCGAGCCCGATCGCCAGCGCGCCGAACACCAGCATCTGCACGCGGGACGGTGCTGGACCGATCGCCGCGCCGGTGGCGCCGAGCGCGGTCCGTCGCAGCGCCGGGACGCGGCGAGGCCGCAGCGCCGCCGCCAGCACGATGCCCAGCGCGAGCCAGACGACGATCCGGAGGGTCCATGCCTCGACGGGCCGGGTCGAGGAGACGCTGTCGACCGCGTCGCGGTCGAGCGCCGCCCAGAAGCTGACGCCGGCCGCGGTGGCGGCCTCCAGCACGATCGACGTCGCGCTCGCCAGCATGCCCAGGACGACCGCGCCGAGGAGCACCTGCCGGAGGCGGCGCGCGAAGGTGGTCGAGACGTCCAGCCATTCGCGTTGCCCGCCGGCGACCTGCGCCAGCCCCGGCAGCCAGGCGACGAACAGGAACAGCGCGCCGCCGATGCCGAGCGCGATCGCCAGGTAGCCGAGCCCACGGGCGGCGGCGAAGGCGACGCCGGTGACCTGGCCCGACTCGGTGTCCGCGTGCCCGCCGGGCATCGGCGTGGCCGCGGTCGGAGGCGCCGTCGTTGCGCCCGGCGGTGTCGGTTGCGCTTCGGCGGCCGGCTGTGGCCGCACGCTGAATCCGAAGCTCCGTGCGACCGGGTGACCGTCTCCGGAGATCACGCGATAGTGCGCGGTCAGCGCCCCCTCCAGCCGGGGCGTCAGCGCGACGGCCACGACCTCGTCGCGCCCGCCGGGGTGGAACGGAGCACCGCGGTCCACGCGCCGGCCGGAGTGGTCGCGCACCTGCAGCCTGACGAGCGCGGGGTCGATCTCTTCGCTGAACGTCAGGACGACGGCGCGCGGCGCGTGCGCGAGCATCCGGCCCTCGTGTGGATCGGTGCGGAGGAGCTTCGCGTGGCCCAGCGCCGTCGCGGCAAGCGCCAGCGACGCGAGCAGGACCGTGGCGAGGATCGCGAGGCGCACCGCGCTAGCCCTCCGTCACCCCCGTCATCCGCTCGCCCGGGTCAGTCGGTAGACCCGCCCCGTGGTTCCGGACGGGCCGGCCTCGTCGGTGGTGAGCACGTAGATCTCCCCGGCGAGATCCTGGCCGAAGCCGAGCAGGTAGTGGCCCAGCCTGCGGGTCGGGCTCGTGGCGACCTGCAGCTGCTGCAGCTTCCACATCCCGGCGCTGCGGGACTTGGCCACGAACAGCGACCCGTCGGGCTCCTCCTCCTCGCGACTCCAGTCGCCGAAGATGTAGTCGCCCGAGAACCGGCGCAACTCCGCACCGCGGTAGATGTGCCCACCCACGACGACGTGGCCGAGGCCGCCGCCCTCGGGGTTGTGCTCGTTCTGGTACTCGATCACCGGGTCGATGAGCGGATCGCCGGCCCGGGGATGCGGCGCCCCGACGGCGTCGGGACACTCGGCGGGCGTCTGGTCCGGGTCGTCGGTGGAGAAGCAGTGCGCGCCCTCTTTGACGTTCCAGCCGAAGTTGCCGCCCCTGACGGCGATGCTCACCTCCTCCCAGAGGTTCTGGCCCGCGTCGCCGACGAACAGTTCGCGGCTGCCGCCCATGTCGAACGACATCCGGTACGGGTTGCGGAAGCCGTAGGCCCACGTCTCGTCGCACCCGTCGGCGCACCCCGGCGTGCCGGCGAACGGGTTGTCGGCGGGGATCGCATACGGGGCGCCGCGGTTGACGTCGATGCGCAGGATGTCCCCCATCAAGTTGTGCTGGATGTCCTGCCCGTTGCCGCCCGCGTTGGCTGTGTACCAGTCCTCGACGTGGCCGAGGCCGACGTCGTCCGCGCCCCCGCCGTCGCCGATCGAGATGTACAGGAAGCCGTCACGCGGCCCGAACGCCAGCGTGCCGCCGTTGTGGTTGAACTGCGGCTTGTCGATCTCGAGCAGCACGCGCTCCGAGGCCGGGTCGGCCCGATTCGGATCCGCGGCGGAGACGCGGAACTCCGAGATCCGCGCCGTGTGGTCGTACCCGGCCGGCGCCCCCGGCCGCAGCGGCGCGCTGTAGTACACGAAGAAGCGGCCGTTGCTCGCATAGCCCGGGTGCAACGCGAAGCCGAGCAGCCCGCGCTCGTCGTAGTCGGGCATCAACGGCATCATCCGGCTGCGGACGTCCAGGTACGGCTGCGGCAGCAGCGTGCCGCCGGCGGTGAGCACCCGGACGGTGCCGGCCTGGTCGACGACGAAGCGGCGCCCGCTGCCGTCCGCGGACGGCACGAGGGCGACGGGCGAGGTCAGGCCGTCGGCGACCAGTCGCACCCCGACGGCCGGCCCGGACTGTGCCGGGGCGGATGCCGCACCCGCGGCGAGCACGGCGGATAGGCAAAGCGCGGTGAAGACGAATCGACGCACGGTTCCTCCCTCCAGTCGGATCGGCTCCGGCCGGTCCACGCACGGACCGGCCGGAGCCGGCGGATCACGGCGTTGAGAACTCCTGCGTCTGCGGGTTCAGGTGCGGCAGCCTGATCGCGCCGCCCGTCTGGGACCCGCTGAAGCGGAACACGTTCAGGCCCTTGGTGATCTCCGATTCGTAGATGAAATTGTTGAACCAGTACGACGACCAGGCGCCGCCGAGCTCGTTCACCGGCGCGCCGCCGCCCGGCGGCGTCACCGGCGGGATCGGAGGCGGGTCCGACCAGCCGAGCGTCTCCGGGCTGGCCGGGTTCGTGAAGTCGGTGACCCACGTCCCCGCCTGGTAGTTGCCGCTCACGAGCACGTACCTGCCGTTGCGCAGCGGCACGGTGTTGTAGTTGTGGATCGTGCAGTTCTCAGCGGAGGACTGCGGCCGCGGCAGCGTCCACTGACCGAGCTTGGCGCCGTTGTGCGCGTCGTAGAAGAACGCGCTCTTCTTCACCGGCGGATCTGTCGCTTCGCACTCCGGCGCCGAGCCGCCACCGGGCTCCCAGCCGAGGATGATCACCTCGCCGTCCCACGTGAAGCCGGCGGAGTGCCAGTTGCCGTTGCAGAGCGGGCCGCCGGTGTTGCAGACGCCTGGCTCCTCGATCGTGAAGAGGAACTGGGGGTCCGTGAGGCTGCCGCCCGGGATGGCGTTGGCGCCGATGTCGAAGACATTGCTCATGTGGCCCGAGGCCGTGGCGAGCATGTTCACGTCGCCGAGGATCGCGCCGTTGTCATGGGCGGCATGCCCGCCCTCGAGCGGCTCGCGGCGGACGAAGGCGGCCGCCGCCGGGGTGTCGAGCGGGACCTGGACGATGTCGACCCAGTCGCACTCCTGCAGCGCGGGCGGGAGGGCCGGGTTGCCGCCGGAGGTCGCGTTGTAGATCACGATGCGGTTGTTCGCGAGGTCCGGCACGGGCGTCAGCGTGTGGGTGCCGCAACCGGGCGAGTCGGCCTGCGGCCGTGCGCTCAGCTCGACCTCGCCGATGAGCTCGGGATCCTCGAGGTCGCTGATGTCCCAGATGTGCATGCCCTCGAAGCCCACGGGCACGGGCTGCCCGTCGCAGACCCGTCCGGCGGGCGCTGGGCTGTTCCAGGCGCGGACGAGGACGTCGCCCCAGACGGCGATGTCGCCCTGATCGCCGGTGCAGTGGGCCCACGTGATCTCCTTCGGGTTGCCCGGCGAGTTCTTGATGATCCGGAAACCGTCGTAGTTGCCGTTGAAGATCAGGTTCCCCCAGAACGCGATGTCCGAGTTGACGTTGCGCTCCGCGGACGTCGACCCCAAGAACGTCGCAGGATGTGGGCTGTGGCCCAGAGCGTGCATGTTCTGGGTGTGCGGGCGGGTGCCGTGATCGGCCGCCGCCGTAGCGGGCAGCATCAAGAGACCGGCCGCGGCCGCGGCCAGTACGGCAAGGCGGACTACTCCTCGCATGGTTCCCCCTCGTGGATGCGAGGTCGCCGGGTCCCTAGCCCCTAGCGCAGACCGGCACGCTCACCGTCGGATCCGGCGGCTCTCCGGTTGTTGCGGGGAACCTTAGCGCAGATTCCTACGATACGTCGGAGCAGTTCACGGGCAGCTTGAAGTCGTTGTCACCAGGCGCGCGACACGAGGGTCCGACGTCTCGTGGGGGTGTCAGCGGATGACGAGCCTGGGAAGCGCAGCTCCCCGTCCGATCGGATCTCGCCGTCGGTCGTGACCTTCTCTGGGTGTGGGCGAACCACGCGAGGCCTGAGAGGCAGAGAGCGATGGCGACGAAGAAGTTGAGGCGCATCCCGAGCAGGTGGAGCGCAGGGTCGACGCGCAGCATCTCTTCAAAGATGCGAAAGCCGGAGTAGCCGGCGACGTAGAGGGC
>DASUQB010000096.1:0-5418 GCA_036280835.1 Microbacterium sp. | reverse complement strand
CGGCTCGCGGTTCGAGCGCGACCCCGAGCTGGCGGCGCGCTTCGGCATCTACTCGATGGTCATCTGGCTGACCGCGATCGCCGTGGCGGTCGTGCTGTACTTCACCGTCGGGTGGGTGTGGATCCCGCTGGCCTTCGTCGGGGCGTTCGTCGTCATGATGATCACGCTCGCACGCATGCTCTTCTCGCCCCAGCGCGGCGAGGCGGCTGCCGGGCCGGCCGCCGGCATCCACTAGCAGGCATCACCGTTCCTCGGGCGTCACCGGTCCTCGGGCGTCACCGGTCCCGGGGTGTCACCGGTCCGGGGGCGTCACCTACTTCGGAGAATGTCGCGAACTTCGGGGCTTTCCGCGGGAATCCTCCGAGGAACGCGACATTCTCCGAAGTTCGTCGCGGCCCCGATCCGGGTGGGGCGCCGCCGGGCTCGTAGGGTGGACGGATGACGGCGACGGGGGAACGGGACGAGGGCGAAGACGGCGCGCGAGGCCCGGTGTGGGCCATCGCGGACGCGTACGTCGAGGCGCTGGCAGAGCATGAACCCGAGGCGGCGCAGGCCCTCGGCCATCCGGACGGGCCGCTGCTCGCCGACATCGGACCGGCCTGGATGCTGGAGCGGTACGAGCTGCAGGGGCGCACCCTCGCGGACCTCGACGCGCTGCCCTCGGATGCCGGCGACGAGACGCTCCGCGCCGCGCTGCACGAGCGGCTGGAGCGCGAGCGGCTGCTCTTCGACACCGGCTTCACGACGCGGCTGATCGCGGGCCTCGCGAGCCCGGTGCATCTCATCCGCTATTCGTTCGAGGGCTCCGAACTCACCCCCGATGCCGCGGGCGCCCGCCTGCTCGCGCGCCTCCGGGCCGTGCCCGAGGCGGTGGGCCAGTACATCGAGACGCTGCGCTGGTCCCGGGATCAGGGAGCCTCCGGGCGGTTCTCGGGCACCGGCGTCGCGCCCGCGCGCCAGATCGACACCCTGGCCGCGCAGGTCGAGTCGTGGGCGTCGCGGGACTGGTTCGGATCGCTTGCCATCGCCCCGGGCGTGGATGCCGCGCTTCGCGGCGGATTCCGCGCCGCGGCGGATGACGCGCGCGCGGCCCTGCTCGCGCTCGCCGCCTTCCTCCGCGACGAGCTGCGGTCGAGCGCCCCCGTTGAGGACGGCGTCGGCGAGGAGGTCTACGCCGACCTCGCGGCCGCGATGCTGGGCGCTTGTGTCGACCTCGCCGACACCTACGCGTTCGGCTGGTCGGAGCTCGAGCGCCTCACCGCCGAGGCCACCGCGCTGGCCGAGGGGCTGGGCGGCACCGGGGTCGACCCGGTGCGGTCGGCCGGCGAGAGCCTGGATGCCGACCCCCGCTACCGCCTGGAGGGCGTCCCCGCGATCCGCGCGTGGCTCTCGGCCCGCGTGGCCGAGACGACCGACGCGCTCGCCGGCACCGCCTTCGACCTGCCGCCGACCGTGCGCGATGTGGAGTGCATCGTCTCGGAGTCATCCGCCGGTGTCGTGTACTACACGCCCTCGCCGCCGGACGGCTCGGCTCCGAGCCGCATCGTGTGGACCATCCCGAGCGGGGTGCCCGTGGCCGCGACGTGGCAGGAGGTGTCGAGCGTGCACCACGAGGGGCTGCCGGGACACCACCTCGAGCACGTCGTGAACGCCGCCAACACGGGGCTGCACCCGTGGCAGCGCCACCTCTGCCAGATCCACGGCTACGCGGAAGGCTGGGCGCACTACGCCGAGCAGCTGGCTGACGAGCTGGGCCTCGTCCGCGACCAGGCCGAGAGGCTCGGCATGGTGCTCGGCCAGATCTGGCGTGCCGTCCGGATCGTCGCCGACATCGGCCTGCACACCGGCTGGCCGATCCCGCGGAACACGGTGCTCGACGACACCGCCTGGACTCCGGAGGCGGCTCGTCGGCTGCTCATCGACCGGGCGCTCGTCGAGCCGACGCTCGCGGGCTTCGAGGTGGACCGCTACCTCGGCTGGCCGGGCCAGGCGCTGGCCTTCAAGGTCGGCGCTCGCCTTTGGAACGACGCGAGGGATGCCTGGGCCGCCGAGCGCGGCGACGCCTTCACCCTCCGCGACTTCCACCGCGAGGCGCTGGGCTACGGGCCCATGGGGCTGGGGCCGCTCCGCGACCTGCTGCTGCGAGGCGGCGACTCACCAGCGGAGGGCTAGAGCGCCCGCGCGGCCCGCATCGTCGCGGACGATCACGCCGGCCTTCATCACGAGGTCGATGCCGCGGAGGGCGCGCACCCCCGCGGTGGGGTCGTCCGGCATCGCGATCAGGTCGGCCGCGCAGCCCCGCCGCAGCGCGCCCAGCTCGTCGCCCGCCCCCAGCCACGTCGCGGGCCGCGACGTCGCCGCGCGGATCGCCGCGGCGCTGTCGAGGCCGCCGGCCTCCATGTGCTCGAGCTCCCGCACGGCAGCGGATGTGCCCTCGAAGGCCCAGAACGGCGGCATGTCGCTGCCGAGCAGCACGTCGACGCCCGCATCGAGCGCATAGCGGTAGGACCGCAGGTGCCGATCGCCCGCGCCGAGCGAGCGCTCCTGCATCCAGGCCGGAACCCCGAGCTCGTCGAAGAAGGCACCGGCCCGCGTGACCACGAGGGTCGGCACGAGCGCGACCCCGCGCTCGGCCATCAGAACGGCGACCTCGGGCGTGAGCTCGTACCCGTGCTCGACGCAGTCGAGCCCGAGCTCGACGGCCTCTGCGATGACGGATGCCGGACCGGCATGCGCCGTCACCTTGCGGCCCCACGCGTGGGCGGTGGAGATCGCGGCCGCCATCTCCTCCCGCGTGAGCTGCGGCGTGGTGATCTGCTCGTGCTCGCCGGCGATGCCGCCCGAGATCATGAGCTTGATGACGTCGGCGCCGGCGCGCAGCTGGCTGCGGACGCCGCGGGCGAACTCGACGGGCCCGTCGCACTCGATCGTGTCGTCGGTGTCGTGCCCGTGCCCTCCCGTGCATGCCAGCGCCCGCCCGGCCGTGAAGATCCTCGGCCCGGGCACGTGCCCCGCCTCGATCGCGCGCCGGAGCGCGAAGTCCGCGCCGCCCTTCTCGGCGACGCAGCGCACGGTGGTCACGCCCGAGAGCAGGGTGCGGCGCGCCCCGTCGGCCATGTACAGGGCGAGCTGGTGCGGGTCGAGCGCGCTGACGGCGTCGCCGCCGGCGCCGGGGAGCGAGAGCGAGAAATGGGTGTGCATGTTGATCAGCCCGGGCATGACGAACGCGCCGCCCAGGTCGATCGCGCCGTCCGCCGGGGACAGGGATGCCGCCGGCACGATGTCGCGGATCACCCCTTCGGCGATGATCAGCGCCAGCCCCTCCCTTACCGCGGGATGGATCCCGTCGACGAGCCGGAGGTTCGTCAGGATCGCGTCGCCGCGCGGCGGCAGGCTGCCGATCGCGCCGGTCATGCCAGCGCGTCCACGATCGGCCGGAACTTCACCCGGGTCTCGAGCAGCTCGGCCTCGGGGTCGCTGCCGGCCACGATGCCCGCTCCCGCGTGGGCGGTGACGGGGATCGTGCCCTCGGCCGCGTCGCCGGAGGTGCCGGAGATGTCGAACTGCGCGCAGCGCAGCGCGATCGCCCATTCGCCGTCGCCGTTCGCGTCGACCCAGCCGACAGGGCCCGCATACCGGCCGCGGTCGAACGGCTCCAGCCGGCGGATGACCTCGATCGCGGCATCCGTCGGCGAGCCCGCCACCGCCGCCGTCGGGTGCAGCGCGCCGATCAGGTCGAGGGCGGAGGCGCCGTCGGAGAGGTCGCCCTCGACGTCCGTCGCGAGATGGAAGACGTTCGGCAGCTTGAGCGTGAAGGGCTGCTCGCTCGACGCGAGGGCGCTCGTGTGGGGGCGCAGCGACTTCAGCACGCTCTGCACGGCGTAGAGATGCTCATCCTGGTCCTTGGCGCTGGTGGCGAGGGCGAGGGATGCCGCGGTGTCGGCGTCGGCATCCGCCCCGCGCGGCGCGGTGCCGGCGAGCACCCGTGCGGTCACGGTGCCGCCCGACACGGTCACGAGCGTCTCCGGGCTCGCGCCGATGATGCCGTCGACGGCATACGTCCAGCAGTCCGGGTACCCGATCGCGAGGGCGCGCGCGAGACGACGCAGGTCGGCGCCCTTCGGCACCGTGCCGACGAGGTCGCGGGCGAGCACGACCTTTCCGACCTCGTGCGACTCGATCGCCTCGAGGGCGGCGCGCACGGAGTCCTGGTAGCCGGTGGGATTCTGCGATCCGGGCCCGAGGGTCGCGGACCAGTACGGGCCGTACTCGATGGGCCGTCCGTCGGGTGCGTCCGGGGCCTTTTCGCCCTCGACCTCGATGCGGGTGATCCACGAGCGGCCCGCCCGGCGGCCCACGATCACTCGGGGCACTATGAGCACGCTGGTGCGGTCCGACCGGTCGTCGAAGCTGAAGGCGCCGAAGCCCACGAGACCGGTGCCCGGCAGGGCCACCTCGTCGTCGACGAGCGCCGCGGCGGCGAGCTCGCGCCAGCGCGCGGCGAACCGGGGAGCCCGCGGCATCCGCTGCCCTTCGGGGGTCCCGTTCAGCTCCCAGCGGAGGGCCGTGCCGATGCCGGCGATGCCGTCACCGCGCCGCATCCAGTAGAGCGGCGAATCGGGATGCGCATAGGCGAGCACGTACTCGATCGCGTCGATCGCCCGGGTGGTGACCCGCAGCCGCGGCACAGCGGCGGAGGCGGGGTCGGTCACACCTCCAGCCTAGACTCGGTGGGTGACCCCCGAGCCGAAGCGCCCCCTGCCGGGCGCGCGGCTGACCTTCCGCTGGCGCAAGTGGGACGGCTCCCCGCACTGGCGGCACGACTGCTACTACCTCGGCTCCGACCGGTGGGGCGACTGGTTCGGGCAGCCGGCGGGGTCGCGCAGCTCCCGCCCGGGGCGCGACGTCGTCATCGGGCACGCCGACATCACGCTGCTACCGCCGAGCGGCGACTACGCGCTGACGATGAACGCGCCGCCGAACCGCACGCGCGTCTACATCGACATCGCGTGGGACGTGCGCTGGTCGGAGGAGGGCGAGCCCACCGGCATCGACATGGATCTGGATGTCGTGGACCACACCGACCGCGGGATCTACATCGATGATCGCGACGAGTGGGAGGAGCATCGCGTGCGGTACGGGTATCCGCTGCACATCGTCGAGCACCTCGAAGCGCTCGCGGTCGACCTCGAGCGCCGCGTGACCGCGCGCGAGGCGCCGTTCGACGCGGGGACCGCCGAGCACTGGTTCTCCGTGCTCGCCGCCCTGCCCGCGCCCTGACGGGGCTCCGCCCCGCACCCCCGGCTTGCTGGCGCGCGCCTTAGAATCGACGAGTGACCCCGCCCGAGCCCTCCGAGCCGAACCGCGCCGATCTCGGCAAGGATCCGGCGCGCGTGAGCGGCATGTTCGACCAGGTCG
>DASUQB010000095.1:0-3273 GCA_036280835.1 Microbacterium sp. | reverse complement strand
AGGGATGGGCGGCTGGGCGCACGCACGAAAAAAGGCGCTGTCTCAGAGACAGCGCCTTACTGACACGGCAGGACCGTGACCTCCGAGCGAGCAATGCCGAAGGACGTAACGACCGAGTGCATCCATGGTTCGGATGCCAGGTATTCGTTCCATCGGCTCCCCTCCGCTTCTCTCAGCGTCGGATTTCAGGGTAACCCACCCCTGCGGCCCGTGGGCCGCAGGGGTTGTGAACGATGCGTGGCGTGTCGGTGCCCTGCAGGAGGGGTGGCGACTAGCCCGCGTTGGCGTTCAGCCAGCTGATCGGGTCGACGAGCGAGCCGCCGATGCGGGTCTCGAAGTGCAGGTGGTTCGCGGTCGAGCGGCCCGTGCTGCCGACGAGGCCGATGACCTGGCCCGCCTCGACGTACTGCCCGGCGGACACCTGACGGCTGCCGTAGATCATGTGACCGTAGAGGGTGGAGACGCTCTGGCCGTTGATCACGTGGTCGATCGTGACGGCGACGCCGTACCCGCCGTAGCTCTCCTGCGAGACGCGCACGACGCCGGCCGCTGCGGCGAAGATCGGGTTGCCGCCGCCGGTGAGCATGTCCACACCCTGGTGGGCGCCACCGCGCGACATGAAGCCGTCGCCCATGGTGAAGCCGCCGAGCGGCCAGCGGACGGCGCCCGAGCCGGGCGCGACCATGTTGAGGTCGACGCTGTACTTGCTGCCGGAGCCGGTGGCGGGGCTGCTCTTCGGGGTCGACGCGACGATCGCGGCGAGACGCGCCCGCTCGGCGGCGGCGGCCGCAGCGGCTTCCTCGTCCTTCTTCTTCTGGATCTCCTCCGGCGTCGTCGCCGAGTAGGAGGCCCGTCCGAGATCCGCGCTCTCCGCCTCGGAGGCCACGACGAGAGACTGCGCCCCGTCGGCGGCGACCTGCTGCAGCGTCACGGCGTCGGCGGTCGGCTTCCACGCGCCGTAGGCGGGAAGGGCGACGGTCGCGACGAGACCGGCGACGATCGCCAGTGTCGCCAGGCTGCGAGCTGGCTTCGCCGCGGACTTCGCCGCTCGGCGCGGGGCCGTGCGGACGGTCTGGGCGGCCTTGCTCATCCGGGCGGGACGGCCGGCGGCGGGTCGGGTGAACGCATCACGGCGGGCACGCCGTGCAGGCGTAAGACTCGTCGCGTCGTTCTCGGGCACGTCCGCAGACGAATCGATTGGTTCAGCCAAGCTGGGATCCTCCGTCGCCTCTGCGCTTCGGGGGCGCTGGCTCGTCGGCACTCTGTTACATCGGGCACTTTGTGCGGGTGTCGCCGTGCGGATGACGAGCCGGTGAGGCAATCCGCGCGGGGTCCGACGGCTGGCTTCTGCCTGTGGACTCTCCCACGGTACCCGAATGTAACGATTCTGTCACCTTGGGCCCCTGGCAATACGCTGAAAGCGGTTTCCGGGTGCTCCTGCAGTGACAGCTATGCCCTGGTCACAGGCCGAATCAGCGCGGTTCGTCGACGAGGAAGATGTGGGAAGCCACCTCGACCGGCAGCTCGAGTCCCTCATCGTTGCCGTCCATGCGCACGAGCACGTAGCCCTCGCTGTAGCGGTAGTCGCCGTGTGCCCCCGGGAGCACTCCGGCCCCGCGCAGCTGCTGCAGGAGCTCCGGATCGACCTGCGCGGGCTCGGCAAGGCGGCGCACGGTGCCCTGGATGGGGCCGCCCGACGCGTTGAGGCGCGTGACGAGCCCCACGACGCCCTCTTCGAAGGTGCGGGCAGGCGAATCGCCGAGCTGGTCGAGGCCCGGGATCGGGTTTCCGTAGGGCGACTCCGTCGGGTGGCCGAGCAGCTCCACGAGACGGCGCTCGACCTGCTCGCTCATCACATGCTCCCAGCGGCATGCCTCTTCGTGCACGTAGGCCCAGTCCAGGCCGATGACGTCGGAGAGCAGTCGCTCGGCGAGGCGGTGCTTGCGCATGACGTCGACGGCCTTCTGCCGTCCGGCGCCCGTGAGCTCCAACGTGCGGTCCTCCGAGACCACGACGAGCCCGTCGCGCTCCATGCGCCCGACGGTCTGCGACACGGTGGGGCCCGAGTGCCCGAGACGCTCGGAGATGCGCGCACGCAGCGGCACGATGTTCTCCTCCTCGAGCTCGAGGATGGTGCGGAGGTACATCTCGGTCGTGTCGATCAGGTCGGTCATGGTGCCTTCGTTCGTGCGCAATCGGATGCAAGGCAAGCCTATCCAACCCGGGCGGGTGCCAGCCTCGGCCGTCCGCCGGCCTCATCGCGGCAGATGACGCCCGCGCAAATGACGCCCGCGCAGATGACGCCCGCGCAGATGACGCCGAGAGTCGGCGGGCGAGGGCGGAAGCGGGCGGCTCGAGCGGCGAACCATACAATCGACACATGCCGCACGCCGTGATCCCGCGCGAACTCCTGCCCGTAGACGGACGTTTCGGATGCGGGCCGTCCAAGGTCCGCGCCGCCCAGCTGGAGGCCCTCGTCGGGCCGGGCGCCGGCATCCTGGGCACCTCGCACCGCCAGGCGCCGGTCAAGGAGCTGGTCGCCCGCACGCGCTCGGGGCTCGCCGACCTCCTCCGCCTGCCCGACGGCTACGAGATCATCCTGGGCAACGGGGGCTCGACGGCGTTCTGGGATGCGGCGGCATTCGGCCTCATCGAGAAGCGCAGCCAGAACCTGGTCTTCGGTGAGTTCGGAGGCAAGTTCGCCGCCGCGGCGAAGGCCCCGTGGCTCGACGCGCCGGACGTGCGCAATGCCCCCGCCGGCTCGCTCGTCGCGGCCGAACCGCTCGAGGGCGTCGACGTCTACGCCTGGCCCCACAACGAGACCTCGACGGGCGTCTCCGCGCCGGTGCAGCGCGTGCGCGGCGACTCCGGGGCCCTCACCGTGGTCGATGCGACGAGCGCCGCGGGCGGGATCGATTTCGACGTGGCGCAGGCGGACGTCTACTACTTCGCGCCGCAGAAGAACCTCGGCTCCGACGGCGGACTGTGGTTCGCCGCCGTCTCCCCCGCCGCCGTCGAGCGGATCGAGCGCATCGCCGCCTCGGGTCGGTACATCCCGGAATTCCTCAGCCTCAAGAACGCCGTCGACAACTCCCGGCTCAACCAGACGCTGAACACCCCGGCCATCTCGACGCTCGTGCTGCTCGAGAACCAGCTCGACTGGATCAACGGCAACGGCGGCCTGGCCTGGGCGGGTGCCCGCACCGCGGAGTCCTCTGGCGCGCTGTACGAATGGGCCGAGGCATCGACCTTCGCCACGCCGTTCGTCGCCGA
>DASUQB010000094.1:0-2711 GCA_036280835.1 Microbacterium sp. | reverse complement strand
CCAGGGCGGGGTCCATGCCCATCTTGTTGGCGAGCTGGACGGCCGCGCCCTCGGCGACCTTGGAGTGCTGGATCGGCAGGGTGAAGCTGAGCTGCACCATGCCGTCGCCGGTGGTGTCGCCGTACGGGCGGATCGGGCTCGCCTTCTGCTGGGTCACTCGCCCTCCAGGATCTCGGACGCGGGGTTGTAGTAGTCGCGCGCCTTGCGGGCCACGCCCTCGAGGCCGCGGCCCTTGTCGGCGGGGCGCTTCATCAGGCCGAACGTGCCGTCGGCGATGGCGGCGAGCAGCGGCGGGTCTCCTGCCGTGTCGGTGTCGTCCTTGATCTGCTGGAGCAGGTCGATGCTCTCGGCGAGCACCTCCTGAGCGCGACTGGCGATGAAGCCGCCGGGCGCGGGGTGGAAGTCCTCGTGCAGGTTGCCGGCGGCGTTCATGACGTAGCGGACGTTCTGCAGGGCCAGGTCGCGGTCGGAGATCCAGGGCGTGACGACGGCTTCGGTCATCATCCCGACGAGCAGGATGCCCTGGCCCGTGAGGGCGCCGACGAGGTTGAAGAAGCCGTCGAGCAGGAAGCCCTTGAAGATGTCGCCGGTCATGTGACGTGTCGGCGGCATCCACTTCAGCGGCGCGTCGGGGAACAGCTCGCGCGCGAGCATCGCGTGGGCGAGCTCGAGCCGGAACGAGTCGGGCACGTCGGGGTCGATCTCGAACGCGTGGCCGAGGCCGAGCTGCCAGTCCTCGAGGCCGGCCTCCTTGGCGAAGTACTCGTTGAGGAGCTGGCTGACCGTGACCGTGTGCGCCGCCTCGATGGCGTCGGCGGTGGTGAGGTAGTTGTCCTCGCCGGTGTTGATGATGATGCCGGCCCGCGCGTGGACCTGGCGGCTGAACCGCTGGTCGACGAAGGTGCGGATCGGGTTGATGTCGCGGAAGAGGATCCCGTACATCGAGTCGTTCAGCATCATGTCGAGGCGCTGGAGGCCGGCCAGGGCGGCGATCTCGGGCATGCACAGACCCGACGCGTAGTTGGTCAGCCGGACGTAGCGGCCGAGCTCGCGCGACGTCTCGTCGAGGGCGGCGCGCATCAGGCGGAAGTTCTCCTGGGTGGCGTACGTGCCGGCGAACCCCTCGCGCGTGGCTCCCTCGGGCACGAAGTCGAGCAGGCTCTGCCCGGTCGAACGGATCACCGCGATGATGTCGGCGCCCTCGCGGGCGGCCGCCTGCGCCTGGGGGATGTCCTCGTAGATGTCCCCCGTCGCGACGATCAGGTAGATCCAGGGCTTGCGCGGGGCGTCGCCGATCTTCTTGATCATCCGCTCACGGTCGCGGCGGTTGGCGTCGATGCGCTTGATGCCGGCACCGACGGCCTTCTTGGCGTCGCGGCCGGCGGCGGTGGCGTCCTTGCCGTCGGGGAGCTCGAAGGTGACGCTGCCCGTGCTGGCCTTCTGGGCCAAGGTCAACAGGTCGTCGGCGTGCCCGCGGCGGAGCGCGTGCCACACCGGGAGCGCGACGCCGTGCTCGAGGCCGACGTCGGCCCGCACCACGTCGAGCAGCCGGTTGACCCACGGGGTGCCGTCGGGGTCGGCGCCCGCGAGCCCGGCCAACCGCAGGGTGGCGCGCTCGACCGAGACGGTCGTGTGCTGCTGGGCGAGCCTGACGATCGGGCGCCCCACCTGACGCGCGAGCGTCCGGGCGCGGCGTACGTCGGTCGTGTCGAGACCCAACCTGCTGGTGGTCGCCATCACAACCTCCGCTCGAAGAGCCCGCGGACGCCGGCGTCGGCGCGCAACAGCTCCAGAGCGTACGCCGCGTGACCGGGGGTGTAGCCGTTGCCGACGAGCATCGTCACGTCGGCGGCCAGCCCTTCGGCGCCGAGGGCAGCGGCGGAGAACGAGGTGGCCATCGAGAAGAAGATGACGGTCCCAGCCTCGGCGGTGGCCAGGATGGCGCCGCCCTCACAGCCGGGGACGTCGACGCAGACCACGGTCACGTCGGCCGGTCCGCCGGCGGCGGTGACGGCGTCGCGCAGCGCGATGGGGTCGCGGGCGTCGGCGATGACGACCTCGTCGGCGACGTGCGCGTCGGCGAGCAGGGCGCGTTCCTGCTCGAACGGCACCACCCCGATCGTGCGTCGCGCTCCGGCGTCCTTGGCGGCGGCGAGGCTGAGCGAGCCGGACTTGCCGGCACCACCGATGACGGCGACGACGGGGGCGTCGTACCGCTCCACGATGCGCCTGGTCATGGCGGGTGCGCCACACACGTCCATCACGGCGAGGCTGAGCTCGCTGGGCAGGTCGTCGGGGATGACGGCGGCGATCGAGCGGCCGAAGAGGACGGCGTAGCCGTCGGCGGGCACCTGCTCGCTCTTCCCGTCCCAGCGCTCGAGGCCGTCCTGGATGACGAGGGGGGTCAGCGTGAGGGAGACGAGGGTGGCGACGCGGTCGCCGACCTCGAGGCCGAGGGGCGACTCCGGGCCGACCTCCTCGACGGTGCCGACGAGCATCCCGCCGGAGCCGGTCTCGGGGTTCTGCATCTTGCCGCGGGTGGCGACGATGTCCAGCACCTCGCGGCGCAGGGCGTCGCCGTTCTCGTCGTGCTTGCGCTCGAGCTGGCGGAACGACGCGGCGTCGAGGTTGAGGCGCTCGACGCGGATGCGCACCTCGTCGGGCCAGAGCTCCTTGCGGGTGTCGAGCCGCTGGGCTGCCTGCGGCAGGAC
>DASUQB010000093.1:0-7452 GCA_036280835.1 Microbacterium sp. | reverse complement strand
TCCCGCCGTGGCGCCGTTCACCGGGGCGCTCGTCGAGGACGGCATCCCGTACACCTCCTTCGGCGTCGACGACGTCCAGGCCGAGTACGAGCGCCTGAGCGCAGAGGGCGTCACGTTCACGCAGGCGCCGACGGCGATGGGACCGGTCATCACCGCCGTGCTCGACGACACGGTCGGCAACCTCATCCAGCTCGCCCAGTTCGCCGGTGAGCCCGCCGAGGGCGCGAGCGACGCTAGTTGACCGCGGAGGTGAGGCGCGCGAGGCCGTCGAGGAACGTGGCCTTGCGCGGCTGGCTGTTCCACTCCTCGAGGGTCAGCTCGCGACCCACGTCCCGGTAGCCCTGCTCGACCTCGCGCATGCCCTTCACGAACGACGTCCCGCGGACCAGCAGCATGGCCTCCGAGTTCAGGCTGAACGATCGGATGTCCATGTTGCTCGATCCGATGACCGCGATGTCATCGTCGATGGAGAAGTGCTTCGCGTGCAGGATGTAGGGCGCCGGGTACAGGAAGATGCGCACGCCTGCCTCGAGCAGATCGCGGTAGTAGGAGCGCTGCGCGTGGTACACGAGGCCCTGGTCGCCGATCTCCGAAACGAAGAGCTGCACATCGAGGCCCCGCTGGCAGGCGGTGGTGATCGCGTACACCATCGCCTCGTCGGGGACGAAGTACGGGCTGGTCAGGATGACGCGTTCCGTCGCCCCGTAGATGAGCGACAGGAACAGCCGCAGGTTGTTCTCCGTGGTGTACCCGGGTCCGCTGGGCACCACCTGGCACACGAGCGCGTCGGGTGAGGGGTCGGCGGGAACGGCACTCGCCGGAACGTGATCCTCGAGCAGTTCGCCCGTCTCGATCAGCCAGTCCGACATGAAGACGCCGTTGACGGCGGCGACGGTGGGGCCCTCGAGGCGCGTCATCAGCTCCTGCCACTGCAGGCCCCGCTTGATGTTCTTCGGCGAGTCGTAGCTGCGGTCGATGAGGTTCTGAGACCCCATGTAGGCCACCCGGCCGTCGACGACGACGAGCTTGCGGTGGTTGCGCAGGTCGGGCCGCTGGTATTTGCCCTTGAACGGCATGACGGGCAGCATCCACGCCCACTTCACTCCGATGCGATCCAGTTCGGCGAACGTCTCCTTGCTCCGTGCGACGCGGGCGGTCGAGACGTGGTCCGCGAGCAGCCGCACGGTGACGCCCCTCGCGACGGCCCGCTCCATCGCGCTGAAGAAGCCGCGCGTGGTGTCATCCCAGGCGACGATGAAGAACTCGACGTGCACGAACGAGGTCGCCGTCTCGATGTCGGCCGCCATCGCGTCGATCGAGCCGCGATAGTCGCCGTGCAGCGTCGCGCGGTTGCCGCCGATCGCGGGAAGCCCCGTCAGCAGCGTGTTCTGTTGCACGACGCGCTCGAACCAGCGGGGCCACTCGACATCCGGCGACGGCAGCGCGAGACCGGCGGAGCGCTCCTCGATGATCCCCGTGATGCGCGCCTGCTCGTTGCGGCGTCTGGCGGGGAGCGCGAAGTTGCCGATCAGCAGGAAGAGGAGCACGCCGACGAGCGGGAGCACGATGATCAGCAGGATCCAGGCCATGGCCGCCGTGGGCTTGCGCTCGCGGGGAATGATGATGAGGGCCGCGATCACGACACCGATGTGAACCAGCAGCGAGATGATCCAGATGAGGTTGGATCCCAGTACAGCGTCCACGGGCGTCCGATCGTCGGAGAGGTTCGTCCGCTCCCTGGATAGGACGGCGAGGTGCCCTCAGATTAGTGGAGCCGGGGTTGACGGGCTTCACCCAGATCGGGCGAACCATGCGATCGGCTGCCCCGGGCATTTCCTCCCGCGCAGGCGGACCCGGGGATAGCGTGGGCGACATGGCATCGACCCCGTTCTCCTCCCTCGAGTCCTACATCGCCCTTCCCCGCGTCGAGGCGCTCGCCCTCGCTCCCGATGGCTCGCGCGCGGTGCTCACGGTCGCCACCCTGAAGAAGGACGGCACGGCCTACGAGCGCTCGCTGTGGTCGGTGCCCGCCGACGGTTCAGGGCAGCCGACGCGCCTGACCCGCTCGGCGAAGGGCGAGAGCGGTGCGGCCTTCACCCCCGCGGGAGACATCCTGTTCGTCTCGGCGAGACCGGATGCCGACTCCGACGAAGACGACGAGTCGGGGCAGCTCTGGCTGCTGCCCGCTGCCGGCGGTGAGGGCCGGCCCGTCACCCGCCTCGCGGGCGGGGCCTCGGGCATCGCCGCCACCTCCCTGGAGAGCGACCGCATCGTGCTCGACGCCGAGCTGCTGCCCGGCGGTGACACCCTCGAGTCGGAGGCGGCGCTGCGGGCGCTGCGCAAGAAGAAGAAGGTGTCGGCGATCCTTCACGAGAGCTACCCCGTGCGGTTCTGGGACCACGATCTCGGACCCGCGCAGCCGCACCTGCTCGCGCTCGACCTCGACGAGCTCGTCGACACCATCGCGGCGATCGCGGTCGAGTCCGATGAGAAGGCGCCCGACGAGGCGCCGGAGGAGGGCGGCGAAGCGGGCACGCCGTATCCCGAGACCCTTCCGCGCCCCCGGGATCTCACTCCGCGGCCCGGGCGGTCGGCCGATCACGCCGGCGTCGCGCTGACGCCCGACGGCGGCACCCTCATCGCGACCCTCCTGGTCGGCGAGCAGCGCGGCGGACGGCACGTGCTCGTCTCGATCGACACCACCACCGGCGACCGCGTGACGCTGCGAGACGAGCCGGAGGTCGACTTCGAAGCGCCCGCGGTGAGCCACGACGGCTCGCGGATCGCGTACGTGCGCACGCCGCAGGGCAGTGCTGCCGGGCCGGCCGACGTCGAGGTGTGGGTCTCGGCGATCGACGGCTCCGGCGCGCGGCGCATCGCCGAGTCGTGGGACCGCTGGGCGACCGACCTGCGCTTCGACGCGGATGACGCGGCCGTGATCGCGACCGCCGACCAGAACGGTCGCGGTCCGGTCTTCCGCGTGCCGCTCGACGGCGGAGCGCCTGCCCAGCTGACGGACGACGACTTCACCTACACGCACGTGCGCGTCGACCGCGCGAGCGGCGCCCTCGTCGCCCTGCGTTCCTCGTGGGTCGTGCCGCCGCATCCCGTGCGCATCGGCACGGATGGGGTGGTCACGCCGCTCGCCACTCCGGCACCCGCGCCGGAGGCGCCGGGGACGATCACGGAGGTCGAGACCACGGCCGAGGACGGTGCGCGCGTGCGGGGCTGGCTGCTTCTGCCCGACGGGGCATCGGATGCCGCGCCGGCTCCGCTGCTGCTCTGGATCCACGGCGGACCCCTGAGCAGCTGGAACGCCTGGAGCTGGCGCTGGGCCCCGCTGCTGGCGGTCGCCCGCGGATACGCCGTGCTGCTTCCCGACCCGGCGCTCTCCACCGGCTACGGGCTCGAGTTCATCGCCCGCGGCTGGAACAGCTGGGGCGGCAAGCCCTACACCGACCTTCTTTCGATCACCGATGCGACGATCGCGCGCGGTGACATCGATGAGACGCGCACCGCGGCCATGGGAGGTTCGTTCGGCGGCTACATGGCGAACTGGGTCGCCGGGCACACCGACCGCTTCCGGGCCATCGTCACCCACGCGAGCCTGTGGGCCCTCGACCAGTTCAGCGGCACGACCGACGGCTCCCAGTACTGGCAGCGGATCTTCACGCCGGAGGCGATGCTCGAGCACTCGCCGCACCGGCATGTCCAGGACATCCGCACGCCTCTCCTCGTCATCCACGGCGACCGCGACTACCGGGTGCCCATCGGCGAGAGCCTGCGGCTGTGGTCCGAGCTGGCCGAGCACCACGCGGCCCCGGACGGGTCGACACCGCACCGCTTCCTGTACTACCCCGACGAGAACCACTGGGTGCTGAAGCCCCAGCATGCGGTCGTCTGGTACCAGACCGTGTTCGCATTCCTCGATCAGCATATGAATGACGCGGAGTGGCAGCGCCCGGAGCTGCTGGGCTAGGGCGGGCGTTATGGACACCAGCTCTGCGAACACCGGTCGAGGGGATGCCGGTCGGGAGGATGTCGACGGCGACGTGCCGGTGTCGATCCCGCTGTCGTCGTGGCTCGACAAGCTCGCGCAGCCGCAGGGTGCGCCGGGCGGCGGTGCGGCCTGCGGGGTGCTCATCGCGATCAGCGCGGCCCTGCTGCACATGGTGGCCGAGTACACGCGGGACTCGCCGGCGGCCGAGGCATGCGCGGAGCGGGTCGCTGCGTGCCGGGTGAGGGCGCTCGAGGCCGCGGAGGCCGACGGCGTGGTGTCTGCGCGGCTCGGCGCCGCCCTGCGTCCCTCCGATGACCCGGAGAGGGACGAGCGCGTGCGGCGGGCCGCCGTCGAGGGCGCCGACTCGTCGGTCGTGCTGGGGCGGATCGCGCAGGAGCTGGTCGACGAGCTCGCCCTGCTCTCAGACATCGGCAACGCATCGCTCGGAGCGGACCTCGAGGTCGCGGGCGAGGCCCTGTCGGCGGCGCTGGCGAGCGCGCGGGTGAACCTGCTGGCGAACGTGAAGTCCGTGCAGGGCCACCGCGCGCCCGCCGACGACCTCGATGCGTGGGTCGCTCGCGTCACCGCGGATGCCGGAGAGCTGGATGCCGCGCGAGAACGGACCCGGGCGCTGCTGACCTAGCGGGGGTCGACCCGCAGCGTCGCGCCCGCGGCCACCGGACCCACCACGGGAGCCACGTACTGCGGCGGCTGGTGGGCGTACTTCCGCCGGTATGCGGCATCCAGCTCCTCGTGGGGGATGTCGGACGGCGCGGTGAAGGCGACGTCGCGCTCGATCCCCGCCGCGCGGACCCGTCCTGTTCCGCTCGCGGCCGCCCGCCGGAACCACCCGTTCTCCGGCCCGTAGGCGGATCGCACGTACAGTCGTCCTCCGACCGCGACGTGCCAGATGGTCACGAACGGACGCAGTGTGCCGTCGGCGCGCGCCGAGGAGATGTCGAGCTCCTCGGCATCGTCGATCGCCCGCAGCTCGTCAGGGTTCCAGGTCATGCGCCCGATCCTCCCATCCCGCGCTCAGCGCGTGGCGCGGGCGAGATTCGCCTCGAGCTCGACGGCATCCTGACGCACGACGTACGCCGGCTGGTCCCGCTCGACGCGCCAGCTCTCGTCGAGACCGCCGACGTTCACGGCGTCGAAGCCGAAGCCGTCGTAGACGGCCGTCGCGAGGCCGGCCGCCTCGGCGTCATCGCTGGCGATGGCGAGGGCGCGGCGACCCTCGCTGCCGGCGGGCGTGCCGGTGGTGAGGATGTCGGCGGCGAGGATGTGGTTGAAAGCCTTCACGACCTTGGAGGTCGGGAGGTGACGCTGCAGCATCCCCGAGGTCGTCGTCTTCTTCTCTTCGAGCTCGGCGATGCGGCCGTCACGCTCCCAGTAGTAGTTGTTCGTGTCGAGCACGATCTTGTCCGCGAGCTCGTCGACGGGCACGTCCTCGAGGGCCTTCAGCGGCACGGTCACGACCGCCCACTCTCCGGCCGCCGCGGCGTCCGCCGCCGTCGCGGCCTTCGCCTTGGGTCCCAGCTCCGCGACGAGATCCGCGAGCGACTCGGGTCCCCGGGAGTTGCTGATCACGACGTCGAAGCCCTGTTCGACGAGGCCCTTCGCGACCGCGGTGCCGATGTGTCCTGCTCCGATGATTCCCACTGTTGTCATGCTGAGCCCAACGACAGCGTGCGCGCGGCATTCCCGGCCGACCGGATTCCGTGCGCAGGACGGCATCACCCGCGATCGGTCGTCGCGCTCCGGCGGCCGGTGCTCGCGCGCACGTGGGCGCGTTCGCCCTGCTTGCCGAAGAGGCTCAGGAACTCCACGGGTTCGGCCTCCGCCGCCCCGAACCAGTGGGGAACGCGGGTGTCGAACTCCGCCACCTCGCCCGGCCCGAGCACGAGGTCGTGCTCGCCCAGCACGAGACGCAGCCGGCCGCTGAGCACGTACAGCCACTCCCAGCCCTCATGCGTCTGGGGATCGGGCTGGCGGATGACGCCCGGCTCGACCATCTTGTAGGCCTGGATCCCGCCGGGCCGCCGGGTGAGCGGCACCATCGTGCGCCCGTGGCGCGTGATGGGGCGCACGTGGATGCGGGGGTCGCCCGTCGGCGGGGCGTCGACGAGTTCGTCGAGAGTCACGCCGTGTGCGCGCGCGAGGGGGAGCAGCAGCTCGAGCGTCGGCCTGCGGTCGCCGGATTCGAGGCGCGACAGGGTGCTGACCGAGATGCCGGTGGTCGCGGACAGTTCGGCCAGGGTGGCGTCGCGCCGGGCGCGCAGTGCACGAAGGCGGGGTCCGACGGCGCTTAAAGCGGTCGCATCCGGGGCGGTGGCGTCCGGGGTGCCGGCGTCGCGTGGGGCAGCGTCATCCATTCGGTCAGCTTGCCATAGTGGCAACACCTCTTGCCATTCAGGTTGGGTCTGCGCACTCTGGATCAATGAACGAGAACGAGAGTGCGGTCGTGGATGTCGTCGTGATCGGAGGAGGCGCCGCGGGATTGAGCGGCGGCGTGACGCTCGCCCGATCCCGCCGTTCGGTGGTGGTCGTGGACGCCGGCGAGCCGCGCAACGCCCCTGCGGCGGGCGTGCACGCCCTGCTGGGACGGGAGGGCGTGCCCCCGGGTGAGCTGCTCGAACGCGGCCGCGCGGAGCTCGAGGGCTACGGCGGCGCGCTCGTGCGCGGCGAGGTGATGGCGGCGACGGCGGATGACGGCGGCTTCGCGGTCGTCCTGGCCGGAGGCCGCACGCTGCATGCCCGGCGCCTGCTCGTCACGACGGGCCTGGTGGACCAGCTGCCGGCCGTCCCCGGACTGCGGGAGCGGTGGGGGCGCGACGTGCTGCACTGCCCGTACTGCCACGGCTGGGAGGTGCGGGACCGCGCCATCGGCATCCTGGCGACGACGCCGCTGTCGGTGCACCAGGCGCTGCTCTTCCGCCAGCTGAGCGACGACATCGTCTACTTCACCGCGGGTGCCGGGATGCCGGCGGCGGAGGATGCGGAGAAGCTGGACGCGCTCGGCATCCGGATCATCGAAGGCCAGGTGACGGGCCTCGAGGTCGCAGATGACCGGCTGACCGGCGTTCGGCTGACCGATGGCGCGGTCGTCGGCCTCGATGCGCTCGCCGTCGGCTCGCGCATGGTCGCTCGCTCCGCCGTTCTCGACGGCCTCGGGCTCGAGGCCACGACGCACCCCATGGGGGAGTTCATCGCCGTCGATGCGACCGGTCGCACGGCGGTAGCCGGGGTCTGGGCGGCGGGAAACGTCAGCGATCTCTCCGCGCAGGTGGGCATGGCCGCGGCGCAGGGCGCCTTCGCGGCGGCCCAGATCAACGCGGACCTGGTGGTGGAGGATGCGCAGATCGCTGTCGCGCGGCACCGGGAGCGGGGGAAGATGGACGCATGGTCAGCATCCCGGACATCACCCTGAACGACGGCAGCCCGTTCCCCGT
>DASUQB010000092.1:0-4907 GCA_036280835.1 Microbacterium sp. | reverse complement strand
GGTGTCGTCGCCGCGGAGCCATGCGGTGAGCAGGTCGGTGCGGATCTGGTCCCGGGTGCGGCACTCGCGTTTGTCCTTCTGGACGTGTTTGGCGGTGCTGGTGAGGCGGCGTTTGATCGCGAGCGCGTCGATCGCGGGCAGGTGCGCGGACAGCCAGGCCATCCCGTCGCCCGCGTCCTGGACCAGCACCCGCCGGTCCTGCAACGCGTCCGCGTGCCGGACACTCGGGTCGCGGGGGTCGAGCCGGTCCAACAACGCGTGCAGCCGCCGCCGGAACGTCGCCGGAGTGCAGGCCACCACCCACTCCGAGGTGGCGGCATCCACGATCCGGCACGCCTCCACCGCCGCCGCGCGTTCCGACTCGTCCGCGTCATCCCGGACCGCGAGTCGTGCGAGCCCGAGCACGGTGGCCTCGACCAGGGCAAACGGGGCGAACCCGTCCAGCGCCCGCCGCCACAACCACGGCACCCGACCCTGCGCGGTTTCGGCGGTGTGGGCCATGTTCCGTACCTGGTGCTCGGTGACCTGCAACCGCAGCGCGACATCGAACAGCACCGCCCGCTCCGCCATCTCCACCCCCGGGTCCCCGGTCAGCTGAGTGAACACGTGCGGATACCGGCGTGCCAAGGCCACGGCATCCACGATCCCCGCCGCACGCCGTGCGGCCCGCCGGTGTGTCTCCATCTGATCGGCCAGGACCTCATCCAACACCCCGGTCACCACGAGCAACGCGTCGGTGCACGGGGCGGGCTCTTCGTCTTCGGAGAGCGGGCCGATCACCGGGCTGGTCATGCACAAACACTAGAACAGACCTCCGACACTCGACCCGCATCAGCTGTGAATACCCCCGCCCGGCGGCGCCCTCGGCGACCGCGCCGAAGGACCGGCGGTGATGCGGCACGTGCTGGGCGATGTTCTTCGACGGCTACGCGCAAGAGGGGGCTTGTCCCGAAAACTCCCGCGGCCATATCCGCGAGAACCGCTTCCGTCACAACTTTGCGTCGCCCTACGACGTCGTCGGTACGCCCACGGCTCAGACGCAGCGGCGGTTCTGCGGCAAGTGCCACGTCCTGGTCACGACGGGTGCCAGCGAAGGGCGGTGTGCTGGCGGCAAGTGCCACTTCGCGCCGGCCTACGCCTTCGCGCTGCCACACCTCAAGCCGTAGAACGCAGATCGCCGGTTGCGTCATCAGCAGGACACGAGACTCCACCGATCGCAACCCCCTGCCCTCAGGCCGGCGAGAGTTGGAAGGTGGTGGCATGAGCGATCGCGACCATATCAAGCAGCCCCTCGACCACCTGCCACCGCAGGAAGAACGCGACAAGGCCGACGAGACCGACCAGCCGGGATACCCAGACACCGGAGGTCCTTCGGGGGACTCGTCCGTGTCGCCGGAGACCGCCGCGGAGCCCGACAAGCCGAACCGCCACGGCATGGACAAGCTGCCGCCGACGGGTCGCTGACGACCCTGACGGAACGCACGGCTGACACAGGACAGGGGGATGCGGTGGCGTCCCTCGCGCCGCATCCCCCTGTGGTTCTCGGGGCCGCGCCCCGTGGCCGGGTTCTAGAAGTTGCCCGGGACCAGCACGCGGTCGATCGTGTGGATGACACCGTTCGTCGCGTGGATGTCGGTGGCGCCCTTGACCAGCTTCGGGTCGCGCAGCGCCGAAGTCTCGTCGCGGAGCGACTTGCCGGTCACGGTGATGCCGCCGCCGTTGACCGTCGTCAGGTCCTTGGCGCGACGGATCTCGTCGGATCCGAGGCTGCCGCCCACCACGTGGTAGGTGAGGACCTTCGCGACCTTCTCCTGTCCCAGCGAGGCGATCGTCGCGAGGGCGTCGGCCTCGTTCGCGGGAGCGTTGCCGGTGAGGTCCGTGACGAGCTGCAGGAACGCGGCATCGGTCGGTGCGAAGACCGTGAAGTCGGCCTCGGGGTCGCCGAGGACGCCCTGCAGTTCCGTGAACAGCACCGCCTGCACGAGGAGGTCGTAGTCGTTCGGGTTCGAGTCCGGCGCACCGCCCCCGGAGGCAGCGAGCGCGATCTCGACGATGTTCATGGTCGGCTCGTCTGCCGCGCTCGCCGGGACCGCGCAGGCGGCGACGAGGGCCGCAGAGGTGGCCGCGACGGCAAGGAACTTCTTCATGGGGAACTCCTTCGTTACTTCGGGGCGGTGGATGCGAGCGCCCGGGGGCTTCCGATGGATCCCCCGTCGCTCCACTGTGTTGTTCCGGCCGAGAAGTGCATTTGGATGCAGGCGGTCCGGACGAATCTGCGCGCAGGCAGAATGGCCCCATGCGCATCGTGGTTCTCACCGGAGCCGGCATCTCGGCCGAGAGCGGAGTGCCGACGTTCCGCGGTCCGGACGGACTCTGGGAGGGACACCGCGTCGAGGACGTCGCGACGCCGGAGGGCTTCGAGCGCGACCCCGAGACGGTTCAGCGGTTCTATGACGCGCGGCGGGCGGCCGTGGCATCCGTCGTGCCGAACGCCGCGCACCGCGCGCTCGCCCGCCTCGAGGGGGCGATCGGCGACGAGCTGCTCGTCGTGACCCAGAACGTCGACGACCTGCACGAGCGCGCCGGCAGCCGGAATCTCGTGCACATGCACGGCGAGCTCCGCAAGGCGCTGTGCGAGGCGTGCGGCGGCCGGGTGCCGTGGGACGGCGAGCTCGTCGATGGGCCGCCGTGTCCCGCGTGCGGCGCGCGTGCGCTGCGGCCGGATGTCGTCTGGTTCGGCGAGATGCCGTACGAGCTCGAGCGCATCGAGCAGGCGGTCGTCGCGTGCGACGTGTTCGCGGCCATCGGAACCTCGGGGGAGGTCTATCCGGCCGCGGGATACGTCGCGCTCGCCGCCGCCTTCGGCGCGCATACGGTCGAGCTCAACCTCCAGCCGGCGGAGGGGCTCGTGCCGTTCGACGAGGTGCGCGCCGGGCCCGCGACCCGGATCGTGCCCGCCTGGGTGGACGACGTCCTCGCTTCCCGGTGATCGGGAACCCGGGTCACGGAATATTGCGCTTGACTGGCGGGATGACCCCTCCCGGCATCCCCCGCTCGACACCGGCCCGCACGATCGCTCGATGGCTGCTCGGAGGGGCGATGGTCTTCGCCGGGCTGTCGCACCTGTTCTGGGCGCGCCGCGAATTCCAGGCGCAGGTGCCCGACTGGACCGGCAGGATCCTGGACAAGGACGGCGTCGTGGTCGCGTCGGGAGTCGTCGAGGTCATGCTCGGAAGCGCGCTCGTGGCCCTGCCCCGCGAGCGGAGCCGCGTCGGCGCCCTGCTCGCCGCCTTCTTCGTCGCGATCTTCCCCGGCAACATCGAGCAGTACACGAAGGGCAAGAAGGGCTTCGGCCTGGACGAGGATCGTGCGCGCCTCGCGCGGCTCTTCTTCCAGCCGGTGCTCGTCGCCGTCGCGATCTGGAGCACCCGCGCACCCCGGTCCTGAGAGAGCCGCGATCTTCGGCGGCGCCGAGGGCCCCGAGCGGTGACGAGGCCCCGAGCGGTGGTCCGCGCCCGAGCGGTCGCCCGGTCACTTCCGCGTCGACACCGTCACGGTGAACTTCGCATTGCGGGCGACCTGGCGCGTCGGACCCACAAGACGCTCCAGCGCCGGGCGATAGCGCTGCGGGGAGTTCCAGACGGCCCAGAGCTCGCCACCCGGCGCCAGCACGCGGCCGGCTTCGGCGAAGAGCGGCTCGGCGACGCCACCCGGCACGGCCGCGCCCGCGTGGAACGGCGGATTCAGAGCGATGAACGATGCGCTCCCGTCGGGGCGCGATCCCAGGCCGAGGTCGCGGGTGACGGAAACGCGATCCGCCGCCCCGTTCGCGGCGGCCGTCGCCTCGGCGGAGGCCACGGCGGCGGCGGACTGGTCCGTTGCCACGACGCGCAGTTCCGGATGCCGCAGCGCGAGCCACGTCGCGATGACTCCGGTCCCGCACGCGAAGTCGATGACGTCCCCCCCGGCCGGGACCTCCGCGTGCTCGAGCTGCTCGAGGAGGAACCGTGTGCCGATGTCGACCGCCGCGCCCGCGAAGGCGCCGCCGAACGCGCACACGATGAGCGGTTCGGCGAGACCCGCCACTAGGACTGTCGCGCTCCGCGGCTCGATGATGCGCCCGGCGAGCGGCCCCCGCGCAACCAGCACCCGCGACTTCTGCCGGGCGTGCGACACGTCGAGCCGGGCGAACGAGCGCAGCAGCACCTCGTTCATGGCCGTGGTCATGTGCTTCAGGCGCCCCCCGGCGAAGACGACCACCCCGGGGTGGGCGTGCGCGGCGATGAGCGCGGCGATGTCGTCGAGGGCGTCCAGCGCCCTCGGGAGCCGGAGCAGCACGACGCGTGCGTCCGCCACCAGATCGGGCCCGAGCGGCAGCGAGCGGTACGCGTCCGCGAACCCGAACTCGAGCGCATTGGCGCGCAGGGCGCGCTCGCCGGCCAGCGGATCCTGGTGCACGCGGATGCCGGTGGCCCCGGCATCCGCCGCGCCCAGCGTGAGCGCGCCGTAGCCGTCGCCGATCACCACCACGGTGCCCGCGGGTGCCGTGCGCCGCGCGGCGGCGGACTCGTCCAGCAGCAGCCGGTCCGCGGCATCGGACGCCCGCAGCTCCGCGGCCTCGACGTCGGGTCGTCGGCGCAGGGCGTCGGGGGAGTAGGGACCAGCCACTCGCCCATTCTCGCGCAGGCACGGCCGCCCCCATCGCAGAGAGCCCGCGCCGACCGGATGGTCGACGCGGGCCCTTCGAGGACGCGGCTCGGCGCTAGGAGCTGACCGTCTGACGCTTCGCCGCGGCGCGGTCCTCGCTGAGGCGCTCCTCGTCGATGCGGTCGAGCTCGTGCAGCGACGAGCCCTTGGTCTCGCGCAGGGAGATGACCGCGACCAGCGTGATCGCGGCGGCGATCGCG
>DASUQB010000091.1:0-3812 GCA_036280835.1 Microbacterium sp. | reverse complement strand
CAGCGAAGCGGAGAGCGGAGTCTGCAAATAGCGAACGACAGGAACGGAGTCATCTCCTCCCCGCTACCCTCTCGCCGTCGGAGGAGCAGAACGGCCTCAACGACACCTTGACAAACATAGAAGCGTCGAAAGCCCGGAACGCAGGCACGCTCGATCGCTACACTCTCGGCTCGGAGAAGGCGCGCTCTCATGCAACACGGTCGTGGCATGTCCGAAAACCGCTAGCACCTGTTGTGTCATGACGCCGCCATGTCGCAACAGGCTCGCTTTCAGCCCGCGTGAAAATGCGAAAAACGGGCCTCTCAGAGGGCCAAAATCGGCCTTATCTGTGCCAGTAGGTGTGCCACGCAATTCGAAGTCGCGCGCGATCCCTTGCAAACACTGGGATCGGGGGAGCGGAGGATAGGGGATTCGAACCCCTGAGAGCTTTCACTCAACACGCTTTCCAAGCGTGCGCCATAGGCCACTAGGCGAATCCTCCACGGCTCGAAGAGCCTCCGTCATCCTATCTTGATGCGGGAGCCCTCACTGCACCGGCGTAGACGGAACCCGGACGGATGAGGAGCGAGCGCGGCGCGGCGACCGCCAGCAGCCTCTGTCGCCCATCTGCGGCGGTGAACAGGCCCGCCCGCACCGCGACGATGGCATCCGCGAGTTCCGGCCCATGCGCGAACTGCCGATGGCCGCCGCGCGCATAGCTCGCGCGTTCGATGCCGGTCACGAGCGCGGCGACGGCGTCGTCCGGCGCTCCGTGGGCCGCCACGAGCCGCGCGCCCAGCGCGCGGGGCGACTCGCTCCCCGGAACCGGGATGCCCAGGTCGAGCGCCATGTCCTGCAGCTCCCGCCAGGCGGCGCCGGCATCGCCGCCGTGCGCCGCGGCGATCTGGGTGCGTCGGCGGATCTCACGGAAGACGCCGGGGATGGCGAGCAGCGCCGCGATCGCGAGGCCGATTCCGATGCCCGGCCACGGGTTGACGGCCGCCGCCTGGGTGCCGGACGAACCGGTCAAGGGCGGACCGCCCGGCTGGCCCGGCGCGATCGACGAGGTCGGGGCAGGCGTGGCCTGGTCGGTCGGGTCCGTCTGCACGTCGGTGCCGTCGGCCGTCACCGGCACGGATGACGGGGAGAAGGTCGTCGGCACGCCACGGCCCGCGGTGGGTTCGAACGGGATCCAGCCGATCCCCTCGAAGTGAACCTCGGGCCAGGCGTGCAGCTGCGAGCTCATGACCGAGTACACCGTCTCCCCATCGACGTTGTCTCCGGTCGACGTGCCCGGCAGGTAGCCGACCACGACCCGAGAGGGCATGTCGAGCACGCGTGCCATGAGCGCGAAGGTCGAGGCGAAGTGCACGCAGTATCCCGCTCGCACGTCGAGGAACTCGGCGATCGCCTGCAGCCCCGAGCCGTCGAAGGAGTCGTCCACCGGTGCTTCGAGCGAGTACTCGAAATCGCCTCCGCGGAACCACCGCTGGAGGGCGAGGAGGCGGTCGTAGTCGGTGGTCTCGGCGGCGGTCACCTGCGCGGCGAGGTCGGACACGATCGGGGGGACCTGGTCGGGGTAGGACTTCGTGTGGTCGGGGGAGACTCCCAGTTCCGCCTCCGCGGCGCGGATCTGCTCGAGCGTCGGGCGCGGCACGTGCGTGATGACCTCGTACGTCTGCCGGTTCGTCGCGAAGTTGTCGCTGACGACCGTGCGGTTCTCGAGCATCGCCGACCACTCGCCGTCGAGACCCTCCACCTCCACTGCCGGGAATGCGACCGGGAGCCACTGGCTCGTGAGGTCGATGATCTCCACGGTCGTCGTGTACTCGGTCACGCGGACGCCCTCATCGACGTTCACCTCTTCGAGGCCCTCGGAGAGGGGCGTCGTGCCGCCCACGTCGGGGAGCCACCTGCGGCCGGTGAACTCCGAGAGGGTCGCGGCCCGCAGGTAGGGGGTCGAGAACGCGTCGGTGTGCACCCGCAGCACCTCGGACTCCCTCGGCTGACGGAGGTCGCTGCCCAGCTCGAGGGAGGGGTCGATGGAGTTGCCGCGCGGGGCGAAGCCCGCGCCCGGCTGCGCCTCCGCCACCGGCAGCAGGGGTGTCGCCGAGATCGCGACGACGACCGCGATCGCGCCGATGCCGGATGCCACCGCGGACACACCGGTCGGCGCGCCGCTCGACTGCACCCGGCGCGTCTCCCGCGTGCGCGTCTCGGCGCGCAGCAGGAACAGGATGCCGGCGGCCAGCAGCACGAAGGAGGTGACGTCGACTTCGCTCGGCACCGCGATCGCAGGGATCAGCGACACCGCGATCAATCCGACGGCGGCGAGCAGCGGCATCCGGGCCGTCAGCACGACGTGATCGATGATGATGGCGAGCAGGCCGACCGCGCCGATCGTCATGAACGCGAGCGGCACGCCGGCATCCAGCGGCGCCGCGCCGAGCGCCACCTCCTGGGCGGCCGCCTCGAGGAGGGGCGGGACGCTGCGGAAGGTGGCGGGCATGGGGATCACGCCGAGCAGCGCCGTGCTGCGGCCGAAGAGGATCGTCAGCACGAGCAGCCACACCGCCGCCTCGATGAGCGTGACGGCGATCGCGGGCACCGCGAACCGCCTGGCGACGTATCCGGCGGCGAGCACGAGCGCGACCATCACGACGGTGCCGAGGAACCACCAGCCGGGGGACACGACCCGCAGGAGGGGCATGAGCGCGGCGATCAGGGTGACGCCGACCCCGATCGTCAGCGCGATGTCGGGGGAGCGGCGCGGTGGCGCGGCGGTCTCAGGCGAAGACACGGTTCGACCCCCGTCCCACGTGCGACCAGGCGGCCGCCAGGTCGCCGTGCGTCTCCAGCTGCGCGCACCGCCAGCCGGCCTCCGCCGCCCGTTCCAGGGCTCCACTGACCGGTGCTGCGGCGAGCAGGATGGGCAGCGTCGAGTGGTGGGCGAGCGGCGCGAGGGCCGCGGCATCCTGCGGGTCCAGTCGCCCGACGATCAGGATGACGGGTCCCGTCGTGACGCCGGCGAAGAGCGCGGTGAGCCGCGAGAGGTGGTCGTCGCGGTGGGCGGTGAGCGTGGCGAACCGGGCGAGGAGCGTGCCGATGTCGGCGTCGCCGTCGAGCGGATCCGAGAGCGGGATGCCGTCGCTGTCGATCACCTCGACGGTGTACCCCTCCTTCGCCAGGCGCGCCGCGATCGAGACGCACGCCGACACGGCGGCCTCGAAGGCCGGGTCCGCGCCGGGCGCGCTCAGCGCGTCGCTCGACCAGCGCAGCACGCCGCGGTCGAGCACGACCGTCGCCTCCGGCGTGGACTCCTGCTCCTCCTGGCGCACCATGAGCTGGTCGCGGTGGGCGGTCGCGCGCCAGTGGATGCGTCGCATCGAGTCGCCCGGCGCGTACGGCCGGGCGATCAGGTTGTCGGCGCCCTGCCCGAGCTGGTTGGTCGAGGAGTGCAGAGACCCGCCCACCTCTCCCGCAGCGCTCGAGAGGGGAGGCAGCTCGGTGACCGAGGGGACGATCGTCACGGGAGTGCGATCGCCGAGCACGAGCCGCCTGCGTGCGAAGCCGAAGGGGTCGCTTGCCGTGATGGTGAGGGGACCGATCGCGTGCACGCCCCTGCGCACCCCGGTCACGCGGTAGGTGAGCTCGACGTAGCTCTCGCCGCCCCGGAGGCCCGACGACAGGGCGGGGAAGGTGCCGTGCGCCTCGCCCGACAGCGCCTTCGGCAGGCCGTCCGTCCACGCGCCCGGAGGCAGGGGGAGCGCGGACCGGATGCCGGCGGAGGCCGTCACGGTCGACTCGCGGCCGACCGTCGCGACATCCGTCGA
>DASUQB010000090.1:0-3953 GCA_036280835.1 Microbacterium sp. | reverse complement strand
AGGTCGTACGGGCCGTGCCAGAAGGTCTCCGCCAGATTGGCGATCACCAGATGGCCGCCGACCCACAGCATCGCCACCGTGCCGATGACGCTGATGACGCGGAACACCGCCGGCATCGATCGCACGATCCACTCCCCGGTGCTGCGCACCCCGCGGGCGGGGCTGAGCGCCATCCGCAGCCCGACGTCGTCGATCTTGACCAGAAGCGCGACGGCGCCGTAGACGAGCAGCGTCATGCCGAGGGCGATCACGGCCAGAGCGCCGGCGGTCATCCAGATGCCGAAGTCCGCGTCGAGGCTGGCCAGGGAGATCAGCATGATCTCCGTGCTCAGGATGAGGTCCGTGCGGATCGCGCCGAACACCAGCTTCCGCTCGTCGCGCGGTCCATCCTGCCCGGGACCGTGGTGAGCGCCGAACCACTCCATGACCTTCTCGGCGCCTTCGAAGCAGAGGTATGAGCCGCCGATGATGAGCAGCCACGGCAGCACCCACGGCGCGAAGGCGGTGAGCAGCAGGGCGATCGGGATGATGATGACGAACTTGTTGACGAGACTGCCGAGCGCGATCTTCCCGACCATCGGCAGCTCACGCGCGGGACTGATTCCCTGCACGTACTGGGGTGTCACGGCCGCGTCGTCGATGACGACTCCGGCGGTCTTCGCGCTCGCCTTGACGGCGGCGGTGAGGATGTCGTCTACGACTGCGAGCAAACCGACCGACAAGGGACGACCTCCGTTGTGAAACCTCCGACGCGCGGGCGCGGGCCGATCGACTTCTGCAATTATCGCCGAAAGAGCGGTGGCGGATGCCCATGGACCGGCCCGTGCCGCGCGCGCAGACGGCCAAAGGGCGCGGCTGAAGGTGACACGGTGCTGGTCGGACTCCTCCGGCCGCCTGTAGTGAAGGACATCCACAGCGGCGACGCTGCACTCCGGCCGCGTCACCTGGGCAGGTCGGTGACCTCCAGGCCGTGCCCGGCGATCTTGATGAGGTCGGGGACCGTGAAGTCATCGAGCACGCGGGAGTCAAGGAACGGCTTCCACGTCGGCTCGTTGCGCAGGTAGGAGGACGGGTCCTTCTCCATGAGCCCGAGGAACACCTCCGCGACGATGCGACCCCCGACTTCGCCGAGGTGCTGGCCTGCCGCCTGAACGCTCGCCTCTCGGAGGATGTAGTACCAGAGCGGCGCCGCGCCGCCGCCGGGCAGTTCGAGGTCGGCGTCGGAGAGGACCTCCATGCCCATGTGCCGTGCGACGTTCTGACCCGATGGCAGCAGCAGGCGGGCGCCGCGTGTGAGGTTGCGCGCGATCAGGGACGGGCGGTTGCCGCCGATCTCGGGGGGCAGGGCCTTGAGCACGTCGGCGAGGTTCGTGTCGATCAGGCGCGACGCCTGCAGCTGGTCCTGCCCGGCGCCCTCCACCTCGAAGAACCGCGCCCACTCGATCGTCCAGAAGGGCGGCAGGATGCGGAAGCCGCCGAAGTGCTGGAGCGGCTGGGCGCTCACCGACTGCGGCGTGAAGGTCGGCAGCGGGCCTACGAGCGTGTTCAGCCTGTACCGGCCGCGGATCATCGAGTGGCCGAACCGGTACGCGGCCACCGAGAATTCGACGGGGATGTAGGGGTCGTTCGTCCACTTGTAGAAGCGGCGGTTCACCTCGGGGTATCCGTCGGCCTCGTTGAACACCCGAGCGTGCATCTCGTCGCCGACGATGCGGCGGAGGTAGTCGTGCACGACGATCCATTGGTAGTGCCAGCGGACGATCCGCTGGGCCGCCTCGAACGTGTTCTCGCTGCCGCGCCGGAGCGACGGGTCGGCGACCACAAGGTCGACGACCTTGTTGTGGAACTTCAGCATGGTCAGCTGCCATTGGCTGACGAACGTGTTCTCGTCGTTGCGAGGGTCGCCGATGAGGGCGGTGTCCTGCGCATTGCGGGGCAGGTCGTCCTCTTCGTCGTGCCTGCCGATCAGGAACTTCACCCCGTCGGACGCCTTGTCGTAGAGGAAGGGGTCGTCGACCGGACCGCGGCCGTACACGCAGTCGAGGTCGAAGCGCGGGCTGCGGAAGTTGGTCAGCGCATCCGGGTCGTTCTGCCGGTCGAGGCTCGAGGCGGTGTCGAACGTGATGTCGTGGTCGACGAACTGACCGAAGTAGGTGTACCCGGACGGGATTCGCGGGTTGTCCAGCTCGGGCGTGGGTCCCGAGACGTTCTCGGTCATCGCCTCGGCGATGAGGGCGATCCGCTTGTCAGAAGGCACGAACGGAGGCAGCCGGAACATGCGTCCGAACCGGCCCTCGTGAAGCCGCGACGCCGGCACGTACGAGAGGCCGCGGAGTTCGTACCCGTGCCCGCGCGCCGAACGGCGCCCGTACCCCATGCCCTGTGCAGACGTCGCCCCGGCGACGAGCTGCTCCGTCGTGCGGGGCGCACTGAACTGCGGGGTTCCGCCTTCTTCGACGTCGTTCTCCATCATCGAACACCTCCGAGCGCTGAAAGACAGGGACCCGTTCCCCTGTCATAGGGACAAGAGACGCGAGCACGAGGATTGATACCCGCAGGTCGACCCGAAGCATCGCGGCGGTGTGTGCGCGGCATCCACCCGGCGAGCGCATCTCGCGATGCCCCTGCCCGGCGGGGAACACGGCTGGTAGATTGCGGCGCATGTGCGGTCGGTTCGCGTTGAACGCGAAAACGGATGAGCTGATCAAGGAGTTCGTGGCTGCGGGCGGCGACTTCCAGGAGTGGACGGGGAGCTACTCGATCGCGCCGACGAACACGGTGCCCATCGTGCGGGAGCGCGCCGATGAGAAGACGGGTGAGATCCGGCGGAGCGTGGACGCGGCGGTGTGGAACTTCCATCCGGCGTTCATGAAGGATGCGAAGCGGCCCCAGTTCAACGCCCGGATCGAAACGGTGTCGACGAACGGGCTCTGGAAGGGCGCCTTCGCATCATCGCGCGCACTCTTCCCGATGCTCGGCTACTACGAATGGACGGGCGAGCCGGGCAGCAAGCAGGCGCACTTCCTCCATTCGCAGAACGGAGGACTGCTGGCCGCCGCCGGCATCTACACCGCTCGCAAGCTGGATGACGAGTGGGAGGTGTCTGCGGCGATCATCACCCGCCCCGCGCGGGATGCATCGGGTGAGATCCACGACAGGATGCCGGTGTTCCTCGAACCAGCCGTCTGGGATGAGTTCCTCACTCCCGACAAGCTCGACGCCGCCGGAAAGGAGGCGATGGTGCGGCTTCTCAGTGACGAGTCCGACAAGGTCGCGAGCACCATCCAGAGCTACGAGGTCGACCGGCGGGTGAACAACTCCCGCACCGCGGACCCCGCCGACGAGACGCTGATCGAGCCCCTCACAACGCAGTGACGGATGGGCCCACAGCAGGCCCTGCAAGGCCCGCTTCGCCTTCACACGAGAGGTTGCTCCGGACCGTGGACCTGCGACACGATCCGGATCGGGAGATCCCTGGCACCGCGTGCGCGCATCCGCAGTTCGAACCTGCGCGTGATCGTCTGCAGCACCTCGTACGGTTCGACGTCGTGCACCAGGAACTCCGTTGCGGGGATCTCACCGCCGTGCTCCGCAGCGATGCGCGGCAGCACGTCGGCGGCTTCCGGAATCAGGTCTCGATCGACGGCCACGACCCGCAGGTCATGGCCGTTCTCCCCACCCCCGATGTCGAAGGCGATCACGAGCCACTTCTCGGTGTCCAGACCGGCGAGCTGGGCCAAGTCGGCCGACCGCCGATGGTCGAGCTGCGCGGTGCCGTTCCAGTCGGAAGACCTGCCCTCCGAGGCCCGCCAGATGAAACCGTCATTCATAACCCGAGCGTAGTCATGACTCACCGGCACCCCTAGGGGCGAGGCGAATGCAGTAGGCGCCGCTGTGGCCGGACGCTGGACAGCGTAGTGACCCTGCCTCAGACTGTGACGCATGCAGAGGGT
>DASUQB010000089.1:0-17382 GCA_036280835.1 Microbacterium sp. | reverse complement strand
ACGTGCGATACGAGACCCCCGGCGGCGAGCTTCTTGACCATCTCGGTCACCGACGACGGCGCCACCCCGAGCTTCGCCGCGAGCGCCGACGGCGTGATCGGCTCGTCCTGCCACTCGGTGTGGGAGTAGACGGTCTTGAGGTAGTCGTCGGCTGCGGGTGAGGACACGCGTCCAGGTTAGGCGACGGGGCTCCCGGCGGCGGGTCCGGTCGGCGGCGGTCAGGCGCCGGTGATCACGAGCCAGAGCAGCACGCCGTTCAGCGTGATGAGGAACGCGGACGCCAGGATGCCGGCGATCGTGGTGCCCCGTCGGTTGCGGAAGACGCCCAGCGTGCGCTCCTGCGCGGTCAGGGTGACGAGGGGGATGAGGGCGAACGGGATGCCGAACGACAGCACCACCTGACTCAGCACGAGCGCGACCGTCGGGTCGAAGCCGACGCCCAGGATGATCAGGGCCGGGATGAGCGTGACCAGGCGGCGGGCCAGCAGCGGCACCCGGATGTGCAGCAGGCCCTTCATGATCTCGGCGCCGGCGTAGGCGCCGACCGACGTCGAGGCGAGGCCCGATGCGAGCAGGCCGACGGCGAACAGGGTGGCGATCGCCGGGCCGAGGCTCTGCGAGAGGGCCGCGTGTGCGCCCTCGAGGCTGTCGGTGCCGGGCACTCCGGCGAGGTTCGCCGCGGCCAGCAGCAGGATGCAGAGGTTCACGGTGCCCGCGATGATCATGGCGATCGAGACATCCCACTTCGTCGCGCGCAGCAGGCGGGCCGTCGTCACCCCGCGCGCCCCTTCCAGTTCCGCGCGGGTGCGCGAGACCGGCTCGCCGCCCGGTTCAGCGGTCACCTGGTGGCGGCGCGCCGGCGTGAGAGCGGCGCGGAGCGACCGGTGAGCGGGGGTGACGGAACGGGCCGGAAGAAGGGGAGCGGCGGTCACGGGTGCGAACCGGTCGCGGGCGAGCGCGCTGTGCGCATAGATGGCGTGCGGCATGATCGTCGCGCCCAGAATGGATGCCGCGAGCAGCACCTATCCGGCATCCTCGAACCGCGGCACGAGGCCGCCCACGACCCCGGCGGGATCGGGCGGGCCGAAGAACACCCCGACCGTGAACCCGATGCTGATGATGACCATGAGCCCGATCACGACGAACTCGAACGTGCGGGGTCCTCGCCGCGACTGCAGCACGAGCAGCCCCATCGACACGGCGCCGGTGATCAGGCCGCCCCACAGCAGCGGCACGTCGAACAGCAGGTTCAGCGCCACGGCACCGCCGATGACCTCGGCGATGTCGGTCGCCATGGCGACGAGCTCGGCCTGCACCCAGTAGGCGCGGCGCGCCCAGCGATTGCGGATGCGGCGCCCGAGCACTTCGGGCAGGCTCTCGCCGGTGACGACCCCGAGCTTCGCCGAGAGGTATTGGATGAGCCACGCCATGACGTTGCCGAGCACGACGATCCACACGAGCAGATACCCGTAGATCGCGCCCGCCGTCATGTTGCTGGCGACGTTGCCCGGGTCGAGGTAGGCCACCCCGGCCACGAGCGCGGGTCCGATGAGCCACGCCAGGCGCGGCACGCTGACGGGCGGCGCGGCGGCCGGCCCGATCGCTGCCGGGCCGGTTCCGTCGCGACCCTTTCCGAGCCCCTTCGCCTGGTACATGCCGACACTCTATACATTTTTAGGCGCACCTAAAAGAACCCGGCCGGTGTGCGGCGCAGGAGGATGGCGCCGGGGATGTCGCAGCAACCGGCGTCCGCCCGGCCGGAGGCCCGTGATCCTGCCTCGTGGCCGAAGAGCCTGGGTAACCTGGGGCGGGTGACCGAAGCCGACGCCGCGAGCCCGCCCGAGAACGCGACGCCCGAGCACGCGACGCCCGAGCACACGACGCACGGCGTCGGACCCTGGCCCGGGGGTGCGGGGGAGTGGCCCGCCGAGCCGTTCTACGACCCGGAGCTCCTCGCTCACGGCGACACCCGCAATGTGATCGACCGCTACCGGTACTGGCGGATGGACGCCATCGTCGCCGACCTCGACGATCGCCGGCACCCGTTCCACGTCGCGATCGAGAACTGGCAGCACGACATGAACATCGGCTCGATCGTGCGCAGCGCGAACGCGTTCCTCGCCGACACCGTGCACATCATCGGCCGTCGCCGCTGGAACAGACGCGGAGCGATGGTGACCGACAGGTACCAGCACGTCGTGCACCACGAGGACGTCGCCGCGTTCGCCGCCTGGGCGGCGGACTGCGAACTGCCGGTGATCGCCGTCGACAACGTCGAGGGCTCGGTGCCGGTCGACCGCGCCGCGCTGCCGGAGCGGTGCGTCCTGCTGTTCGGCCAGGAGGGGCCGGGCCTCAGCGCCGAGGCGCTCGCCGCGGCATCCGGCATCATCGAGATCACCCAGTACGGGTCCACCCGATCGATCAACGCCAGCGCGGCGGCGGCGGTCGTGATGTACGAATGGTGCCGCCGGCACGCGCAGTAAAGCCCCGGTCAGAGGTCCGCTCACACGTTTCATCCAGGGTTTGCCGGGGTCTCACCCAGATCCATTGCGCAGACTCGGGAACTTGTGTCGACCCGAGACACGCGCCGCTCCACCGAGCCCTGGCGAAGAACCACTCCGAGAACCACCCGAAGGACCGCGCCTTTCGCATGCTCTCCCGCTCCACGTCGAACCCTGCCCGCAACCAGAACCGCTTCCGCCGCTTCGTCCCCCTCGCCCTCGGGCTCGGTGTCGTCGTCGGCGCCGCGACGCTGACGGGGGTGACCACGCTCCCCGCCTACGCGCAGGAGGCCGGCTCCGTGATCGCCGGCGTCGCGACGACCGACATCGTTCCCGCGCTCGGTGAGTCGGCACCCCTCAGCGACATCACCGAGGGAGCGCAGACCGCACTGCAGAAGGCGGAGGCGACCATCGACCGGGCGACGGCGATCGAGGAGGCCGTCGCCACCTCGGGTCTCGATCTGGGCGAGGCGAGCACCGAAGTGGACACGACCGACCTGCGGGCGCGCGCCGACGAGCTCGCCGACTCGGACCTGCTGCCCCTGCTGCTCTTCCCGGCCCTGACCGAGAAGACCACCGCCGAGGCGGATCGCGTGGCCGCCGTCGCCGCGTCGCTGGAGGCGCGCCTCGTGGTGGCGGAGGCACAGCGCGCCGCAGAGGAAGCGGCCGCCGCCGCCGCGGCCGAGGCCGAGCGGCTGGCCGCCGAGGCCGCCGCCCAGGCCGCCGCCCAGGCCCAGCGAGAGGCAGAGGCGGCTGCGGCCGCCGCGGCCGCCCTCGCGAACGCCAACACCGTCGACGGTGCCAAGGCCACCGCGCAGCAGATCGCCTCGGCCGAGTACGGCTGGGGCGGCGACCAGTTCTCGTGCCTGGTGTCGCTGTGGCAGAAGGAATCCGGCTGGAACTACAAGGCCTACAACTCCGGCAGCGGTGCCACCGGCATCCCGCAGGCGCTTCCCGGCAGCAAGATGGCCAGCGCCGGTTCCGACTGGCAGAGCAGCGCCTCGACGCAGATCCGGTGGGGCCTGGGCTACATCTCGTCGGTGTACGGCACGCCGTGCAGCGCGTGGGGTCACTCGCAGGCGACCGACTGGTACTGATTCCGAGAGCGGATGCCGGCTGCCGGCCCCGCTCGATCAGTCCTCGATGCTCGCCCCCGGGGTGACTTCGAACACGAAGGTCGCCGCGCCTTCGGCGCTCAGCTCGAGCTGGGTCTCGACGCCGCCGGGGAAGTCGACGACGGTGCTGCCGGCGCCCCGCCGGCCGGTGGCGCCGCAGGCCACCTCGCCGGCGGCGATCTGCTCGCGCTCGGCGATCAGCCGGTAGGTGATCGGCGACGCGTCGTCGCCGGCGCACGCGATCTGCACGGCCCAGGCTCCGGCATCCTGCCCGATCTCCGTCCGGAATCCCTTCCCGGCCGTCAGGGCGCCCACCTCCCGCATCACCGCGCGCGAGCCGCCCGGCTTGCTGGGGGGCAGGGCTGCTTCGCCCCATGCGGTGAGGGACTGCGGTCCGCCGGAGGGGGTCGGCTTGCCCGAGACGCTCGGCGCGCCCGACGGGGCGGCGCTCGCGGGGCCCTGCGCCGAGCCGCCGGCGCAGCCGGCGAGCAGGACTCCGACGAGCCCGGCTCCGGCCATCACGAGAAGTCTTCGCATGCCGCCACGCTACGTCCGCCGGCTGGGAACGGCATCCGATCCCGGGCCGGGCCTCACGTCGCCCCGACGACCATCCAGTCGGTGCCGCGGGCGCGCCAGCCGAGCGTCGCGAGCCGCGCGAGCAGGTAGCCGCCGAAGAACGCGACCGAGAGCCAGGCCAGTCCGGCCGCGCCCGTGACGCCGCCGGCGGTCACCCACCACAGCAGGGGCAGGTAGCAGACGAGATTGATCACCCCCGTGATCGCGAGGTACTTCGCGTCGCCGGCGCCGATCAGCACCCCGTCGAGCACGAACACGAGCCCCGCGACCGGCTGGGCCACGGCGAGCACGAGCAGCGCGGGCTGGATCGCCGCCGCGAGCTCCGCGTCGCCGGTGAACAGCAGGCCGATGACGCCCGAGAACGCGGCGATCACGCCGCCGACGAGAACGCCGAACGCCAGACCCCAGCGGGCCACCCGTCCGAGCACGCGGCGCACCTGCGGGATGTCGCCGGCACCGAGGCCCTTGCCGATCAGGGCCTGCGCGGCGATGGCGAGGGCGTCCAGCGCGAACGCCGCGGCCGAGAAGATCGTGAACACCACCTGGTACCCCGCGAGCTCCTCCGTGCCGAGGGCCGTCGCGGCGACCACCGACAGCAGGAACGCGATGCGCAGCGACAGCGTGCGCAGAAACAGCCAGCCGCCGGCCCGCGCGGAGCCGCGCACCCCGTCGCGCTGCGGGCGGATGGATGCCGCGTGGCGCCGCGCGAGGCGTCCCACCACCACGACGTAGGCGCCCACCATCGCCCACTGGGCGACGACGGTGCCGATGGCGGATCCCGCGATGCCCCAGCCGAATCCGTAGATGAAGAGCCAGTTGAGCAGCGCGTTCGCGGCGAAGCCCAGGCCGGCGATCCACAGGGGGGTCACCGTGTCCTGCATCCCGCGCAGCAGACCGGTGGCGGCGAAGACGATGAGCATCGCGGGCAGCCCGCCCATCGAGATGCCGAGGTAGGTGTCCGCGGCCTCGGTGACCTCGGGGGAGGCGCCGAACAGGCCGACGAGGAAGGGCGTCGCCGCCCAGCCCGCGAGCGCCAGCACCGCCCCGATGCCGAGCGCCAGCCACATGCCGTCGATGCCGACCGAGACCCCCTTCGAGGGGTCTCCCGCCCCGAGCCGCCGGGCGACGGCGGGCGTCGTCGAGTACGCGAGAAAGACCATCAGCCCGACGACGGTCTGCAGGATCGCCGACGCGATGCCGAGGCCCGCGAGCGGCACGACCCCCAGGTGACCGACGAGCGCGGCGTCCACGATGAGGAAGAGCGGCTCGGCGACGAGCGCCCCGAGCGCGGGCACGGCGAGGCGGAGGATGTCGCGATTGAGGCCCGCCTTCGGCATCCGCTGTCCCGTCACGCCTCCGAGCCTATTCAGCCCCCGGGACCCCACCGGCCGCTCTCCCCAGGCTGCCTGCCGGTGCCCGGGCGACGCATATCCTGGATGTCATGACCGCTGACACCCGATCCGGTCTCGCCCTCGACGAGTTGAGCGCTGAGATCCGCCCGCAAGACGACCTGTTCCGCCATGTCAACGGCAACTGGATCGAACGCACGGAGATCCCCGACGACAAGGCCCGCTGGGGCTCGTTCCACCTCATCGCGGAACAGGCCGAGAGCGACGTCCGCGCGATCGTCGAGGAGTCGCAGGCGTTCGAGCCGGGCACCGAGGCGCGAAAGATCGGCGACCTCTACACGAGCTTCATGGACACCGAGCGCATCGCCGCTCTCGGCGCCGCCCCGCTCGCGGAGCAGCTCGGCCAGGTCGACGGCATCACCGACATCCCCTCGTTCCTGCGCGTCGTCGGTGCCCTCGAGCGCGACGGTGTCGGCGGCATCATCGACCTCTACGTCGAACCCGACCCCGGCAACCCTCAGCGGTACGTGCCGTTCTTCCTGCAGGCCGGCCTCTCGCTGCCCGACGAGAGCTACTACCGGCTCGAGAACTTCGCGGAGACCCGCACGGCATACCTCGCGCACATCCACCGCATCCTGGAGCTCGCGGGCATTCCGGATGCCGCGGCCGCGGCCGATCGCGTCTTCGCGCTCGAGACCGAGCTGGCGACCCACCACTGGGACAACGTGCGCAGCCGCGACGCCATGGCGACCTACAACCTCAAGACCTGGGATGACGTGCAGGCCCTCGTCGCCGTCGACCTGACGCCGTGGCTCGACGCCATCGCCCCGGAGCACCAGAGCGCCTTCGACGAGGTCGTCGTCTACCAGCCGAGCTTCCTCGAGGGGCTCGGCGCCCTCCTCGCCGAGGAGCGGCTGGAGGACTGGAAGGCGTGGCTCCGGTTCAAGATCGTGCACGCCGGCGCCGCGTTCCTCTCCGACGACTTCGTGGACGAGAACTTCGCCTTCTACGGCACCCAGCTCACCGGTGTGCCCGTGAACCGCGAGCGCTGGAAGCGCGGCGTGAGCCTCGCCGAGGCGGCGCTGGGCGAGGCGATCGGCAAGGTCTACGTCGAGCGACACTTCCCGCCCGCGGCCAAGGAGCAGATGGACGTGCTCGTCGCGAACCTCATCGCGGCGTATCGCGACAGCATCTCGCAGCTCGAGTGGATGACGCCCGAGACGCGGGAACGCGCGCTCGCCAAGCTCGACGCCTTCACGCCGAAGATCGGGTACCCGGTCAAGTGGCGCGACTACTCGAAGGTGGAGATCGACGCGACCGACCTGGTGGGCAACGTGCGCCGCGCGCACGTCGCCGAGCACGACCGCCAGCTCGGCAAGGTCGGCGAGCCCATCGACCGCGACGAGTGGCACATGACGCCGCAGACGGTCAACGCGTACTACAACCCGCTGATGAACGAGATCGTCTTCCCGGCCGCGATCCTGCAGTACCCGTTCTTCGATCCCGAGCGCGATGCGGCCGCCAACTACGGCGGCATCGGCGCGGTCATCGGGCACGAGATCGGCCACGGCTTCGACGACCAGGGCAGCCGCTTCGACGGCGACGGCAAGCTCGAGGACTGGTGGACGGATGCGGACCGCGCGGCGTTCGAGGAGCGCACCAGCGTGCTCATCGCCCAGTACAACGCGCTCTCCCCGCGGGGCCTCGGCGGCGACCACGTCGTCAACGGCGCCCTGACGATCGGCGAGAACATCGGGGACCTCGGCGGCCTCGGCATCGCGCTCAAGGCCTACGAGCTCTCGCTCGGAAAGAATTCGGTTGGTGAGCCTGTCGAACCACCGGTCATCGACGGCTACACGGGCGTGCAGCGCCTGCTGCTGTCGTGGGCGCAGATCTGGCAGCAGAAGGGCCGGGATGCCGAGACGATCCGCCTTCTCACGATCGACCCGCACTCGCCCAACGAGTTCCGCTGCAACCAGATCGTCCGTAATATCGATGCGTTCTACGAAGCGTTCGATGTCACCAGGGACGATGCGCTCTGGCTCGACGAGGATCAGCGCGTCACCATCTGGTGACGCCGTCGGGGCCCGGCGACGCCGCCGGGCCGCGGCATCCTTCCTCGCCTTCGCACACTGACAAAAGAACACCGCCCCGCATGCATCACAATCGCGCAACCCTGCGCACGCACTTCTCCCCCTCATCGGAAGGACACCTCCTCGTGGGCACGCCCCCAGAGCCCCAACGGGCCGCTGAGTCGCTTCGGGGGTCGCGACGCAGCAACAGACGACTGCCGAGGAGGGCGGCAGCCGGACGACGATCGTTCGCCTCGACCTTGAAGGCGCTCGACGAGCTCGCCGAATCCGGCGCGCGCGTCGCCGTGCACGTCGCCGACCTCGACCGGGGAACGGTCGTGCTGTCGGGCGACGACTTCCTGACGCACCCGATCGCGGGCCTCGGGGTCGTGCCGCTGCTCATCGAGGTCGCCGCGCAGTTCGAAGCCGGCACGCTCGAGCCGCTGGAGATCATCGAGCGCTCGTCGGTCGAGCGCGTCGCGGTCGGGGGCATCTGGCAGCACCTGAAGGCGCCGGCGCTGCCGCTGGTCGACCTCGCGGTGCTGACCGCGGCATCCGGCGACGCCCTCGCGGCCAACGCGCTGCTGCAGCGCGTCGGGCTCGACGCCGTGCGCGCCCGCATCGAGTCGCTGGGGATGAAGCGCGCCGCGCTGCTGGATCGGCTGCGCGACGAGCGGGGGCCCGACGACGCGCCGCACTACGCGCTGGGCTCGGCCGGAGAGCTCGCGGGGACCTTCGGCGCCCTGGTCAATTCGCAGATCGTCAGCCCGGCCGTCAGCGCGCAGGTGTCCGAGTGGCTGAGCCTGAACCACGACCTCAGCCTGGTCGCCTCCGCGACCGGCCTCGACCCGTTCTCGCACGAGAACGACGAGCACGGGCTCCTGTTCATCAACAAGACCGGCCGCGACGCCGGCATCCGCGTCGAGGCGGGCGTGCTCGCGGGCCCGCGAGCCGGCATCTCGTACGCGCTCATCGTGTGCTTCGACGACCTGTCGATCGCCCACCGGCTGCGGGCGCTCGAGGCGTTCCGCATCCTGGGCGTCGACCTCATGGAGTACGTGTTCTGAAGCGGATCGAGCGCGAATGCGCCCGGTGCCATGATGGGGGGATGCCTCGCCCCCTGCCGGCGCCGGAGAACCCGCCCGGCCGCCGCGTCTCCCCGGCACGCCAAGCGCTGACGCTGTTCGGCGACTACTGGTGGTCGGTGCCAGAGCCGATGCCCTCCGGCGCGCTCGTCGCCGCCTTCATCGACCTCGGGGCCCAGGAGGCCGCGGCGCGCGCCACGCTCACGCGGCTGACCCGGCTCGGGCTGCTCGAGCAGGGCAGGACCGGACGGCGCACGACGCACCGCCTGAGCGAGCGGTCGAAGGGGATCGTCGACGAGGAGGCCCGGTGGCTCGACACCTTCGGCCGCGTGGAGCCGGAGTGGGACGGGGTCTGGAGCGTCGTCGCGTTCTCGATTCCGGAATCCCAGCGCGCGGTGCGTCACACCGCGCGCTCGCGCCTGCGGTGGCTCGGCTTCGCGCCGCTCTACGAGGGGGTGTGGATCTCTCCGCTGGATGCGGCCGCCCAGGCCAAGGACCAGCTCGTCGACCTCGGCGCCGACGACGTCACGGCGATGAGGGCGCGGCTCGACACGACGATCCCCGGCGGCCCGCAGAGCGCGTGGGAGATGGATGCGGCGCTGCGCCAGTATGCCGCCTTCGACGCGGAGCTGCGGTCGGTGCCGAGCGGTCTCGCACCGCCCGCGGCGCTCGCCGTCCGGACGGGCCTGATGCTCTCCTGGCAGGGCTTCCGGGGAGTGGATGTCGGCCTGCCGAGCAGCCTGCTGCCGCCCGACTGGCCGCGCGACGAGGCGCGACGCCTCTTCGCGGAGCGGTACCACGCCCTCGGCGTGCGCGCCGAGGAGCGCATGCGACAGCACATCGGCGCCATCTCACCCGAGCTCGCTGACATGGTGACGGCCCGCAGGCTCCCCTGAGCAAGACCCATAGTCGAACTTTCGTTGACGATCGTCACGATTACTTTTAGCATGTGACCGAGGCGGCGACGGCGCCGTCCGCAGACGAGGACGTCTACGAAGGGTTCGCATGATGAAACTCAGAACGGCACGCCCGCTGGTGTGCGCGGCGGCGGCAGCCGCGTTGGTGCTCGGAGTGATGGCGCCGATGGGGGCGGCGGCCGCCCCGAAGGTCTCGATGGAGGTGCTCTCCGGCCGGGCGGACTCGGTCTCCGGGGGCGACGCCCTGGTCGCGGTGACCGGCGCCAAGAAGGACAGCATGATCACGGCGGCCGGCGTCGACGTCACCGACTCCTTCGCACCGCGCGGCGATCAGCTGGTCGGCGTCGTCGACGGGCTTCCGCTCGGCACGAGCGAGCTCGAGGTGCGCGGCAAGAACGGCCAGACGCACGCCACCCTCGAGGTGACCAACCACCCGATCACCGGGCCCGTCTTCTCCGGGCCGCAGCATCCGATGTACTGCACCGCCGACAGGGCACCGTGGAATCTCGGCCCCGTCGACGAGGACTGCCATGTCGCCGCGTCCCGGGTGACGTACCGCTACCGCACCACGGCGTCGGGATGGGCGAACTACCCCACCGACGGCTCGACGCCGGCGAACATCGCGACCACCACCACGTCGGCCGGCGCGACCGTGCCGTACGTCGTGCGGATCGAGCGCGGCACGATCAACCGGGCCGTCTACGAGACCGCGATGCTGCACCAGCCGGGCAGCGCCGAGCCGACGCCGTACGCCGCATCACCGGGCTGGAACGGCAGGCTCGCCTACACGTTCGGCGGGGCCTGCGGTGTGGGCTACTGGCAGGGCAGCAGCACCGGCGGTGTCGAGAACGACCTGCTGCTGAGCCGCGGCTACGCGGTCGCGTCCGCGACCTTCAACGTCTACGCCCAGAACTGCAACGACGTCACGAGCGCCGAGACGGCGATGATGGTCAAGGAGCACGTCGTCGAGCAGCTCGGACCCGTGGCGTACACGATCGGGTTCGGCGGCTCCGCCGGCACGATGCAGCAGCTGCTGCTGTCCAACAACTATCCCGGCATCCTCGACGGCGTGCTGGGCGAGATCGGGTACCCCGACGAGCGCACGACGACGATCGGCGGACACGACTGCCGCGGCCTCCAGAACTTCTGGAACTCGCCGGCGGGCGCGGGGTGGACCGAGGCGCAGAAGGTCGCCGTCACGGGGCACGCCGTCTCGGGAACGTGCTTCGGGTTCACCTTCTTCGACGGTGTCGATGACCCCAAGCGCGGCTGCAACAACGCGGTTCCCGTCGCCGACCGCTGGTCGCCGGGCAACCCCGACGGCCTGCGCTGCACGATCGCCGACATGGTCAAGAACGTCTACGGCGTCGACGAGCAGGGCCGTGGACTGCGGGTCGAGCCCGACAACGTCGGCGTGCAGTACGGCCTGAACGCCCTCGAGGAGGGGGCCATCACTCCCGCGCAGTTCGTCACGCTCAACGAGAACGTCGGGGGCATGGACGTCGACGGCAACCGCACCGCGGCCCGCTCGGTGGCCAGCGTCGACGCGATCGAGCGCGCGTTCGCGACCGGGCGGGTCAACATGATGACCGGGGGACTGGCATCCATCCCCGTCATCGAGATCCGGCCCTACACCGACCCGACCGGGGACTTCCACGAGCGGTACCGCTCGGCGATCATCCGCGAGCGGATGCTGGCCGCCTACGGCAACGCCGACACCCACGTGAACTGGACCAGCCCGAACGTGCCCGCGCTCTCGAATGCGATGCGGGTGCAGGCGCTCGACCAGCTGGAGCAGTGGCTCGACAACATCGTCGCGGCGGGCGGGATCGACGATCGTGCCCGCACCGTCGCCGCGCGTCCCGACGGGCTCGTCGACGGCTGCTTCGACAACGCGGGCGCCTTCATCGCGGAGGTGCTGGACTACGACGATCCGACGACGGCGTGCAACACGCTGTTCCCGTATCACTCGCAGCCCCGCGCCGAGGCCGGCATGCCGCTGAGCGCGGACGTGCTGAAGTGCGAGCTGACCGCGCCGGTGCGCGCCGACTACGCGGGCATGACGGATGCCGAGTGGCAGCGGTTCGTCGCGGTGTTCCCCGAGGGCGTCTGCGACTGGTCGCAGCCGAGCCAGGGCTACACGGAGCTCGAGGGAACGTGGCTCGACTTCGGCGAGACCGATCCGGTCGATGTCACGGTGGTCATCGACGGCCGCGCCCGGGTGGGCGAGGTGCTGACGGCCGCCGCCTCGAGCGCGCCCGCCGGCGCGGCGCTCGCGTACCAGTGGATCGCGGACGGACAGCCGATCGCGGGCGCCACCGGGGCGACGTTCACCCCGACCGCCGACCTCGTCGGGGCGTTCGTCTCGGTGCGGGTCGAGGCATCCGCCGACGGCTTCGTCGCCGCCACGGCCGTCTCGGAGCTGACCAAGAAGGTGGTGCGCGCCGGCGGCAACGGCTGACGCATCGGAGGGGCCCGCGCTCAGGCGAGCGCGGGCCCTTCCGCGCGCCAAGGCGCCGGGCTTCGGCCAGACGTCGACTCGGCGCCGGGCCGTGGGCTCGGGATGCCGCGTTCCGGGGCGCGCGTCAGGCGTCGAGCGTGTCGACGAGGGTGAGGCCCGAGCGGCCCCACTCGATCTCCACGCGCGCGCGCTCGACGAGGCCCTCGTAGGCGAAGCGCTTGTAGGCGACCGTGCGGTCGCGCTCCTCCGGGGGAGTCACCGCGAGGCGCCGGACGAGCATCGGGTTGTCGCGGGCGGCGATGCGGCGCAGCTCGCCCTCCCACTGGTCGAGCAGCTCCTCGTAGTGCGCGATGTGGGCGCGGAGGAATGCGCGAGCGGCCTCCGGAGAAGCGGACTCGAGGTAGGCGGCCTTCAGGTGCGCGGGATCGCGTACGCGCTGATAGTCCAGCGGAGAGTCCATCCAGGCGAGGAAGGCCCGCTCGCCGGCATCCGTCACGTGGTACATGCGGCGGGTGCCCCGCTCGCCGCGGGTCTGCTCCTCCGGCTCGATCAGCCCCTCGTCGGCCATCTTGCGCAGCTCCGGGTAGATCTGCGAATCGGGGGCGTGCCAGACGTGTCCGACCGACTCGGCGAACTGCTTCTGCAGGTCGTAGCCCGAGAGGGGTCCGACGCGCAGCAGCGCGAGCAGCGCGTACCGCAGGCTCATCCGGTCTCCTTCGATGGTGTGGCCCCGAGGCTACCAAGGCGTCGAGGGGGCCCGAGAGCGCCCGGACCCCCTCTCCTCCCCCCGGAGGCTCAGTCCTTCTTGTAGCCGGTGCGCCACCCGCCGTGGTACGTGGCGCGGGCGACGGTCGAGTACGGGACCGGGCTGACCACGGCGCGCACCTCGATCTGCTCGTGCGGCTCGACGCTCGCCTTCTTGGTGCCGCCGTCCGGCTCGCCCCAGACGACCTTCAGCTCGGTGCCCTCGGGCACGTCGGGGTCGACCGTGGCCAGCGAGAGGCCGCGGCGCTCGTTCGCGCTGTAACCGGTGAACATCGAGAATCCGACGACCGTGCCGTCCTCGTCCACGACGGAGTCGTAGTTCGCCGACCCGTAGTTCGCGAGCGGCAGGTCGAAGAACTTGTAGTTCGGTCCGTCGACGTTCAGCAGCGATGTCCACACCTTGCCGAGGTCCTCGGCGTCCCACGCGAGTGTGACCTTCTTGCGCTGCGAGGCCGGATCGATCTTCTCGAGCGCGTCGCGGCCGATGAAGTCGTGGTCGAACTTGACGAAGTTGCCGTACCCGAGCTCCCACGGGGTCAGGTAGTAGTCCTCGATGTTCCCGGAGACGAAGGAGCCGGCCAGCGTGCCGGTGGCCTCGTAGCCGTCGGCGGGCAGCCACTCGCGGTAGCCCCGCTCCTCTTCGCCCGTGTAGATCGCAGGCAGCGGCGAGGGGATCCAGCCGGACTCGAGCGTGTTGGACGGATAGGCGCGCGAGCCCACCGGCACCAGGCCGAACTCGGCGCCGGCCTCGACGATCGCGGTCCAGATGCGGTCGTGGTCGGCGTACGGGCCCCAGATCTCGAGACCGGGGGCGCCGGCCATGCCGTGCCGGAGCGTGCGGACGGTCGTGCCGTCGATCGTCATGGTCGACATGTTGAAGAACTTCAGCTGCTCGAGCGGGCCGCCGTTGAGCTTCTCGATCACTTGCCACGCGTTCGGGCCCTGGATCTGGAAGCGGTAGTAGTTGCGCGTCACCTCGTGCCCGTAGGGGCGCGACGGCGAACGGCGGTCGACCTCGATGTCGAGGTTCGCGTAGCCGCCGGTGGCACCGTGGTAGAGCAGCCAGTTCGAGGCGGGGGCGCGGCCGACGTAGACGTACTCGTCCTCCGCCTCGCGGAACAGGATGCCGTCGCCGATGACGTGGCCCGCCGCTGTGGTCGGGACGTACTGCTTGGCCTTGTCGACCGGGAACACCGCGGTGGAGTTGATCGCCGTGTCGGAGATCAGCTTGATGGCGTCCGAGCCCTTCATGAACAGGTTGTCCATGTGGTGCGACTGGTCGTAGAGCACGGCGGTGTCGCGCCAGGCCTTCTGCTCCTTGATCCAGTTCTGGAAGTCGGCGGGCACGACCGGGTAGATGTACGAGCCGATCTGGGAGTTGCGCAGCAGCTCGACGGGGCTCGCGGCCGCGTCGATCACTTCCTGCAGATTCTTGGGAGCCATGGGGAACCTCTCTGTTCTGTGGTGGGGCGATGTTCGTGGGATGGATGCCGGCCGGGTGGTCACGGCCGGTCCGTGAAGACGATGGTCTGGTTGCCGTGCCGGATGACGCGGTCCTGCGCGTGCCACTGCACGGCGCGGGAGAGCACGGCGCGCTCGACGTAGGCGCCGCGGGACTGCAGGGCCGCGGCATCCATCGCGTGGTTCACGCGGGCGACGTCCTGCTCGATGATCGGTCCCTCGTCGAGGTCCTCGGTCACGTAGTGCGATGTCGCGCCGATGAGCTTGACCCCGCGCTCCTTGGCCTTCTTGTAGGGCGCCGCCCCGATGAAGGCGGGAAGGAACGAGTGGTGGATGTTGATGACGGGCACGCCGACGTCGCGCAGGAAGTCGCCGGAGAGGATCTGCATGTAGCGGGCGAGCACGACGAAGTCGACGTTGCCGGCCAGCAGCTTCACGATCTGGGCCTCGGCGGCGGACTTGTCGGGTCCCTGCGAGGGCACGTGGAAGAACGGCACCCCGAACGAGCGCACGTCCTCGGCCGTGTTGGTGTGGTTCGAGATCACCATCGGGATGGTGACGGGCAGCTCCCCGCGCCGGTGCCGCCAGAGCAGCTCGAGCAGGCAGTGGTCGGATGTCGAGGCCAGGATCGCCATGCGCTTCGGGATCGACTGGTCGGTGAGGGTCCACTCCATGCCGAGCTCGCCGAGCGTCGTCGCCAGGTCGGCCTCGATCTCGGGCATGGCGGCCTGGAGGTCGGTGCGGTGGAACACCACGCGCTGGAAGAACTCGCCGCCGAACGCGTTGTCGGAGTACTGGTCGAGCGAGATGATGTTGCCGGCGTTGCGGGTGATCAGCGCGGACACCGCCGCGACGATCCCGGCGCGATCGGGGCCGTGCACGATCAGGCAGGCGTGATCGCGCAGCGCCTCGCTGTGCAGAGTCATGCGAGCGACCTCAGGAGTCGGCGGCCGCGAAGTCGCGCGCCCACTCGGATGTGGCCAGCAGCCCGCCGAATGTGTAGAAGTGCAGCTTCACGCTGCCGGTCGCGGCGCGCTCGGCGGCGAGCAGCCCTGCGAGGTCTTCCACGAACGTGTCGGGGCCTGCCGTGCCCATCAGGTTGGTCAGCGAGAAGCCGTACTTCTTCACGATCATCGCGTTCGCGCCGATGCCGAAGCGGCGGGCGAAGCCGAGCAGCCGCTTGATGCCGGCGGGACCGGGGGTGCCGATGCGGATCGGCGTGTCGATCCCGCGGGCACGGACCTCCTTGATCCAGGCGAGGACGGGATCGGTGTCGAAGGCGAACTGGGTGAGGATCGTGGCATCCAGCCCCTGCTCCTTGAGCGAGGCCGACTTGTCCTCGAGCGCCTTCCACAGCTTCTCCTGAGAGATGTCGGGGTGACCTTCGGGGTAGCCCGCGATGCTCACCTCGCGCACGCCGTATGAGGGGAGGATGCCGGAGCGGATGACGTCGTACGAGTCCTCGTACGGGCCCTCCGGAGTGGTCGGGTCGCCCCCGACGACGAAGACGCTGTTGGTGGCGCCGACCTCCTGCAGTCGGCCGAGGAACTCCTCGAGCTGGTCCTGGCTGCTGAGGCGGCGGGCGGAGATGTGGGGGACGGGCACGAAGCCGTGCTCGCGCACGGCCTTCGCGGCGGCGACGCGCATGTCGAGGTCCTCGTTGCCGAGGAACGTGACGTTGATCTTGGTGCCGACGGGAATGGTCCCCTTCGCCTCGAGCAGGCCGGGCACATCCTTGCCCGTCATCTCGAGGGAGTAGTCGGTGAGCAGTTCGAGGGCCGCCTGGCGATTCGCCGGGACGCGGGTGGATCGTGACACGGATCGGGTTCCTTCCGCTGTGCAGGGAGGCATCGTTGCGCTTCCGGTCTCCAGAATACCTATGCCCATAGGCAATGTCCATAGGCAACGATTAGTAAACTATTTCGTTACGCCCGTCACAGATATATTGACAATCCCCGGTGCGTGTCCGACCATTGCAGAGTCACCACGACGACGTGCGACCGGATGCCTCGGGGCATGGCCCGCTGTCGGCGTCGGAGGCACCCGACATCACAGAGAGGCCCGTCAATGAAGAAGAGTCTTGCCGCGCTCGGCCTGCTGGCCGCCGCCGCACTTGCCCTCGCCGGCTGCACCGATTCCGGTGCGGCCCCGTCCTCCGCACCGACCGAGGACGACGCCGCGGGCGGCGAGCTCACGCCTGTCCGCGTCGCCGCCCTGCCCATCGCCGAGACCGGCGCCCTGTGGGGCGCCATCGACCAGGGAATCTTCGAGGAGCACGGCCTCGAGGTGGAGATCGTGCCCGCGCAAGGCGGCGCCCAGGCCATCCCGGCGCTGCTGAGCGGCGACATCCAGTTCGCCATCGGACAGCCGTTCGGACCCATCCGCGCCGACCTGCAGGATCTCGGCGTCGTCGTGATCGGCAACTACGCCAGCTCGCTCTCGGAGGGCAAGGACGTCAACGCCGTCGTCGCGAACGCCGACTCCGGCATCGCGAGCCCGAAGGACCTCGAGGGCAAGCGCGTCTCGGTCAACAGCCTCGGCGCGGCCGGCGACGTCACGATCATGAAGGCCGTGCAGGATGACGGGGGAGACCCGACGACCATCGAGTTCGTCGAGGTCGCGTTCCCCGACGCGCAGGCCCAGCTCGACGCCGGCAACATCGACGCCGCGTGGGTGCCCGACCCGTTCATGTCGCAGATCGTCGGCGCCGGCGGCACCCTCGTCGTGCACCCCTACCAGGCGACGATCCCCGGCCTGCCGCTGCTCGTCGACATCACCACGCAGGAGCTGCTCGACAGTGACCCGGAGCTCGTCTCCGGATTCGCCGAGGCGATGACCGAGGCCCTCGAGTGGGCGTCCGAGAACGAGGAGGGCGTGCGCGCCGCGATCGTCGAGAACATGGGCATCCCCGCGGAGGCCGCCGAGGGCATCACGCTGCCGGAGTTCACCTCCGAGGTGAACGTCTCCGCGATCGAGGAACTGGTCGCTCTGGCGATCGAGTTCGGAGTCCTCACCGAGGAGCCCGACCTCGACACGCTCATCCAGCAGCAGTAGAACGGGAGCGGGGCGCCTCCATCGAG
>DASUQB010000088.1:0-15294 GCA_036280835.1 Microbacterium sp. | reverse complement strand
TCCGGGATGCCGGGCTAGACGGCGGGGTAGCGGTCGCCGAGAGGCTGAGGCCGGAGACCGAAGTGCGCGGCGATCAGGGCAGCCGTCTCGACGGCCGAACTCCGGTCGGTGTCGATCTCGACCTCGGCGGGCGGCTGCTCGACGTCGTCGCGTCGATGCGCGCGCAGCCGGTTCAGCGTGGAGATGTCGCTGAGCTTGTGGAACGCCCTCCGGTCGTCGTTGCCGATGCGCCGGTCCTGCTCGCCGTCCGACACGCGCAGACGAGCGAAGCACACTGTCCCTCCGGCACGGTCGACGACCTCGCGCACGCGGTCGGGGAACCCCCTGCGGACCGTCGCGTCGGGCGCGAAGGTGAAGGTGAGCGAGCGCCCGGCGGCGGCGGCCTCGGCGAACACCGCCAGCCAGAACTCCTCGCGCAGCCGCACGAACGGCTGACTGCCGAACGGGAACACCGTGGTCAGTGCGTCGACCACCAGATGGTTGTGGAACACGGGAAAGCCGACGAGCCGTTCCAGCTCGCGGGCCGTGGTCAGCTTGCCCGACGCGGGCCCGCCGTGGAGGAAGACCAACTGCATACGAGCATCATGCCCGACGCGGGGCAGCGCCCGCCCTCAGCCGGCGACGTCGAAGATCGCCAGGCGGCGGGTCGCCGTCGCGCTGTGCGCGGCCATCCCCTCCGAGTCGGAGATCACCTGCACGGCATGAGCGAGCTGCGGCGTCGCTTCCCGCGTGACGCGCTGGTACGTCAGGGGCTTCAGGTAGCGGGACACCGACAGGCCGCCGCTGTGCTTGGCGCCGCCCGCGGTGGGAAGCACATGGTTCGTCCCCGCCATGCCCTTGTCGGAGTAGGCGACGGTGCTCCAGGTGCCGAGGAAGATCGACCCGTAGTTGCGCAGGTTGTCGTGGTACCACTCGTCATCGGCGGTGATCACCTCCAGGTGCTCCGGGGCGAGGTCATCCATCAGCGCGACCGCGGTCGACCGGTCGGCCGCGACCGTCACAGTGCCGTAATCGCGCCAGGCGGGGCCGGCGATGGGTTCGGTGACGAGCACGGCGAGCTGGCGATCGATCGCCTCGATGACGGCGCGGCCGTGCTCCTCGGATGTCGTCACCAGCGCGGCCGGCGAGTTGGGGCCGTGCTCGGCCTGTCCGAGCAGGTCGGCCGCCACGAGCTCCGGATCAGCGGTTTCATCGGAGAGGACGGCCACTTCGGACGGCCCTGCCAGCAGGTCGATCGCCACGGTGCCGAACAGCTGCCGCTTGGCCTCGGCGACGAAGGCGTTGCCGGCGCCGACCAGCATGTCGACCGGCAGGTCGCCGAGCAGGCCGTATGCCATGGCGGCGAGCGCCTGCACGCCGCCGAGCACGAAGACGCGGTCGACCCCGGAGAGGTGAGCGGCGTAGACGACCGCGTCGTTCGCGGCGCCGTTCGGCTGCGGCGGGGTGCACGCGAGGACGGTCGGCACGCCGGCGGCCTTCGCCACGCCGACGGTCATGAACGCGCTCGCCGTCAGCGGGAAGCGCCCGGCCGGGAGATAGGCGCCGACCCGCGAGACGGGCACGTAGCGCGCGCCCGTCACGAGCCCGGGAACGATCTCCATCTCGAAGTCCTTGAGATGTGAGCGCTGCGCGGTGGCGAACGCCTTCGTCCGCTCGGAGCCCAGTTCGATCGCCTCGCGCAGGTCGGCGGGGAGGCGGTCGCCGCTCGTCGCGATCTGCTCGGCGGTCAGTTCGATGTCGGTGCCCTGATAGTCGTCGAGCTTGCGGGCGTACTCGAGCACGGCATCGAGCCCGCCGGCCTGGATGGCGCTCAGCATCTCGGACACCGTCGCGATGACCGCGGGCTCGCGCTGCGCACCGGGGGTGTCGATGAGAGGGGTCTTGAGGTGGCGGTACGACCCGTCGAGGCCGTCGAGGACTGCTGAACTGAAGCGCATGGGGAAACAGTAGGGCGATCCCCTCGACCCCCACAAGCCCAGTGGATCCTGTGCTTCGCATCGGGTTTACTTATGGATATGACCCTCGCTCAGCTCACGGCGTTCCTCGCGGCCCTCGAACGCGGCTCCTTCACCGCCGCCGCCGTCGAACTGGACACGACGCAGGCGTCGGTCTCCGAACTCGTCGCGCGGCTCGAGCGCGAACTCGACGTCCGGCTGTTCACCCGCGGCGCGCGGCGACTCGTCCCCACCGCCGCGGCGCTCGAGCTGCGGGCGCACGCCGAGCGGGCCGTCGCAGCGCTCCACAGCGGGGTCGATGCGGTGCAGGCGCTCACCTCCCTCGAGGGTGGCACGTGCACCTTCGGCGTGCTTCGCAACGCGGTCTACTATGACCTGTCCGACCTCGTGCAGCGATTCCACCGCACCCACCCGAACGTGCGCGTGCGCCTCGTGGGGCTCAATTCGGCGCTCGTCGCCGAGGCGATCGCGGCCGGGGAGATCGAGGCGGGGCTGGTCGTCCTGCCGATCGCCGAGACGAATCTCAGCGTCACACCGCTCTTCCGTGACGAGGTGCTCTATGCCTCCACGAGCCGGCCGGCGGCCGGCGGGCCGGTGACGATCGAGGAGCTGTGCAGCGCGAAGCTGGTGCTCTACGACGCCTACGCCGGATGGAACGATCCCACGCGCAGACAGCTCCTCCAGAGGGCGCGGCTGCGGGGCCTCGGCATCGAGCCGGCCATCGAGGTGGAGCACGTGGAGACGGCGCTCAGCCTCGTCGCGACGGGCGCCGCCGACACGATCGTGAGCCGGTCGATCGTCGAGGCGACGACCTTTCCGCCCGGGATCACGGTGGTCCCGTTCGAGGAGCCCGTGTACGACACGATCGCGCTGGTGCAGCGCGAGGGCGCGTACCTCAGCCCCGCGACGAAGAAGATCGCCGAGCTCGCGCAGTCGACCCTGATGGCCCGCATCGCCGACCACGCGGGGCGGACGTCGCTGCTGGCCTGACGGGGCCGCCGAGCGCCCGCCTCAGTAGAGAGCCGGGCGGCGGTCGGCGAACAGGTCGTTATGAGGCGGAAGGGCCTTGTCCGCGGGACCGCGCAGGGTCAGCGTCGCCTCGGCCCGTCCGTTCTCGGCGACGGCGGCGATCCACCCGTCGTCGTCGATCACCGTCGTGCCGCCGGTCCACGGCACCCCTCGTTCCTCGCCGGCGCGGTCGGCGACCACCGTGGCGAGGCGCGATGAGCGGGCGGCCGCCATGGCCTGGATGATCTCCGGGGCGTGCTCGCCCTCCGGCCGCGGCACGAGCGGCCAATTCACGGGCAGCGCGAGCAGATCGGCCCCGGCGAGCGCGAGCCGGCGCGGCACCTCGGGGAATTCGTTGTCGTAGCAGATGGCCACGCCGAGGCGTCCGAGCGCGGTATCCACGACGAGGCCCGCGCTGTCCCCCTCGGCGAAGATCAGCTTCTCGGTGCCCCAGAGATGGGACTTGCGGTAATCGCCGAGCCGCCCGTCCGCGCCGAGCACGGCGGCGCTGTTGAACAGCCGCTCACCGTCGCGTTCGCAGTACCCGATGACCGCCACGCAGTCCCCGTCCAGGGCCTCGTGCAGCGGCATCCACCGCGGGTCGTCCCGGGAGAGCGAGGAGGTCAGAGCCTCCTCGCCGTCCCGGAAGACGTACCCGCTCGTCGCGAGCTCGGGAAGCACGATCAGCTGCGCGCCCCGCGCCGCCGCATCAGCCAGCGCGTCGCGCACCCGCGCGAGGTTGCCCTCCAGGTCGCCGATGCGGATCTCCGGCGAGACCGCCGCGACACGCACCGAACGGCTCATGCCGTGGCCGCCCGCGGGCTCAGTCGTCCTCGGTCGCTGTGACCATGACGCCCACCGGCGCCAGGTAGCCGTTGGGGTCGATCATCCAGTCGGCGTCGTGCGCGGCATCCACCACTTCGGGGGCCCACTCGAGGTAGACGCGGTCATCGCCCGAATTGATCACGAGCAGCTCCCCGGCGCCGGACTCGCCGGCCTCGATGCACTGGAACGAGCGCCACGCGCCCGCGGGCACGGAGAACGAGTCCGCGGGACCGAGCTCCACGCGGGACGTCGGGTCGCCGTTCAGCGTGATGGCCCATCGCCCGGACTTGATCAGCAGCGCCTGCGCGCGGTCGTGGCGGTGCCGGAGAAGACCCTCGTCCTCGGCCGCCCGCACCCACGCGATGTTGAAGGAGTGCGGTTCGTGGATCGGCGGAACCTGCCGCCTGTCCTGCGACATGCCGTATCCGATCACGAGGCTCAGCTCCGCCGCCCCACCGGGTACCGCGTTGCAGAGGAGCGCGTTCTGGCTGTACACCCGGTCGGCGGGCTGCACGACGCGGGAGCGCATCTCCTCGACCGTGTACGCCGTGAGCGTGTCGATGTACCGCTGCTTCATCGGGGTGATGAGCGCCACGTCCTCCGGCAGCTTGTCACCGGCGACGGTGTCGATCAGCTGGTTGTCGGCGGTGAGGTGCAGGCCATAGGACTCTGCCTCCTCCAGGACCGAAGGACCCCAGATGATGCCGCCCGTCACGTCCCGGCCGAGAACCGTGAAGAGGATGCCCTCGTCCGGGCCTTCGTTCGTGAAGCCGCGGAAGATCCAGGTCGGGATGCTGATGACGTCGCCGTCGGTGCTGACGTACTCGCCCTGCTTGCCGTCGACGCCCCACCGCAGGCGGAACTGGCCGCCGAGGTTGATGAAGACCTCGGCGGTGAAGTGCATGTGCAGGTTGTTCGAGATACCCCGCGGCATGCCCGCGGCGCCGGTGTTGAAGCCGTGGTTCTCCGTCAGGTTCACATACTGGTTCGGGTTCTGGGAGACGCCCGATCCGATGAAGGCGTAGTTCTCCTTCTGGTCGGAACCGGGGGTACGGCAGTCGATGAAGGCCGCATTGCACGCCACCCAATCGCTGCGGCGAATCGTGCGGCGGTCGACCTCGGTCGGGTCGACGATCACGTCGGTCATTTCTCTCTTCCTTCTGTGAAGCTGGTCGTTCTGGGGATGGATGCCGCGCCGGGCGCGGCGGATGCTCAGTAGATGTTGCTCGCGGCGACGGGCTCGTCTCCGCGGGTGGCGGCGATCTGGGTGCGCAGAGCGATGTCGTCGTAGATGCGCACCTCCTTCACCAGGGCGCCGTTGTGGAAGGTGAACTGCGAGATGCCGAGCACGTCGACCGGCTTTCCCGTGCGCGGCCCGTACAGCGGGACGCCGGAGTAGTCGCCGACGAACTTCCACGTGACGGCGACGCGCAGCCCGGCATAGCGGACGTCGTAGTTCGTCTGGATGTCGCGGATCTCGAACTGGCCGGCGGGGAAGGCCTCGAGGAAGCGCAGCAGCGCACGGCGATAGCCCTCGGGCCGGATGACGAGCCGGTTGCCGGCGGTGATCAGCACGAGGTCGCGGTGGAAGTACTTCTCCACCTTCTGCAGGTCGCGGTCGTTCCAGACGGTCTGGATCATCTCGAGCACCCGCTCCACCTCGCTGCGGTGGTCGTCGGGGCGGGGCCCCGAGTCGCCGCGCGCGATCGGATCGCTGGGCGCGGGGTCGGTCCACGATCCCGAGTAGCCGCGGAAGACGCCGTCGCGGGCGACCTCATCCGGGTCGAGCCCCAGCGTGAGCACGCCGGCGAGCGAGTCGCGCACGACCCACTCCTCGACCATGCGGCCCCGTCGGTAGAGGCAGTTCGCGATCGTGCGGCTGTAGTCGCTCGTCTGCAGGTGCCCGGAGAGCACGAGGTGCGAACTGAGGAACGCGTCGTCGCCGCGCGCCTCCCAGATGACGTCCTCCGCCTGTCCCGTGCGGTCGGGCGTCGCCGAGATCCGCATGAGGGTGCCCTCGATCACCTCGTCGCGGGTGGTGGATGTGCCGTAGGCCCCGTGCACGATCGAGTCCGGCTCGTAGTTGTCGCGGATGTAGCTGATCGATCGGTCGACCCAGATGAGGTCGGTGACCTCGCGGATGAAATCATCGGGGTCGGAATACGGCTGGTAGGCCACCGGGTCGAGGGGCACAGGGACTCTCCTTCTCATCGTTCCCAGGGGAACCGCAGAACCCGAAGAGGCGTCCGCGATGCGGGGATGCTGGCCAGTGTATGCGTATGCACAGAGGGATCGCAACCGCCGCACCGGCGAGGGGGACGCCGCCGTGCGGCCGGACCCGGTCGGAGAGGTGCCGATGGGCCCCGGCGCGTCAGCGCGACGGGGCTGCGGCGAGCGTGCTGCGCGGCACGAACCGGGTGTCGAATTCCACGTGCCGAACCGGCGCGCCCGGGTGCTCGATCCGCCAGATGACCAGGTCGGCCGCCTCGCGGGCCATCGAGCCGATGTCGAACGCGATGGTCGCCAGTTCGATGATCGGCCAAGAGGCGGCGGGCAGGTCGTCGAAGCCGACGATGGAGACGTCGTCCGGCACGTGCAGGCCGGCGCGTCGAGCGGCGTTCAGGGCGCCGAAGGCGACCACGTCGTTTCCGCAGAAGATCAGGGTGGGCGGCTCGGAGAGCCCGAGCAGATAGGTGGTGGCGAGATCCCCGGACTCTGTGTCGAAGGGCCCTCGGCGGACGTATTCGGGCGCGAGCATGACTCCGTGCTCGGCGAGCGCGGCGCGCAGCGCCACCTCGCGACTCTGAGCGGTGCTGGTGTTGCTCGGCCCGAAGACGGCCCCGACGCGCGTGTGTCCGAGTTCGACCGCGCGTGCGGCGGCGATCCCGAAACCGGTCGACGGGCTCACCGTCGTGGCATCGGCGTCGACGAAGGCGGCCGTGCGATTGAAGTAGACGAAGGGCAGCCCGCGGTCGCGCAGGCGCAGGGGCACGACGGACTCGACGGTCGTCGTGGCGAGGATCACCCCGTCGAGCCCGTTGGCGATGAGCCGCTCCGCCACGGTGTCGTTGTCCGCGGTTTCCGTATGGAGCATGAGCTGATAGCCCTGGGACTCCAGCTCGCGATGCACCGGCGCGATGATGTGCGGATAGAACTGGTTGTCGAGGTCGGTGAGCAGAAGACCGATCCGGCGCGTGCGCCCGCTCGAGAGCGCCCGGCCCGTCTCGCTGGCGACGTAGCCGAGCGCGCCCGCCGCATCTCGCACGCGCTTCTTCGTCTCCTCGGAGACTCGCGGATCGTCGCGCAGCGCCCGAGACACGGTGGGCTGCGAGACTCCGGCGAGGCGCGCCACGTCGCGACTGGTCACCATCATGGCCTGCCCCTCAAAGCGCGTGCGAGTGGTTGGGAGTCTATCGGCACGCCCGGCGGCCGCCCTTGACCATTGAGAGATCGGACCATACGCTAAGCATACGTATGTATCGAGAGGAAGTCTTCATGGCCCAGCACCTTAAGCACGCGCCGACCAAGTCGTTCACCGACACGGCTCAGAGCGACGTCGCCGAGAAGGTGGCCGCCGTCATCCGCGACATCCGCGAGAACGGCGACTCCGCCGTGCGGAGGTACTCGGAGCAGTTCGACCGCTGGACCCCTGGGGCCTTCCGGCTCGACGACGAGCAGATCGCCGAGATCATGGCGACGCTCGACCCGCAGGTCATCGACGACATCGTCTTCGTGCAGAGTCAGGTGCGCACCTTCGCCCAAGCCCAGCGCGACTCCATGCTCGACATCGAGATCGAGACGCTGCCCGGTGTCAAGCTCGGCCACAAGCACGTGCCCGTGCAGGCCGCAGGCGCCTACATCCCCGGCGGGAAGTACCCGCTCACCGCGTCGGCGCACATGACGATCATCACCGCCAAGGTCGCGGGCGTGCCGCGCGTCGTGGCGTGCACACCGCCGATCCGCGGCGAGATCCCGGCCGCGACGGTCGCCGCGATGAAGCTGGCCGGAGCGGATGAGATCTACATCCTGGGCGGCATCCAGGCCGTCGCCGCCATGGCGGTGGGCACCGAGACGATCGCGCCGGTCAACATGATCGCGGGCCCGGGCAACGCCTATGTGGCGGAAGCGAAGCGGCAGCTCTTCGGCGAGGTCGGCATCGACCTGTTCGCCGGGCCGACCGAGATCCTCGTGCTCACGGACGACCACGCCGACCCGTTCCTGACCGCGGTCGACCTGCTCTCGCAGGCCGAGCACGGCCCCGATTCCCCGGCGGTGCTCGTCACGACGTCGCACGAGCTCGCAGACAAGGTGGTGGAGCACATCGAGCAGCTGCTGCCCGGCATGTCCACGAAGGACTACGCCGAGCCGGCCTGGCGCAACTGGGGGCAGGTGATCGTCGCCGACGACCTCGACGAGGCGTACGCGATCGCGGATGACTTCGCCTTCGAGCACGTGCAGATCTTCACCGAGAACCCCCGCGACGCCCTCGAGAGGATGCACCACTACGGCGCCCTCTTCCTCGGCGAGAACACCTGCGTCTCGTACGGCGACAAGGTCATCGGCACGAACCACGTCCTCCCCACGCTCGGTGCCGCCCGCTACACCGGCGGTCTCTGGGTCGGCAAGTACCTGCGCACCGTCACCTACCAGGAGATCGTCGATCCGTCCTCATCCGCGCTGCTCGGCGAGGTCTGCGGTCGGGCCGCTCGAGTCGAGCTGTTCGAAGGCCACGCCCGATCTGGCGACGCGCGCGCGTGGCGCCACGGCCAGCGGAGCTTCGACTGGATCGATGAGAGCCTCGCCGCCACCGGAACCGCGTCGCGGTGAGCGATCTGTCGGGGCGCACGGCGCTCGTCACCGGCGGCGGCAGCGGCCTCGGGGCCGCGATCGCGACGGCTCTGCACGCTGCCGGGGCCGACCTGGTGCTGGTCGGCCGCTCGGCCGAGCCGCTGCGGCGCGTGGCCGATCGCCTGGGCGAGCGCGCGCGGCCGATCATCGCGGATGTCGCCGATCCGGCATCCATCGACGCTCTCGCGCACGAGCTCGAGGGCACCGCGGTGTCGATCCTCGTCAACAACGCCGGCATCGCCGGTCCGGTCGCCGCCCTCACCGACATCGCCGTGGCGGATTGGGACGAGGTGTTCGACGTCAACGTGCGCGGCACGTTCCTCATGTGCAAGGCCTTCCTTCCCGGGATGGTCGCGCGCGGGGAGGGGGACGTCATCAACATCGCGTCCGTCTCGGGCAAGCGCCCCCTCGCGCATCGCACCCCCTACTGCGCCTCGAAGATGGCGGTGATCGGGCTCACGTCGACCCTCGCGTTCGAGGTCGGCCCCTCGGGGGTGAGCGTCAACACCCTGTCGCCGGGTCCCGTGTCCGGACCGCGGATGGAGCGGAACTTCCGGCTCGAGGCGGAGCGCTCCGGCGCCTCGCGCGACGACGCCGAGCGGGCCTTCGTCTCGCGCGCCGCCTTGAACCGGATGGTCACCGAGGAGGAGGTCGGCGAGGCAGTCGTCGCCATGCTCGGCATGCGGGGCATGTGCGGGGCCGACATCGACCTGTCGGCCGGAATGGTCGCGTGATGGCCACCGCATCGCTGCGGGCGCGGGCGGAGGCGGGGGAACGCCTGCTGGGCGTGCTCCTGCGGATGCCTGCCGAAGAGCTCGTCGAGATGACCGCCGTCGCCGGTTTCGACTTCGTGCTGATCGACTGCGAGCACGGGCCGGACGATGTGATCGCGCTGCGTCAGCATGTGGCCGCGGCAGCCCTCCACGGCGTCCCCGCGATCGTGCGGGTCGGGAGGGGCGATCACGCAGCGATCCTCCGGGTTCTCGATCAGGGCGCTCAGGGCATCGTCGCGCCTCATCTGGATTCGCCCGCCGAGGCCGCCGCGACGGTCGATGCGGCGCACTACCCGCCCTTGGGGAACCGGGGCTTCGCGACGTACAGCCGGGCGGGCCGGTTCGGTGAGACGGATGCCGCGGCGCATCGCGAGTGGTTCCGGGCGAACACCCTCGTCATCGGCATGATCGAGTCCCCGGGCGCCGTCGCCGGCGTCGACGCGATCCTCCGAACGGAGGGCCTCGACGGGCTGATGATCGGACCGGCGGACCTGGCCGCGTCATCCGGCCCTTCCGACCCGCCCATCGCCGACGCCGTGTCACGCGTCAATCGCGCCGTCTATGCGGCCGCCAAGCTCCGGATGGACATCGTCCCCGATCCGGCGGCCGCCCAGGCCGCCTTCGAGTCGGGCGCCCACCTCGTCGTCTACAACCTGGCGCACTCCCTGATGCGGCACTTCCGCGACCTCCGGGGCCCGGTCCACGGCCGCTGAGTCAGCCCACCCGCGCGCGAAGGCTCTCGACCGCCGCCGCGAACTCCAGGGGCGACTCGAGCGGCAGCAGATGCCCGCCGGCGATCTCGATGAGCTCGGCATCCGGAACCTCCGCGGCGATCTCGCGGTGGAAGTCCGGGGGGCAGATCCCGTCATCCGTCCCCGCGATGACGAGCGTGGGCACGCGCAGCCCGCGAAGGGCCGGGCGGAGGTCGATCCGCGTCGACTGCAGGCGCAGCTGCTGCGCGAGCATCCCCGGGCCGGTGTCGTCCCCCATCGCGAGGGCGCGCTCGACGATGTCGGGCCGTCCGCGCGCGCCGGCGGAGAGCAGCGCATCGAGGATGCCGGCCTGCAGTTCGCGGGGTGTCCCGCCCTGTCCGATCGCGTCGAGCCACGCGCGCCACCCCGCGAGCTGCACCGCCGTCGGCGCCTTCGCGTTGGTCGAGCTGACGCACAGCGCCGCGACCCTTTCGGGCTCCCGCGCCGTCAGAGCCATCGCCACGATCGCGCCGAGCGAGTGCCCCACGAGCACGAACGTCTCAGGCAGATCGGCCAGCAGGGCGCGTACCTGATCGTCGATCGAATCTCGGTCCAGCTCGGGGCATACCGCAGCGTCGAACCCGCAGTCGGCCCACAGGTCCGCGGTGCAGTTCATGCCCGCCAGAAGGACGAGCGGCGGCGTCACCCCTTCACGGCTCCATCGCTCAGGCCCGCGACGAGGTACTTCTGCGCCACGAAGGCGATCAGGATCACCGGGATGGTGAGGAGCATGGATGCCGCGCCGGCCTGCTGCAGCATCGGCAGCGTCTGACCGAGCTGGGTCGCGATGAACACCGGCACGGTCTTGGACGACGTGTCGGTCAGCACGAGGGCGGTCAGGTACTCCTGGAAGGCGAAGAGGAACACGAAGATGCCGGCGGTCAGGATGCCGGGACCCATCAGCGGGATCATCACGCGCCGCAGCATGCCGATGCGCGTGCAGCCGTCGATCATCGCGGCCTCATCCAGTTCCCTGGGGATCTCCGCGAAGAAGTTGCGAAGCAGCCAGATCGTGAACGGCTGGTTGATGGCGACGAGGGCGATCGCGAGCGCGAAGGTCGTGTCGTAGATGCCGAGCGCCCGGCTGATGTCGTACATCGGCAGCACGACCGCGAAGCGCGGCAGGGCGCGGAAGATCAGCGCCAGCACCAGCAGGAGAGCCGAGATGTAGCTGGGGAAGCGGGACAGCGCGTAGGCCGCCGGGATGCCGATGATGAGCGCGACGATGGTCGAGACGACCGCCACCACGAGGGTGTTCACCAGGTACTCGCTGAAGTACGTCGTCTCCCACAGGTCGACGAAGGCCTTGAGCGTCGGCTCGTAGCCCCAGAGCACGGGCGGGTTCGAGAAGGCGACGTCGGTGGGCTTCGTGACCGACAGCGTCATCCAGATGAACGGGCTGAGCATCACCAGGCAGAGCACGGCGAGGGAGATGCCGAGCAGCAGGGAGGGCTTGCGTCCGCGGCGACGCGGGTTCTTGCCCTCGATGTCGTTGGTCGTGATGGCCCGCGTGGACAGGTCGATGGCGTCGAGACTCATCGTGCGGCCTTCGCTTCCTTGAAGATCCCGGCTATGAACGGGATGAGCATGATGAGGATGAGGATGATCGTCAGCACGTTGACCGCGCTGCCGAGGCCGAGCTCCGTCGCTCCGTCGGCGAATGCGACCGAGTAGACGTAGAGCATGATCGATTCGTTGCCGATCGCCTCGGCCTGCGGCGACAGTGCGATCAGGTTGTCGAACATGCGGAGCACGTCCATGATCGAGATGAGGGTGACGAACCCGATGACGCCCTTCATCGTGGGGATGATGACCTGCAGGTGCGTCTGGATCGGAGTGGCACCGTCGATCTTCGCCGCCTCGCGCAGTTCGACGGGAACGCCCTGAAGTCCGGCGAGGATGATGAGCATCGCGAACGGCAGCATGTGCCAGACGGTGTTGGCGATGACGAGGATGGCGTTCGGCACCTGGTCGGTGAACCACAGCACCTCGGTGCCCGTGAAGAATCCGATGAGGTGGTTGACCACGCCGCCGAAGTTGTCATCGAAGAGCCAGGAGAAGGCCACGGCCCCCACGAGGGTCGGCAGCACGTAGGAGACGAGCATGATGCCGAGCACCAGCGGGCGTGACTTCGTCAGCCGGTTGACGGCCGTCGCGATCAGGTAGCCGAGCACGAGCAGGATCGCGGTCGTGATGACGGTGACCACGACGGTGAAGAACACCGCCCGTCCGAAGCGGGGGTCGCTCAGCGCGCGGGCGAAGTTGTCGAATCCGACGAAGGTGCCGGGAGCCCCGTAGGTCACCTCCTGCATGCTCCACTGGACGGTGCGGATCAGCGGGAGGACGAGCAGGCTCGACATCACCAGCAGACTCGGGGCGAACAGTATCCAGAACTCGCGTGGTTTCATCGTCGGGCTCCCCCGGGACGGACTGCGGCCTGGACGGAGGTCGTCCAGGCCGCAGTCATCGGAATCATCTGATCATCGACTGACGGGAGTCAGCCGGCCACTCCCTCGCCGGCCGCCTGCATCTGCGCCATCCCCTCTTCGACGGAGACTCCGCCGGTGAGGATCTGGACGAGCGCGGGGCGGATCGCATTCGTGATGTCGGCGATGACCGGGGAGACGATGGGAGGCATCGTCGCCGCGATCGACTCGTTGGCGGCCACGCCATAGGGCGAGTTCTCCGGCGTCACCATTCCCTCTCGCGCGGGGTAGGCCGCGGGCACCGACGCCTCGGACGCATCCTCGCTGACCGCCGACGCCATCATCTCGAACAGCATGTCGTGATCGAGCTTGGTGTTGAAGGGAATGGACCAGCCGTCGATGGAGAGGCGGTTGTACGCGTACTCGGCATCGTCGGTCACCTTCGGCGGCGCCGCGAAGTCGAACGAGTCGTACAGCTTGCTGTTGGTCTCCATCGTGAGGTCGCTCATCCGTCCGGAGAACATGATCGACATGGCGGCGGTGTTGTTGTACATCTGCTGCTGCACCTTCGGCTGGTCGAAGGTGGTCACCTGCGGGTCCATGTAGGGCATCAGAGCCATCATCTCCTCGAGCGCCTGCTGCGCCTCCGGGGTGTCGAGCGTCACGTCGCCCGCCTCGTTGACGAAGTCGGCACCGAGCGAATTCATCGACGCCTGGAAGCTGGTCGAGACGTCGGACGTCGCGAGCCACGGGAGGGCGATGGGGTACTCCATCAGGCCGGCGGCCTTGATCTCCTCGGCGGCGGCCGTCATCTCGGCGAATGTCGTCGGCACCTCGATTCCGAGGTCTTCGAAGATGTCTGCGCGGTAGGCCATGATGAACATCTGCGCCTGCATGGGGATCGCGTAGAGCTGACCGTCGTACGACATGCCGGTGCGCATCGACTCGCTGATCTCGTCGAGGTCGTACTCGTCGGCGTACTTCTCGTAGAGGTCGTCCAGCGGGACGAGCTTCTCCTCCGTCGCGAGGCTCGGGATGACGAATCCGTACGTCTCGATGATGTCGTAGCTGCCGCTCTCGCCGGCGAGGGTGGCGGTGGTCTTGGTCACCTGGCCACCGAAGTCGATCGGGTCGTGCTTCACCGTGACGTCGCCCTTGGTGCAGCTCTGCACCATGGTGTCGGTGAACGGGTCGATGGCGGATGAGTTGTAGGCGAGCACGTTGACCGTCGTCGCCTCGGCGGGCTCCTCGTAGTCGCAGGTCACCTCTGTGGCGTTGGCGTTGCCCGTGCGGCTGCCCGCACTGCAGCTGGTGAGAGCCAGGACACCGACGGCCGTGGCGGCGATGATGCTCAGTACGCGTGTGGTTGCTGTGGTTGGCATGGTCAGAGAGTATACGTATGCACGCAACTTAGGAAACCCTTACTTTTCATCCGTGTTGACGAGGGTGACGACTGTGTATACGTATACGGCCGACAATCCGGCTGTCGATCGTTCTCCGTGGCCTGCGCCAGGACGCGGAGCTCCTGCGGGCACCTTCTGCGAGAGTGGGGTGATGCGACACGTCGGTGCCATCTTCACGCCCTATTCTCCGCCTGAAGCGCTGCACGGCGCGGCACTCGCCGCGGAGGAATCCGGTGTTCCCGAGCTCTGGCTGTGGGAGGACTGCTTCCGGGAGTCGGCCTTCGCCGCGGCATCCGCCGTTCTGGCCTGGACCACCCACCTGCGCGTCGGAATCGGGGTGGCGCCGATGCCGCTGCGCAACGTCGCCCTGACGGCGATGGAGATCGCGACCCTCGAGCGCATCTTCCCCGGACGCCTGATCCCCGGTGTCGGGCACGGCGTGCTCTCGTGGATGGGACAGGTCGGGGCCCGCGTGGCATCGCCGCTGACGCTCATGCGGGAGTACGTGCCGGCCCTCCGATCGCTGCTCGCCGGCGACGAGGTGAGCGCCGAGGGGCGGTACGTCACGCTCGACAAGGTGCGCCTCGACTGGCCGCCGGTGCAGGCGCCCGCCGTCGTCGTGGCAGGGGAGGGCCCCAAGACCGTCCGGCTCACCGGCGAGGTCGGCAACGGCACCGTACTTCCCGCCGGGAGCAGCCCGGATCGCGTCGCCCGCACCCTGGAGCTTGCGCTCGAGGGTCGCGCGGCCGCGGGGAGGGACGCTTCCCATCAGCTCGTGGTGTTCGTCTCGGCGGCGTTCGGAGGCGAGGAGGCGCGCTCCGCGGTCGTCGACGACCTGATGCGCACCACCGGGACGGTCGACCCCGCGCTGCTGGTGTTCGGCGACGCGGACGGCGTCGCCGAGGCCATCGACCCCTTCTTCGCCGCCGGGGCGACCTCCGTCATCCTGCAGCCCCAAGAATCCGAACACGATCTCGCCGGCTTCATGGCCGGGACCGGAGCGGTGGCGCGGCTCGTCGGCTGACCGGCGCCGCCTGATCGTCGCGAGCGGGAACGGGCGGGGCGTCACCCCTGGGGCGCCGGCTTCGACTCGCTGCCCTCTCTGGGCCGCTGAGCCTCTTCCTGCGCGTCCCACCATTCGAGCACCCGCGTTGCGATCAGCGTCAACCATCGGGAGGGCTCGCCCTCCGCCACGTCGACGTCGAACCAGGTGCGCCCGGCGAGCGGGGTGGTCTGCAGCCACGTGCCGTCCGGCTGCCGTGCGGCGCGTACGACATCGATCGCGTCCGCGAGGCGGGGATCGG
>DASUQB010000087.1:0-12258 GCA_036280835.1 Microbacterium sp. | reverse complement strand
CGGACAGGTAGTCGCCGGCAGCGCTGATGGACGGCAGATCACCCCCGAGCTTGCGACCGTCCCGCAGGTCGTAGAGCGTGAGTCGACCGTCCCAGCCGGACAGCAGCAGGGTCTTCTCGGCGACCTGCATGAATACCGGGGCGACGCCAGACTTGGAAAGAGCGAACTGCGCGTCCAGATCGGCTGAACTGCGCGACAGCCGCGACGCGCTCGCGCTGATGATGTCGCCCTCGGGAGTAGCGACCGTGCGTGAGTCGTTCGTCAGGCCCGTCGCCAGCTTGTTTCCCGACCGCAGATCGAACACCGCGGTCACGGCAGTGAGCTGCGCCCTGTCGTAATAGGTCAGCACCACGCGCTCGGACGCGGGCAGCTCGCTGATGCTGAGGACCTCGTTGAGCAGATTGATGTCCGGGACGGTGATCGACGGCGCCGCGCGTTCACCTGTCGCCGGGTCGATCGGCACGATTCGCGAGTCTTCGATGACGAAGGCCAGCGGCCCCGGACCCCCGTCGTGGACGAAGTAGTCCTCCGACTCTCCCGGTTCGCGAGCCGCGGCGTACTGGCGGCCTTCGACGGCATCGGCGAGCGCGATGCCCGAACCTTCGTCATAGCGCATATACGCGCTGTCCGAGATCCAGGAGATGTCGTCCGCACCCTCGCCGACGGCGGAATCCGCCTCCACGTCCCACAGCGACCACTGGCCCAGATCGCCGCCCGCGGACTCGGGCGCGTCGGCCGTGATGATGAGAGCGTCCTCCGCCCCGAAACCGCCCACGACGAGCCGACCAGCGGCGAACGACTCTGCGACGGGGGCTGCGCCATCCAGTCGCCAGTGCATGAGCGCCGCCCGGTGCCGGTACAGGAAGGCGACGAACTCCGTCCCGCCGGGAAGGACGTCGATCCCGAGAATGTAATCGGACAAGTTCGGGAACTCGCGCCCGGTCGTCTCGCCGGTCGCCAGCAGGTGCTCCTCCACTCGCCCCGACGTTGCTACGCAGAGGAAGGATGCCGTCTCCTCAACGATTTCCATCTCCCAGCAGGGGAGCGACGGGCGTTGTGGTCGTGACCACATGACCGCCCCCGTAGCTGCGTCGATACGGGCAAGCCCGGCGGGTCCTCCCACGATGAGGCCGCCGAGGCCGTCCTCGCGGATGAGGTCGTTCGTATAGCCCTCCTCGGTGGGGAGGAGGCCGGTTTGCCGCAAAGTCGCGGCATCGTACACACCGACACCCTCTTCCGTCCCGACGAGCAGTCGCCCGTCGTCGGTGATCGCCAGTGCGTCGCGAGCGCTGCTCAATCCTTCGTAGTCGGCAGGATCGAGGTCGGCAGCGAAAGTCACGGTCCCGGTCTTCGTGTCGACGGTCAACGGATCCGCCGTTATCGAATGGATCAGGACGGCGGTGCCCCCGTCCGGGGTGAGTCGCACGTGGCTCGTCCGGGAATCGATCTCGATGGTGGGCAGTCGTCGGGTTCCGGGCGCAAGATCGATCACGTCCAGTCGGTTGAGGCAGCAGGTGCTTTCGTCATTTGGTGTGCGGTAAGCACTGGACTGGACGACGGCGGTGGAGCCGTCGGCGCTCACGATGGCGTCACGCTGGAAATCCGACGCGATCATCGGCAGCTCGACATCCAGATCGCGCAGCGTCCGACCGGAGTCGATGTCGATGACCGACACCACCGTGGTTCGCTCGACATGCTCGGACCCGGGGTCCGGGACGATGTCGCGCACGGTCAGCACGGTGCGCGTGCCCGGGATCACCGCTCCGATCAGCCGCGTCTGATCGTCGAAGACGAGACGCGACACGAGCCCGCCGGCTCCCGTGACGTTCCCCCAGACGGCCGAGCGAGCGCGGGAGTCGTCCGGCCACCGGCGGTGGAGCTCGGCCGCGAGGAGGGCCGCGAGGTCCCGGTCGGTGTCGCGCAGCACGAGCGACGTGGCCGCCAGCGCCTCGATCCGCTGCTCCCGCGCAGCCTGCGAGGCCTCCTGGCCGCGGAACGCGGCGATGCCCCCAGTCACCATGGCGACCACGAGCAGCGCCGCCGCGCCGGCGAGCGCCCACCGCAGACGCCGGTTCTGTGTGCGATCCCTGACCGCCCGCGCTTCCAGCCCCCGCACCTCCGCTTCCTCCCGCGCGGCCGACCCCTCGAGGAAGGCGTCCTCGACGGCGGTGAGGTCGGGGTGGGATGCCTCGCGCCAGTCCAGCGCCGTGTGCAGGCGGGCCCCGCGCAGCAGGTCGTCCTCCGGCCGGTTCGACGCGTCCCACTGCGCCGCCGCCGATTCCACGAGGCGCAGGAGGCGCGAGCCCTCGGCGTCGGACTCGAGCCAGTCATCGAGGCGCGGCCAGGCCGTCGCGACCGCCTCGTGGGCGATGAGGAGCGCATCGCCGTCCACCGTGGCGAGCCGCGTCGCGACAAGCCTTTCGATCACCCGCCGTCGGTCGGCGTCCTCCAGCAGCGGCGCGAGGGGCGCGCGCCTGCGCATCGTCGTGCCATCGGCATCCCGCTCTATCAGCCGCAGGACGATCGACCGGCACACGTCCTGCTCGCGCGGCGGCAGCGAGCGGTAGAGCTGCTCGGCGGATTGGGCGATCGCGCCCGCGATCGCTCCAGATGTCTCGTAGCCCTCGATCGTGAGCGTCGACCCCTCGCGGCGCACCCAGGTCTCGACGAGCGCGTGCGAGACGAGGGGGAGCACTCCTGGCCGTTCTCCCGCGTCGCGCAGCATGAGCTCGGCGAGACCGGGCTCGAGCCGCAGCCCGGCTTCGGCAGCGGGCTTCTCGATCGCCTCGCGCAGCGCCGTCGCGCTCAGGGGCGCGAGCACGTGTACGGTGCGCCCCAGGTCGACGCCGATGTGGGGGAGCGTCGTGGCGCGGTCGAGGAAGTCGGAGCGGATCGTCGCGACGAGGCATCCGCCCTCCGCCAGCACGCCCGCGACCGCTGCGCAGAATTCGTCGATGATCTCCGGCGCGACGGTGAAGAGCTCCTCGGCCTGGTCGAGGCAGACCACGTCCACACCCGCCTCGATCGCCGCCCGCAGCGCGCTGAGGCCGGCCGCCCCCGGGCGCACGACCCGGAGACGACGCGCTCTCGCAGTGAGTCGCACGAACACTCCCGCCAGCAGAACCGAAGACTTCCCGGAGCCGGACGGCCCCGCGATCGTCACAACGGATCCAGGGGCCACTCGCTCGAGGACGAGTTCGGTGTCGGCATCCCGCCCGAAGAAGGTCTCGGCATCGTCGGGTCCGAATGCCGACAGCCCCCGGTAGGGGCAGGCGGCGCTGACCCGCCGCGTGGACACCGTCGGCGCGAGTGACGCGTCCTGCCTGAGGATCGCGGTCTCGAGCTCGATGAGCCGTGCGCCCGGCTCGATGCCGAGTTCGTCGTCGAGCCTCGACCGGGCGGCTCTCAGCGTCGCCAGCGCCTCAGCCTGCCGACCCGCCTGGTAGTTCGCGAGGGCGAGAACCGCCCACCGCTCTTCGCGCAGGGGCTCCTCGCGCACGAGCCCCTCGGCATCCGCGATCACCGCCCGTGCCTCGCCCTTGCGCAGGCGCGCCTCGAGCAGCTCTTCCTGCGCGCTCGTGCGGATCTCGTGCAGCCGCATCGCCTCGGAGATCGCGGGCTGCCACGACGCGACGTCCTGGTAGGGCGCACCCCGCCACAGGGCGAGCGCCCGTCGATAGGCGTCCACGGCGCGGTCGGGGTCGCCGCCCAGGGCGTGTGCGCGGGCGGCCGACACCGTGCGCTCGAAGGTGACGGAGTCGATCGCAGTGGGATCGAGCCCGAGACGATACTCGGCGCCGACCGTCTCGATCGCGACACGGCCGAGGCGCGCGCGGATCCTCGCGACCGAGTTCTTCACCTGTGCGCCCCACGTCGTCGGCACGTCATCGCCCCACAGCGCGTCGGCCAGTTCGGACGGGGAGACCGTCGAGCCCGCGCGCACGATCAGGGCCGTCAGGATCGCTCGCTCCCGGGGAGAGAGAGGTTCGCTGCCGGTGTCCAGGGGTCCCAGCACCCGTACCGCCATGAGGGAAGTGTGCGAGCCGTGGAGGCCCTCGTCAATGGGCACCGCGAACGACGGATACCGAACGGATACCGGGCGGGCCCGGCCGGATACCGGGGTTCGTCAGCGTGGATAGCGAACACACCGACAGCACGGCCCGCCGTGCACGAACAAGGAGCTCTCATGAATGCTCGCAAGACAATGAACCGGATCATCGCAGCGTGCGCAGCCACCGCGCTGGCCGTCGGGCTGGCCGGATGCCAGACCGGCGCGCCGGCCGTCGAACCGGCGAAGGACCCGGCCCCGGCCTCCGTGGACGGGGGCCTGTCCCGCCCGGCCGATCGACTGGAGGGAACGATCCAGCGCCGGCAGGCGCGCGCCGACGCCTACACGGGTCATGACGCCGCCGAGCGGATGGGCATCGAGCGGTGGTGCGACAACCCGGACGCCATCATGGACCGGGTCGAGCGCATGGCCGCCGCCCGCCACTGCGCCACGCTGACGAACCGATGAGCCGTGACGATGGGTGCCTCGCCGTCACACGGCAAGGCCCTGCCCGCGTCAGCCGGTAGGCTGATCGGGCCTCGCCCCCACGGTGTGCGGCGCGGCATCCCCATCGCTCTGCCCGCGCTCACGCGCACGCATCAAAGGATCCGCTTTCGTGTCGAAGCCCGTCGTCCTCATCGCCGAAGAACTCTCTCCCGCCACGATCGAGGCCCTCGGCCCCGACTTCGAGGTGCGCAACGTCGACGGGACCGACCGGCCCGCCCTGCTGGCCGCGCTGGCCGACGCGAACGCCGTGCTGGTGCGCTCGGCGACGAAGGTGGATGCCGAGGCCCTGGCCGCGGCTCCCGACCTCAAGGTCATCGCGCGCGCCGGCGTCGGGCTCGACAACGTGGACATCAAGGCCGCGACCACTGCCGGCGTCATGGTGGTCAACGCCCCGACATCCAACATCATCTCGGCCGCCGAACTGACCGTCGGACACATCCTGAGCCTCGCCCGCCGCATCCCCGCGGCGCACGCCTCGCTCGCCCAGGGCCAGTGGAAGCGGTCGTCGTTCACCGGCACCGAGCTCTTCGAGAAGACCGTCGGCATCATCGGCCTCGGCCGCATCGGCGCCCTGATCGCGGCCCGCCTGAACGCCTTCGACATGCGGGTCATCGCGTACGACCCCTACGTGACGAGCGCCCGCGCCCAGCAGCTCGGCGTGCAGCTCGTGACCCTCGACGAGCTTGTGGAGGGCAGCGACTTCGTCACGATCCACATGCCCAAGACGCCGGAGACCACCGGAATGATCGGCACGGAGCAGCTGCGGCGGATGAAGCCGTCCGCGTACGTCGTCAACGTCGCGCGCGGCGGGCTCATCGACGAAGAGGCGCTCTTCCTGGCCCTCACCGCGGGCGAGATCGCGGGCGCCGGCCTCGACGTCTTCACGGCCGAGCCGCCCAAGGCGGACTCGGTTGCCGCCAAGCTGCTCGAGCTGCCGAACGTCGTCGTGACGCCGCACCTCGGCGCCAGCACGGAGGAGGCGCAGGAGAAGGCCGGAGTCTCCGTCGCCCGGTCCGTGCGCCTGGCCCTCGGCGGCGAGCTCGTGCCCGACGCGGTCAACGTCGCGGGCGGCGTGATCGACCCGTACGTCCGCCCCGGCATCCCGCTCGTCGAGAAGCTCGGACAGATCTTCGCCGCGCTCTCGCACTCACCCCTCACGAGCCTCGACGTCGAGGTGCACGGCGAGCTCAGCGGCTACGACGTCAGCGTGCTCAAGCTCGCCGCCCTCAAGGGGCTCTTCACCAACATCGTGAGCGAGTCGGTCTCCTACGTCAACGCGCCCCTGCTCGCGGAGCAGCGCGGCGTCGACGTGCGTCTGATCGTGGATGACGAGAGCGACGAGTACCGCAACGTCATCACGCTGCGCGGGGCGCTCTCCGACGGCTCCCAGCTCTCCGTCTCGGGCACCCTGACGGGCACGAAGCAGATCGAGAAGCTGGTCGGCATCAACGGCTACGCGGTCGAGCTGCCGATCGAGCAGCACCACATCGTGATGCTCTACACCGACCGCCCCGGCATCGTCGCGGTCTACGGCCAGAAGTTCGGCGAGGCCGGCATCAACATCGCGGGCATGCAGATCGCGCGCCAGGCCGCCGGAGGGCAGGCGCTGAGCGTGCTGACCGTCGACTCGCCCGTGCCCGACGAACTGCTCGACGACGTGCGCTCCGCGATCCAGGCCGACCTGTTCCGCCCCATCGAGATCACCGAGTCCTGACCGGTCGGTTACGTTGGGGGAAGCCCGCAGAGAGGACCCCCTGTGCCCGACGCGCCCCCGTCGCCGCCCGCCTACGCCGAGTATCCGCCCCCTCGCGCCACCGCGCCGGCGGTCGAGCTGCGGGGTCTCACCAAGCGCTTCGGTGAGAAGGTCGCGGTCGACAACCTGCACCTCACGGTTCCGGTCGGCTCGTTCTACGGCCTCGTCGGGCCGAACGGGGCCGGCAAGACCACCACTCTCGCGATGGCCACCGGGCTGCTGACGCCCGACGCGGGACAGGCTCTCATCGGCGGCATCGACATGTGGCTTGAGCCGCTCAGGGCCAAGGCGCTCATCGGAAACCTCGCCGACGGCGTGCAGCTGTTCGACCGACTCACCGGCGAGCAGCTCGTCACCTACAACGGGATGCTGTTCGGCCTCAAGCGCGACGAGGTGGCTGCCCGCGTCGCCGACCTGCTGCGCCTGCTCGACCTCGAGGAGGCGGCCGGCACCCTGGTGGTCGACTACTCGGCCGGCATGACCAAGAAGATCGCCCTGGCGTGCGCCCTCGTTCACGCGCCGCGGATCCTCGTGCTCGACGAGCCGTTCGAGTCGGTCGACCCGGTCTCCGCCGCGAACATCCGCGACATCCTCACCGGCTACGTGCACAACGGCGGAACCGTCATCGTGTCGAGCCACGTCATGGACCTCGTGCAGCGGATGTGCGACCACGTCGCGGTCGTCTCGACCGGCCACGTGCTCGCGGCCGGCACGGTCGACGAGGTGCGGGGCGGGATGTCCCTGGAGGATCGCTTCGTAGACCTCGTCGGCGGTCGCCACCGGGCGGAGGAGCCGGAATGGTTGCGACGCTCCTGAGGCTCCGCTGGCAGGTCCTGGGCAATTCCCTCGCCCGGAGCAGGTGGCAGCTCGTCGCCACGATCTTCGGCGGCCTGTACGCGCTGCTGATCCTCGTCCTCGCCGTCGGGGGGCTGATCGCGCTCGGCGTGGCCGCGCCGGTGGAGGTCATCACGGCGGTCGTCGTAGCCGCGGGATCGGCGATGACGATCGGCTGGGTCCTCTTCCCCCTGCTTCTCACCGGCATCGAACAGGCACTCGAGCCCGCGCGTCTGTCGCAGTTCCCCATCCCGCTGCGGACGCTGCTGGTGGCGCTGACGGTGGCCGGGCTGCTCGGCATCCCCGGCATCGTCACGCTCGTCGCCGGGCTGTCGACCGCCGCGGCGTGGTCTCGCTACCCGCTCGCCGCCCTCTCGGCCCTCCTCTGCTCGATCATCGGGGTGCTGATCGCCGTCGTGGCCTCCCGCGCCGTCGCCGCCGCCAGCGTCGGGCTGCAGTCGAGCCGGCGCGCCCGCGAGCTGAGCGGCATCCTGATCATCGTGCCGCTGATGCTGCTCGGGCCGATCATCATCGGGGTGACGGACGGAATCGAGGGCGCCGTCGGCACCCTTCCCGCGATCGCGACCGCCCTCGGCTGGAGCCCGGTCGGGGCGGCGTGGGCCGTCCCGGCAGCCGTCGCCGCCGGCGATCCTGCGGGAGCGGCGCTGCGCTTCCTCATCGCGCTGGCGACCTTGGGGCTGATCTTCGCCGGGTGGCGGGTCGAGCTGGCGCGCGCCCTGGTGACGCCCGCATCCTCATCGGGCGGCACGCGCGCCAGGGGCAAGCTCGGTGCCTTCGCGCTCGTCCCGCAGACCCCGGCCGGCGCGGTCGCGGCGCGCTGTCTGATCTACTGGCGTCGCGATCCGCGGTATGCGCGGCAGCTGATCGTCGTGCCGCTGATCCCCCTGCTGCTGTGGTTCTACTCCTCGCTCAACGACGCGCCCGACCTGCTGATGTGGACGGGTCCGCTCCTCGCCTTCACGTTCGCGCTGACCCTCGCGACCGACATCTCGTACGACGGCACGGCGTTCGCCACTCACCTGATCGACGGGGTGCGCGGGCGCCACGACCGGGTCGGCCGCCTCGCGGCCGTGTCGGTCTTCGCCCTTCCCCTGACGCTGGGCGCAGCAGTCGGGGGAGTGGCGGTCTCGGGCCAGTGGCAGCACCTTCCGACGATCCTCGCCCTGTCCATCGGGCCGCTGCTGACCGGCTTCGGCGTGGTGAGCGTGTCTTCTGCGCGCTTCGTGATGCCGGTGCCGCAGGCCGGCGACAACCCGTTCAAGTCGGCACCGGGAGCGAGCTTCACCACCGGTCTTCAGCTGTTCGTCGTCTGGGGGATCGTGCTGGCGCTTCTGGCACCCACGGGGGTGCTGGCGCTGGCGGGCTTCGTCAGCGGTGCGAGCGGATGGGGCTGGGGCTCACTGGCGTCCGCCCTCGTGGTCGGCGTCGCGGCGCTGATCCTGGGCGTGCGCCTCGGCGGAGCACTCCTGGACCGCACCGGCCCGTCCCTGCTGCTGCAGCTGCGCCGGATGCGCGGAGCCTGAGGCCGGGGGTCCTCCGAGCGACGTCAGCGCTTCGCGGCGCCTTCCACGAGGGCGATGAGGGCGTCCATGTCCGCGCCGCGCGGCACCGGGCCGGGCACGGAACCGCCCTGCAGGGCGTTGTTGAAATAGAGGCCGTCGCTCACCAGCATCACGAGGTCGAGGGCCGTGGCATTCTTCGTGTGCGGGCGGAGAGCCTCCTCCCAGCGCAGCCTCACCTCGCGCAGGCTCGCGCTGGCGGCGGTGCTGCCACCCTGGGCGAGCCGGGACGTCGCGATGAGTGCGCGGTCCAGCGGATCGTTCTGCATCACCGATGACCGCAGGAAGTAGGCGACGGGGCCCTCTTGAGCGCTCGTGATGGCCTCGATGTCGACATCCACCAGCCGGCCGAGGCGCTCGATCAGTCCGGCCTCGAGGGCTTCCTTGGACGCGAAGTGATAGAGCAGCCCGCCCTTGGACACCCCGGCGGCACGAGCCGTCGCCTCGAGCGTCGCGCCCCGTTCACCGCCGTCCACGAGGATCGCCTCGAAGGCGTCGAGCACGCTTTCGCGGGCACGGGGCGGGCGACTCATGGGCAAGAGCCTAGCCACGGGGAGGCGCTCATGTCTGATACTATACCGGCTGGACGGTTTAGAAACTGAGGACGACGCATGACCAGCACCATCACCCGCACCACCGCCACCGCGACGCCGCGCGTCGGCTGGCGCGGCTGGGCCGCGCTCGTCGTGCTGATGCTGCCGGTGCTTCTCGTCTCGGTCGACAACACCGTGCTCAGCTTCGCGCTGCCGCAGATCGCCCTCGACCTCGAGCCGACGGCAACTCAGCAGCTCTGGATCATCGATGCCTACCCGCTCGTGCTCGCGAGCCTCCTCGTGACGATGGGCACGCTCGGCGACCGCTTCGGCCGGCGTCGGATGCTGCTGATCGGCGCGACCGGATTCGGTCTGGTCTCGGCCCTCGCCGCCTTCGCCCCCAGCGCGGAGTGGCTCATCGCGGCCCGCGCGGCGATGGGCGTGTTCGGTGCGATGCTCATGCCCTCGACGCTGTCGCTGCTCCGCACGATCTTCACCAACCGCGACCAGCGGCGGATGGCGATCGCCGTCTGGGCGGCCGCGTTCTCGGCCGGCGCCGCGCTCGGCCCGGTCGTCGGCGGCATCCTGCTAGAGCACTTCGCCTGGGGGTCGGTGTTCCTGCTGGCCGTGCCTGTGCTCGTGCCCCTGCTCATCCTCGTGCCGATCCTCGTGCCCGAGAGCCGCGACCCGAATCCGGGCCGTTTCGACCCGCTCAGCGTCGTGCTGTCGCTGGCGACGATGGTGCCGATCGTGTACGCGATCAAGGAGTTCGCCGTGCACGGCGCGGAGAGCCCTCTGCCGCTCGTGCTCGCCGTGGCGGGCGCGGTCTTCGGCGTGCTCTTCGTGCGCCGCCAGAACCGCCTCGACACCCCGATGCTCGACATGAACCTGTTCCGCAGCGGACCGTTCTCGGGATCGGTGCTCGTCAACCTGCTCAGCGTCGTGGGGCTCGTGGGCTTCCTCTACTTCGTGGCCCAGCACCTGCAGCTCATCGTGGGTCTGTCGCCGCTGGAGGCCGGCCTCGCGCTCGTCCCCGGGCTGCTGGCGATGATCGTCGCGGGCATCGGCATCGTGCCGATCGCGAAGCGCGTCGCGCCTCGGGTCGTGGTGCCGGTGGCGCTCGCCTTCTCGATCCTCGGCTACCTCCTGGTCGCGATCAGCACGGACGTCGAAGCGCTCGGCGTGCTGATCCTGGCCTTCGTGTCGCTCGGCGTGGGCATCGGCGCGGCCGAGACCGTGTCGAACGAGCTGATCCTCGCGAGTGCTCCGCCCGCGAAGGCCGGAGCAGCGAGCGCCGTGTCGGAGACGGCGTACGAGCTCGGCGCGGTGCTCGGCACGACGATCATCGGCGGACTGCTCGCCGCCTTCTACCGCGCCAACCTGGTGCTGCCGGATGGCCTGCCGGCGGGAACCGCGGATGCCGCACGCGAGACGCTCGGGGGAGCGGTAGCCGCCTCGGAGGGCGTCGACGAGGCGCTGGGCCAGGCTCTGCGGGATGCCGCGGCGCACGCGTTCGACGCCGGCGTCGGCGTCACCGCCCTGATCGGCGCCGGACTGATCGTCGTCGCGGCCGTCATCGCCGCCCTGACCCTGGGCGGACGTCCGCAGCGCGAGCGCGCCGCGGGCTGACACCCGGGCTCGGCGTCTCCCGCGCCGCCGCTACGCTGGCAGGGACAGAAGGAGAGCAATGTCGCGTGTCGTGAAGCTGGCCGTCATCCCGGGTGACGGCATCGGTCCAGAGGTCGTCTCCGAGGCCGAGAAGGTGCTGGATGCCGCGACGGCGGGCTCCGGCATCCGCTTCGAGAAGACCCGCTTCTCGCTCGGCGCCGCGCGCTATCTCGAGACGGGCGACACGCTCACCGACGAGGACCTCGCGGCGATCAGGGGTCACGACGCCATCCTCCTCGGCGCCGTCGGCGGGGTTCCCGGCGATGCCCGGCTGAAGGACGCGAACATCGAGCGGGGACTGCTGCTCACCCTGCGATTCGAGCTCGACCACTACGTGAACCTGCGCCCGTCGAAGCTCTACCCCGGGGCGGCGGGCCCGCTCGCCCAGCCCGGCGAGATCGACTTTGTCGTCGTGCGCGAGGGGACCGAGGGTCCGTACGTCGGCAACGGCGGCTCGATCCGCAAGGGGACCCCGCACGAGGTCGCGAACGAGACATCCGTCAACACCGCCTACGGCATCGAGCGCGTCGTGCGCTACGCGTTCGACCTCGCCGAACGCCGCCGCCGGGAGCTGACACTGGTGCACAAGACCAACGTGCTCGTGCACGCCGGGGGGATGTGGCAGAGGATCGTGAACGAGGTGGCGGGGGAGCATCCCGATGTGGCCGTAGACTATCTGCACGTCGACGCGGCAACGATCTTCCTGGTCACAAACCCGTCCCGCTTCGACGTTCTCGTCACCGACAACCTCTTCGGCGACATCCTGACAGACCTGGCCGGCGCCGTCACCGGTGGCATCGGTCTCGCCGCATCCGGGAACATCAACCCGGATGGCGCGTTCCCGTCGATGTTCGAGCCGGTTCACGGGTCGGCGCCCGACATCGCGGGGCAGCAGAAGGCCGATCCCACGGCCGCGATCCTCTCGATCTCGCTCCTGCTCGATCACCTCGGGCTGGCGGACGAAGCCGCCCGCGTGACCCGCGCGGCCGAAGAGGACATCGCCCACCGGGACGGCACGGCCCGCACCACCGCTGAGATCGGCGACGCCATCGCCCAGCGGCTGCGGGCGTAACCTGAACACCGCGGGCCCACGCCCGCACCACACGCAGGAGCGCACATGACCCTCATCGATCCCGACACCGGACTCGCCCCGCTCGAGTACTCCGTGACGAAGAACCTCGCCGCGAAGTCGCCCGCCCAGCGCGAGGAGATCCTCGCGAATCCCGGGTTCGGCACGAACTTCACCGACCACATGGTCGACATCTGCTGGTCGCAGCGCGGCGGCTGGCACCGCCCGCGGGTGCAGCCGTACGGACCGCTCTCCCTCGACCCGGC
>DASUQB010000086.1:0-15465 GCA_036280835.1 Microbacterium sp. | reverse complement strand
GGCTACCAGCGCTTCGTGGACGCCTGCCATCAGCGCGGGCTCGGCGTGATCCAGGACGTCGTCTACAACCACCTGGGCCCGAGCGGCAACTACCTGCCGGAGTACGGGCCGTACCTTCGGGATGCAGAGCGCAACACGTGGGGCTCGTCGGTGAATCTCGACGAGACGGCCGTGCGCTCTTACATCGTGGAGAACGCGCTGATGTGGATGCGCGATTATCACGTCGACGGCCTGCGGCTGGATGCCGTGCACGCCCTGGTCGACACGAGCGGACACCACATCCTGCAGCAGCTCGCGGAGGCGGCCGACGGGCTCAGCGCCCGGATCGGCCGGCCGCTGAGCCTCATCGCCGAGTCCGACATGAACGACCCGAAGCTCATCGTGCCCCGCGAGGGGGAGGGCTTCGGCCTCACGGCGCAGTGGAGCGATGACTACCACCACGCGCTGCACGTCGCGGTGACGGGGGAGACCGCCGGCTACTACGCGGACTTCGCGCCCCTGTCGGCGCTGGCGAAGGCGGCGACGAAGGGCTTCTTCCACGACGGGACCTGGTCATCGTTCCGCGGGCGGGATCACGGGCACCCCATCGACCCCCGCGTCCCCGCGTGGCGCCTCGTGACGTTCAGCCAGGACCACGACCAGATCGGCAACCGCGCGGCGGGCGACCGGCTCTCCCAGAGCCTCGACGAGCGCAGCCTGCAGATCGCGGCGGTGCTCACCGTGATGACGCCGTACACGCCGATGCTGTTCATGGGCGAGGAGTGGGCGGCCTCGACGCCGTGGCAGTTCTTCACCTCCCACCCCGAGCCCGAGCTGGGGCGGGCCACCGCAGAGGGACGGATCGACGAGTTCGCGCAGATGGGCTGGGATCGCTCCGTCGTTCCCGACCCCCAGGACCCCGAGACCTTCCTGCGCTCGAAGCTGCGGTGGGAGGAGGTCGGCGAGGGAGTGCACGCGCGGATGCTCGAGACATACCGACAGCTGCTGGCTCTCCGCCGCGCGGTGCCGGAGCTGGACGACCCCGGTTTCCGGTCGCTCTCGGCCGAGGTCGACGACGACGAGCGGTGGATCCGGCTCGGGAACGGACCGATCGACAGCGCGGTCAACCTGGCGGACGAGGCGCGGCTCGTGCCGGTCGCCCGAGGGGCGCGCGTCCTGTGGGCGACGGATGCCGCGGGCTCCGGCATCGCCCTCGGCGAGGCCGTGGCCGAGACCACGATCACCCTGGCCGGGCGCTCCGCCGCGGTGCTGCGCCGCCCCTGAGGCGATGAGCGGCGCTCAGGCGCCGACGGTCGCCGCGTGCCGGGCGAGCACATCGGCGATGCGCGACTTGCAGCCGCCGCATCCGGTGCCGGCACGCGTATCGCGGCCGATGCAGGCGACGGTCTCGTTCCCCGCGGCCGCCGAGGACTCGATCCGCTCGACGGTGACCGCGTTGCACCAGCACACGGTGGCCGTGGGCGCGAACGCGTCGCCGTTCTCGCCGGGAACGTCGTCGGGTCCGTCGTAGCGGAGCAGCAGCGAGCGGTCTGCGGGCAGCTCGCCCCCGCGCTCGAAGAGCAGCGTCAGCTCCGCCGCCGTGCGGGGCATGCCGACGCACACGAAACCCGTGAGGACGCCGTTCTCGGACACCATCTTCACGTACCGCAGGTGCTCGGGGTCGTTCCACGTCGCGACCTTGCGATCGCGGCCGGTGCGGTCATCGTCACCCGGCTCGAGCGACACGTCGCCGACGGCGACGACGTCGACGTGCTCGGCCTTCAGCATCACGAGCGCCTGCCGCTCGGCATCCATCGCCGCGGGGGAGTCGCGCAGGGCGCCACCCAGCTCGTCCAGCATGCGGGCGGCGAGCCAGTCGGCCTGTCGCCAGCCGGGACCGATCAAGCCCGACGGACCGCCGGGAACGGGAGCCGAATCGTCCGCGGGCAGCTCCTCGACGATGTGTGCGCAGTCGCCGATGGCGAAGACGTCCGGGTCGGTCCAGCTGCGCAGCCCCCGGTCGACGAGCACGCCGAATCCCGTGCGCAGGCCGGACAGAGCCGCCAGCTCCGCCCGTGGGCTGACCCCGCACGAGAGCACCAGCAGATCGCCCTCGATCTGGTTGCCGTCGGCCGTCAGCAGGCGGTCGAAGTGGCGTTCGCCGAGGTCATCGGTGCGGAACTCCACCGACTCCGCCCGGCTGTGGGCGAAGACGGCGAGGCCGGTGCGCCGCAGCGCCTGGCGCAGCACGCCGCCGCCGCCGCGGTCGAGGTTGCGGGGCATCGGGTGCGCGCCGTGATGCACGACGGCGACACGGGCGCCCGCGTGCACCGCGGCAAGGGCGAGCTCGAGCCCGAGCACGCCGGCCCCCAGCACCACGAGCCGCTTGCCCGTCGCGATCGCCTCCCGCACCCGCTCGGCGTCGGCGAGGTCGCGCAGAGCCGTCACTCCGTGGGGCAGCGCGTCGTCGCCCGCGATGAGCTCGCCGGGGAGCGAGGACAGCAGCGCCACGTCGCGCTTCGGGCGGGGGACACCCGCGAGGGTGGGCGTGTTCGCGCGCGAGCCCGTCGCGAGAACCACGCGGTCGTAGGCGACGATCTCGCGGGTGCTCAGGGCCGCGGTGCGCGCCCCGCGATCGAGGTGACGCACCGACACGCCCGTGAGGATGCGCACCCCCGCGGCCTCAGCCGCCGACCGGTCGGCGATCGTGAGGGAGCCGCGCTCCATGCCGCCGACGGCGTACTCGGCGACCAGCACCCGGTTGTAGGCGTCATCGGCTTCGGCGCCCACGACGGTGACGTGCATCGAGCCTGCCCGCACCGCGGGCAGCACGTTCTCGACGAAGCGCGCCCCGACGGGGCCGTAGCCCACGACCAGCACGCGCACGGGCTGCGTCATCCGATCATCCGGCCGCGTCATCCGATCAGCTCCTGCTCGGCGCGGCGCACGCGCACCACGCCCGTCTTGAACTCGGGCATGGCCGAAATCGGATCCACACGGTCGGACGTGAGAAGGTTCGCGGCACCGTCGCCGCCGTAGTGGAAGGGGACGAACACGGTGCCGGGCCGCAGATCCGTTGACAGGGCTGCCCGACCCCGCATCGCCCCGCGGACGTTGTCGAGCTCGAGCATGTCGCCGTCGAGGATGCCGAGGGTCTGCGCCGTCGCCGGGTGCAGGCTGACGCGCACCTCGGGCTGAGCAGCGGCGAGCTCGGGAACCCGGCGGGTCTGCGCCCCGCTCTGGTAGTGCTCGAGGAGCCGGCCGGTGATGAGGATGAGCTCCCCGGCTGCGGGAATGCGCTCGTCGACGGTCGCGGGGCTGACCGCCACGATGCGCGCCCTGCCGTCGTCGTGCCAGAACCGGTCGGCGAACAGTCGAGGGCTGCCGGTCGAGCCCGCGGGATACGGCCAGTGCGCGGCGACGCCCGCGTCGAGCAGCGCGTAGTCGATGCCCGAGTAGTCGGCGATCCCGCCGGCCGACGCCAGGCGCAGCTCTTCGAACACCGCCTCGGGGTCGGTCGAGTACGTTCCCGGCGCATCGAGCCGGCGTGCGAGCTCCGCCATGATCCAGAGTTCGTCGCGGATGCCGGCCGGGGGCTCGGCGGCCCGGCGCCGGCGCAGCACGCGACCCTCGAGGTTCGTCATCGTTCCCTCCTCCTCGGCCCACTGGGTGACGGGGAGCACGACGTCCGCGAGTGCCGCCGTCTCCGAGAGGAAGAAGTCCGACACGACGAGCAGGTCGAGGCGCCCGAGGGCCGCCCGCACATCGCCGGCGTTCGGCGCGGAGACCACGAGGTTCGATCCGTGCACGAGCATCGCGCGGGGCCCCCTGGGCGTTCCGAGCGACGCGAGCAGCTCCACCGCCGGAAGCCCGGGACCGGGGATGGTCTCGGGCTCGACGCCCCATACCGCTGCGACGTGCGCGCGGGCGGCGGGGTCTGTGATCTTGCGGTAGCCGGGCAGCTGGTCGCACTTCTGGCCGTGCTCCCGGCCGCCCTGGCCGTTGCCCTGACCCGTCAGCGTGCCGTAGCCCGAGTCGCCCCGGCCGGGAAGGCCCAGGGCGAGCGCGAGGTTGATCGCCGCCGTTGCGGTGTCGGTGCCGTCGACGTGCTGTTCGACGCCCCGGCCGGTGAGGATGTAGACGCCGCCGCCCGCGGCGAGCCGGCGGGCCACCCGGCGGATGGTCACCACCGGCACGCCGGTGACCGACTGCACGCGCTCGGGCCACCAACCTGCGACGCTGCGCCGAAGCGCATCGACGCCGCTCGTGCGGGTGGCGAGGTACTCGTCGTCGGCGAGCCCCTCGGCCAGCACGACGTGGGTGATGCCGAGCAGGAGCGCGAGGTCGGTGCCGGGCGTCGGCTGCACGTGGAGGCCGCGGCCCTCGTCGGCGAGCCGAGCCGTGGCCGTGCGGCGCGGGTCGACCACGATGAGCCCGCCCGCGGCCTGGGCGCCGGCGAGGTGGCCGACGAACGGGGGCATCGTGGCGGCGACGTTCGTGCCGAGCAGCAGAATCGTGGATGCCTCGTCGAGGTGCTCGAGCGGGAAGGGGAGTCCGCGATCGATGCCGAAGGCCCGGTTGCCGGCGGCCGCGGCCGAGGACATGCAGAACCGTCCGTTGTAGTCGATGCGGCTCGTGCCCAGGGCGAGGCGGGCGAACTTGCCGAGCTGGTAGGCCTTCTCGTTGGTGAGGCCGCCGCCGCCGAACACGGCGACGGCGTCGGCGCCGTGCTCGGCGCGGATTCGGGAGAGCGACGAGGCGACGAGATTCAGCGCGTCGTCCCAGGACGCCGGGCGCAGCTCTCCGTCCTCGCCTCGGACGAGCGGCGTGCGCAGGCGGTCCGGGGCGACGAGCACCTCCGCGGCCGTCCAGCCCTTCTTGCAGAGACCACCGCGGTTGGTCGGGAAGTCGCGCCCTTCGATCGCCACGGGGGGCGACGCCACCGCGCCCGCCGCGCCGGCCACGGCATCCGTACGCGTGAGCGTCATCGCGCACTGCAGGGCGCAGTACGGGCAATGGGATGCGGTGGCCGTGGCGGCGGGCGGGGTGAGGAGGGTCATCGTCAGATCCGGGGTCCCCCGTTGCGGGCGGCGCGGCCATAGGCCAGCCACGTGATGATCAGGAGCGCGACGTACGAGCCGACGAAGACGAAGAACGCGCCGGCGTAGCTGCCTGAGCCCTGGCGGGACAGGTTCAGCGCCTGGGGGATGAGGAAGCCGCCGTAGGCGCCGATGGCGGAGATCAGCCCCAGCGCGGCGGCGGCCTTGCGCTTGGACGACACGTCCCCGCCGGTGAGCGCGTCACCGCCGCCGCGCAGGGCGAAGACGACGGGGATCATGCGGTAGGTCGACCCGTTTCCGGCTCCGGCTGCCGCGAAGAGCACGAGGAAGCAGCCGAGGAAGAGCCAGAACTGGCCGGTCGGCAGCACTGCGGTGACGAGCAGCGTCATGACGGCCATCACCGCGAAGGCCGCCATCGTGACGCGGGCGCCGCCGAAGCGATCCGCCAGGCGACCGCCGTAGGGACGCGCCAGCGAGCCGACGAGAGCGCCGAGGAAGGCGAGCGACACGGATGCCCCGCCGACCGCGATCGCGGAGAACGCCGGGAACTGGTCGGCGATGAGCTTCGGGAAGACGCTCGCGAACCCGATGAACGAGCCGAACGTTCCGATGTAGAGCAGCGAGAGCAGCCACAGGTGCGGTTCGCGCAGCGCCGCGGCCGAGCCGGCGAAGTCGGCCTTGGCCGAAGAGAGGTTGTCCATGTACCGCGAGGCGCCGAACATGGCGAGCAGGATGAACGGCACCCAGATCCAGCCGGCGAGCGGGAGGTTCAGGGTCGCGGCGGCGCCGATCGTGACGACGATCGGGACGACGAACTGCGCGACCGCCGCGCCGAGGTTGCCGCCGGCGGCGTTGAGCCCGAGCGCCCAGCCCTTCTCGCGCTGCGGGTAGAAGAAGGTGATGTTCGACATCGAGCTGGCGAAGTTGCCGCCGCCGAAGCCGGCGAGGGCCGCAGCGCCGAGCAGCACGGGGAAGGGGGTCTCGGGGTTGCCGACGCAGACGGCGAGGGCGATCGCCGGAAGCAGGAGCAGGCCGGCGGAGACGATCGTCCAGTTTCGACCGCCGATGAGCGGCACCAGGAACGAGTACGGGATCCGCAGCGTGGCGCCGACGAGGCTCGGGATGGAGATGAGCCAGAAGATCTGGCTGCTGTCCAGGGCGAACCCGGCCTGCGGCAGGAGGACGGCGACGATGCTCCAGAGCTGCCAGATCACGAACCCGAGGAACTCGGCGAAGATCGACCACGTCAGGTTGCGCTTCGCGATGGCCCGGCCGACGCCTTCCCACTGCGCGTGGTTCTCGGGATCCCACTCGTCGATCCAGCGGCCGGAGCGGTGCACGAGCGGGCGCCCGGCCGTCGGCGCATCGATTGCGGCGGGCGAGTGGACGGCGGCGTCGACGGTGTCTGTCATCGTGATCTCCCTGAGGCGGGTTGCGACGGATGTGGTGATGACAGCGACGCTATGAGGGTGTGATTTCCGCGGCTCATGTGGGTTGTGAACTCTGGGTCTCGAAGTTCTCACCCGGGTGCCACGGCGGTTGTGAGGACGTCTCCGAGTCCGCGACATTCAGCCGGTAGCCGCGCTTGACGACCGTCTTGATGAGTTCCGGCGCCTCGAGCGCCTCGCGCACGCGGGCGATGGCGACCTCGACGGCATGGGGATTCGCGACCGAGCGCGGGAGCGCCTCGAGCAGCTCCTGCCGGGAGATCGTCCGGCCCCCCGCGTCGGCGAGCACGGAGAGCACGTCGAGTCCTGTGCGCGCCAGCGGGATGAACCGTCCTTCCAGCACGACGCCTCCGCTGCGGAGCTCCAGCCGGCCCATCTCGGTCTCGATGCCCTGGGAGTGTCCGCCGCCGAAGTACGTGACGACGGCCCGCACGAGCGAGCCGAGGCGGCCGCGGTCCGGCACCAGGGGGTCGAAGCCGGCACGCTCCAGGGGTCCCGCCGTGATCGGCCCCACGGCCGCCATCAGCAGCCGGCCCGAGTTCGCGTGCTCGAGGATGGAGGGGAGCGCCTGCAGGATGTCGGCGGCGGCGAGCCATTCCTGCGCGCCGGGGGCCGAGGTGAAGAGGATCGCATCGAATTCGCCGGCGGCCGCAGCGGTCACCGACTTGCGCACGACGGCGGGGTCCGGGGGTGGTCCCCAGCGGTAGACGGTCAGGCTGACGACGTCTGCGCCGGCTGCTTCGAACGCCTCGTCGAGTCCGTCCGAGCCCGAGCCGTGATGCTGCACCGCGATGCGCTTGCCCGCCACGCCCTCGGCGAGGAGGAACTCCTCGAGCTCGGCCGCGGTCTCGGATTCCGCCACCCAGTCGGCGGCGAGCCCGGCCTGCTGGATCGCTCCGCGGGCCTTGGGTCCTCTGGCGACGATCTGCGCGCTGCGCAGCCCGGCGAGCAGCGGCTCGAGGAGCCCGGCTTCGTCCGCGGCCTCGATCCAGCCCCGGAAGCCGACCCCCGTCGTGACGACGACGACGTCCGGGGGCAGCTGGATGAGCCGCTGCGTGCGGGCGATCAGCTCCTCATCGTCGATGTGCGGCACGATCGTGAGTGCCGGAGCCAGCCGTACGCAGGCCCCGTGCCGCTCGAGGGCGGCCGAGAGCTCCCCGGATCGGCGATCGACGGGGAGCAGGATGGTGCACCCGGCCAGTGCCGCCGAGAGCGGCTTGGCGGGTGCCGGCGGGGTCGCCGCGGGTGAAACGGTGCTCACGTCCGCGCATCACCCACTCGGGACTCGGGAATTCGGCTGGCCTCGCCGAAGAGGAGATCAGCGGCGGCGACATGGCCGAAGACCATCACCGCGGGGTTCTGCACTCCCGCCGTGCTCGCTGCCTCGACGATCCCCGAGAGCGGCGCGCGGGTCGTGCGCTGGCGGTCGCTGTGCCCGTCCTCCACGATCGCCGCCGGGAGGTCGTCCGGCGCGCCGGCGGCGAGGGCGGCGGAGACGAAGCCCGCGAGCGCGCTGACGCCCATCAGCACGACCGTCGTCGTTCCGGGGTCCCGCAGCGACGCGAGGGTGGCGTCGGTGGGTGCATCCTGGCCGTTCACGACGTGGAGCGCGGCGGCGGTGCCGCGATGCGTGACGGGGATGCCGGCGGCCTGCGGCACGGCGACGACGCTCGAGATGCCCGGCACCACGTCGACGGGGATTCCGGCCGCCAGGCAGGCGTGCACCTCTTCGCCGCCGCGTCCGTAGACGAAGGGATCGCCGCCCTTCAGGCGAACGACGCGGTGCCCCGCCAGCGCCCGTTCGACGAGGATCCGGTTGATCTCGTCCTGCGGCACGGGGTGATGTCCGGGCCGCTTCCCCACATCGACGATCTCGACGCCGGGGTCGAGCTCGCTCAGCACGGCGGTGGGTCCGAGACGATCGGTCACGACCACGTCGGCCTCGGCGAGCAGGCGGCGACCGCGCACTGTCATGAGATCGATGGGGCCGGGCCCGCCGCCGACGAGGTGCACCTGCCCGACAGAGGTGGCACGTCGCCGCCGAAGCGGAAGCCGACCCTCCCGGAGGAGCTCCGCGACCGCATCGCGCAGCACCCGAGTGCGGCCGGGGTCGACGCCGGCGTCCGAGACGACGCCGACGATGCTGTCGCCCGAGCGCGTCTCCGCGGCCAGGCGGGCCGTGCCGTGGGTGCCGTCGCCGGCATTCACGCACAGGATGCGGCGGTCCTCGCACGCGGCGGCCACGTCGTCGTCGACCCGCTGGTCGCCCGTCGCGGTGTGCACGAGCCACGCCCCCTCGAGGTCCGCGGCGCGGAAGGCGCGGTCGAGCCAGGTCAATCCCGCGTCGTCGACGAGGCGGCGGGTGGCGGCGGAGAGCGCCGGCGCGACGACGAGCACGTCAGCCCCGTCGGCCAGGAACCGGCGGATGCGGCGGGCCGCGACATCCCCGCCACCGACGGCGACGACGCGTCGCCCAGCCAGGGAGATCCCCATCATGGTGGTCATCGGTCGCTCCACTTCACGAGGATCGTGCGTCCGTCGATCGCCACGGGCCAGACGCGAAGGCTCTTCGGGTCCTTGCCCTGCGGGTCGAGGCACACGCCGGTCCTGAGGTCGAAGACCTGCTTGTACATCGGGGACGCCACGGTCGGGGCATCCTGCCTGCTGCCGACGATTCCCCGCGACATGACATGGGCGCCGCTGTACGGGTCGAGGTTCTGCAGCGCGTGCACGCGCCCGTCATGGAGCAGGAACAGTGCGATCTGCTCCCCGTGCACGAGCGCGGCGCGGCCTCGCTCGACCTCGAGGTCGTCGATCGTGCACACCGGCACCCATGTCGCCGAAGGCGGCCGGGCCCCGATCGCGGGCTGGTCGAGAAGGGTCATCGGCGCACCTCCAGGGTCGTGCCCGCGATGAGCACGCCGCCGCCGGCGCGCTCGTCGTCGGTGGCGGGTCGTGGCTGGTCGCGCTCCAGCGTGTAGGCGAGCGAGGGGTCGGGGGTCTCCGGCGCGTTCACGAACGAGGCGAAGCGGCGCAGCTTGTCGGGGTCGGCGAGGGTCGCGGCCCACTCGTCCTCGTAGTGCTCGATGTGCGAGGCCATCGCCGCGTCGAGGTCTGCGCAGATGCCGAGGCTGTCGTCGAAGACCACGGCCCGGAGCGCATCGACGCCGCCCTCCATCTCCTCGAACCACGGGGCGGTGCGCTGCAGCCGGTCGGCCGTGCGCACGTAGTACATCAGGAACCGGTCGATCGCCTGCAGCAGGGCGGCGTCGTCCAGGCCCTCGGCGAAGAGCACGGCGTGACGGGGCGTGAAGCCGCCGTTGCCTCCGACGTACATGTTCCAGCCGGCCTCGGTGGCGATCACCCCGACGTCCTTTCCGCGGGCCTCCGCGCACTCGCGGGCGCAGCCCGAGACGCCCAGCTTGATCTTGTGCGGGGAGCGGAGGCCGCGGTAGCGGAGTTCGAGCTGCACCGCCATGCCGACCGAGTCCTGCACGCCGTAGCGGCACCACGTCGAGCCGACGCAGGACTTCACGGTGCGCAGCGACTTGCCGTACGCGTGACCCGACTCGAAGCCGGCATCCACCAGCCGGCCCCAGATCTCGGGAAGCTGCTCGAGCCGCGCGCCGAACATGTCGATGCGCTGACCGCCGGTGATCTTCGTGTAGAGCCCGAAATCCTTCGCGACCTGGCCGATCGCGAGCAGGCCCTCCGGCGTGATCTCGCCGCCCGCGATGCGCGGGACGACGGAGTACGAGCCGTCCTTCTGGATGTTCGCCATGACGTGGTCGTTGGTGTCCTGCAGCGTCGCGTTCTCACCGTCGAGCACATGCCCGGCGCCGAGGGAGGCGAGGATGCTGGCGAGAACGGGCTTGCAGATATCGCAGCCACGACCCGTTCCGAAGCGGTCGATGATGCCGCTGAAGGTGCGGAGCCCGGAGACGCGCACGGCGTCGAAGAGCTGCGCGCGCGAGAACGAGAAGTGCTCGCAGAGCGCCGTGCTCAGCTCGGCGCCCGAGCGCGCGAGCTCCGTGCCGACGAGCTTCTTCACGAGCGGCAGGCACGATCCGCACGCCGCTCCGGCGCGCGTGCAGGCCTTGACGCCCGCGACATCCGTGCACCCCTCGTCCGTGACGGCGCAGCGGATCGTGCCGGCCGTGACGCTGTTGCAGGAGCAGACGAGCGCCTCGTCGGGCAGGTCGCCGCCGGCGGGCAGCTCGATGTCGCCCGGCAGCAGGTAGGCCGCGGGGTCGCCTCCGAGCGCGCCGCCGACGAGAGGGCGCAGCATCCCGTACGCGCTGGCGTCGCCGACGAGGATGCCGCCGAGCAGGGTCTTCGCATCATCGGAGAGCACGAGCTTCTTGTAGACGCCTGCGATCGGGTCGGCGTAGACGACGTCCAGGGCGCCCGGCGTGGTCGCGAAGGCGTCGCCGAAGCTCGCGACATCCACGCCGTTCAGCTTCAGCTTCGTCGACAGGTCGTAGCCCGGGAAGGTCGCGTCGCCGCCCAGCAGCCGGGTCGCGGCGACCTCGGCCATCGCGTAGCCCGGGGCGACGAGCCCGACGCACTGGCCGTCGAAGCTGGCCACCTCGCCGATCGCGAGGACGTGCGGGTCGGATGTCGTGCATGCGGCGTCGATGACGACTCCGCCACGCGGGTGCACGTCGAGCTCTGCCTTGCGCGCCAGCTCGTCGCGGGGTCGGACGCCGACCGTGAAGACCACGACATCGGCGCCCTCGTAGGAGCCGTCGCGGAACTCGAGTGCCACGACGGAACCGGATCGATCGGCGTCGAGGCGGGTCGTGACGGCCTCGGTCTTGACCGTGATGCCGCGTGCCTCGATCAGGCGACGGAGCGAGGAGGCGCCGCGGTCGTCGAGCTGCGCCGACATGAGGCGCGCCGAGGACTGCACGACCGTGCAGTCGACGCCGAGGCCCTGCATGGCGCCGGCGGCCTCGAGGCCGAGGAGGCCGCCGCCGATCACCATTCCGCGCAGTCGCCTGCCGAGCTCCGCCGAACGGCGCTCGACGAAGGCGCGCAGCTTCTCGACGTCGTCGAGGGTGCGGTAGACGAAGCACCCGTCGTGATCGAAGCCGTCGACGGCGAGGCGCGCCGCGTAGGACCCGGTCGCCAGCACGAGGCGGTCGTAGTCGACGGCGAGACCGGATGCGGTGGTGACGCGACGCGCGGAGCGGTCGATGCGCGTGACGGCGTCGCCCCGCACGAAGCGCACGCGGGGATCGCTGTCGAGCAGCGAGACGTCCAGCGTCAGGTCGTCGGCGCTCGAGCCGCCGAAGAAGGATGTCAGCGCCACGCGGTCGTACGGATGACGCGCCTCTTCGCCGATGACGGTGATCCGCCATGCCCCGCCGGTGGTCTCGTCCGCCCGGGTCAGGAGGCTCTCGACGAATCGGTGCGCGACCATGCCCGCGCCGACGACGACGGCGTGCTGCGGAGGATGGGGATCCTGGCCCTGATGCTCGACCATGTCTGCACCGTAGCCGTCGCGTGTTGCGCGGTCGTGTGCGCCATGTTTCAGGGGATCGACGGCGGGTGTCGCGTCTGCGGTGCGCTTCGAGCGGGGCATGTGCACTCCTCGGGGTCCCGGTCCGCACAGCGGACCTCCGGCCTTTCGGCCATGCCCCGAGGTTAGGAAGCGCGTGTTACCGCCCTCTTGCGCGGTCCGTTTCGCCGATCGAACGTTTTACGCACACCCGCCGCGTGCGGGTTGTGAGAACTCAGCGGTCCTTGGGATTCCAGCGGAACGTGAGGGCGCAGACGATCAGGCCCGCGACCAGCCAGATCCCGCAGACGATCGCCACCCATTCGAGCCCCCACGTGCCGTTCGGCTCGGCGGCCTCGAAGCTCTCCGGCAGGAAGACCGCACGCATCCCGGCAGCCGTCCACCGCAGCGGGAAGACGCTCGCGACGTGCTGGAGCCACTCCGGCAGGATGTCGAAGGAGATGTAGACGCCCGAGATGAACTGCAGCACGAGGGCGATCGGCACGATCACCGACTGCGCCGACTTCCCCGAGCGCGGCAGGCCGCTCACCGCTATCCCGAGCACCGCCGAACACGACACACCCAGCACGAACACCCAGGCGAACGTGCCCCAGGCCTCGGCGGTGTTCGGCAGGGCCACATCCCAGACAGCCCAGGCCACCACGATGAGCAGGGCCGCCTGCAGCGAGGCGGTGACGGCGACCTGTCCCATCTTGCCCATGAAGTAGCTGCCGATCGGCATGGGGGAGCCGGCGTAGCGCTTGAGCGTTCCATCGGAGCGCTCCATGGCGATGTCGACGCCCAGATTCTGCAGACCCGAGAGCAGGATGCCGGCGGCGAGCATTCCCGGAAGGTAGTAGGCCGCGGCGCTGATCGGGGCATCGGGGGGTCCGAACTCCTGACTGCTGAAGGCAGTCGCGAAGATCGCGAGCATCAGGACCGGAAAGAGGAACGTGAAGAACAGGGTGTCCGGCTGGCGGAAGTACACCCGCACCTCGTAGCCCACGCGCAGTGCGCCCAGGCGCGCGGAGCGACCGCGGGGGAGCGGCGTGATCCACTCGGTCGTGCGGGCGTTCACGAGACGCCCTCGGTCACCGCGACGTCGGCGTCGTCTTCTCGGGCGGCGCCGATCATCCCGAGGTAGACGTCTTCGAGGCTGGGCCGCACGACCTCCAGGCGCGCGACCTCGCCGAGCTCGCGGTACAGGCGTGCCGCGACCGCCGCCGGCTCCGGCGTGTGCTCCTGGTGCATGCGCCCGTCCTGCCACCAGCGCACCACCGGCATGCGGGCTTCCAGCCCACCCAGCTGGTCGATGGGGGCGATGTCGAGCAGCTCGCCGCCGGCGATGACCCCGGCCCGATCGGCGAGCTGTGCGGCCTCGTCGAGGTAGTGCGTGGTGAGGAGGATCGTTGTGCCCTCGCCCTTCAGCGAGTGGATGAGCTCCCAGAACCTGCGGCGCGCGGCCGGGTCGAACCCCGTCGTCGGCTCGTCGAGGAAGAGCAGGGCGGGGCGCCCGATGATGCCGATCGCGACGTCGACGCGTCGTCGCTGGCCGCCGGAGAGCTTGCGGATCAGCGTCTTGCGCTGCGCCTCCAGTCCCACGGCCTCGATGACCTCGTCGACGTTCCGCGGATGCGGGTACATCGCGGCGAAGTGCGCGAGCTGCTCCCGCACCGTCACGGGCCCGCTCTCGCCGGTGGCCTGCAGCACGATGCCCATCCGCGCCTTCCAGTCGAGCCCGCCCTTGCGCGGGTCGATGCCCAGCACGCGCACGGTGCCGGAGGTCCTGTCCCGGTACCCCTCGAGGATCTCGATGGTCGTCGACTTGCCCGCGCCGTTGGGTCCCAGCAGCGCGAAGGTCTCGCCCGAGCGGATGTCGAAGGACACGCCCCTCACCGCGATCTTGGATCCGTAGCTCTTGACCAGCCCCTCGACCTCGACCGCGGAGGACGTCATCTCAGTCGACGCCGAGGTGCGATCGGTCCGTCAGGACGAGGGGGCCGTCGTCGGTGACGGCGATCGTGTGCTCGGAGTGTGCGCCGCGCGATCCGTCGACGCTGCGCAGCGTCCAGCCGTCGGCATCCGTCACCAGCTCGTCGGTGGTCTGCAGGAACCAGGGCTCCAGCGCCATCACGAGCCCGGCCCGCAGCGGATAGCCCCTGCCCGGCCGCCCGTCGTTGGGAATGTGCGGGTCGCCGTGCATGATGCGGCCGACCCCGTGACCGCCGAAGTCGGTGTTGATCGAGTAGCCCTCCCCGTGCGCCACCGCGGCGATCGCGGCCGAGATGTCGCCGATCCGGTTGCCGACCGTCGCGGCGGCGATCGCCGCCGCGAGCGCCCGCTCGGTCGTGTCGATGATGCGGAGGTCCTCATCGCGCGGGGTGCCCACGACGAACGAGACGGCCGAGTCCGCGACCCACCCGTCGATCGACACCGCGAAATCGAGCGACACGAGGTCGCCGTCGCGGATCGCGTAGTCGAAGGGAAGTCCGTGCAGAACGGCGTCGTTGACGGAGGTGCAGATGACCTTGCCGAAGGGGCTGGCCCCGAACGAGGGGTGGTAGTCGATGTAGCACGACTCCGCGCCCGCTTCGCGGATGAGCTCGTGCGCCCGCTTGTCGATGGCGAGCAGGTTGGTGCCGACCTTCGTCTCGGCGCGCAGGGTCGCGAGCGTCTCGGCGACGAACCGCCCTGCCGGGCGCATGGCCTCGATCTCGGCCGGCGTGCGCAATTCGATCATCGGGATTCCTCTCGCATCCCTCCATTCTGTCGGATGAGCCGGGCCGCCGGCCGTGGCCCCGGCCTGTGAGGCCGCCGAGACCTGCCGATCCACGGGTGCTCGGGCGTACCATCGGAGCATGTTGGTGCGGCGCGCGTTCTACGGCTGGCTGCTGCCGGCCGCCTTCCTCCTGCCGCTGTGGCTGCTCATCGGCTGGGGCGTCTTCCAGGCGGGTGGATGGGCCTTCGTCTGGGTCATCTTCCTCGCCATTCCGTCGGTCTTCATCGGCCAGCTCGCGCTCGGCCTCCTCGTCAAGGCGAGGGGCACGGTGCGCGCGCAGCGAGCGGTGTCGTGGTGGGATGTCGTGGGCTTCGGGCTCTGGCACGTGCTGACGATCGCCTGCGGATTCTTCGACCCCACGTGGTTCTGGCCGGCATTCTTCGGCGCGGTCGTGGTGGGCGTCGGGCTGTTCTGGCTCGTGCTGTGGGAGCTCGTCGGCGAGGCGAAGCCGGGCACCGTCATCCTGCGCACGACGGGCCCGGGCGCGACGGCCTACATCCCCCCGCCCGCTGAGCCCCGCCGGCCCCCGGTCGACCGCGACGTCATCGTCATCACCGAGCGCCCGCCGACCCCGTAAGCGACCGGCCTCTCCTGCGCGGTCCGGGTCCGCGGACGTTTTGGCCGCCCGCGGCATCCGTGGCAGAATGGATCTTTGTGCCGTGACGGCGTCGGTCCTCGTGACCGGGTCGTGCATCG
>DASUQB010000085.1:0-4299 GCA_036280835.1 Microbacterium sp. | reverse complement strand
TCAGTTTTTCGACGACACACAGGTCGCCCGAATTGCTCGATTTGGGCGTTCCGCGACGTCCCATGAAGCGCCTCGAAGCGGCTTGTCGGCGCCCTCAGAGTTTTCACAATGCGGGCAAAAAACGGGCAAAAACGTTATTTGTGTGGTCTGACCACAGAAGGAATCCCTGGTCAGAGGCAAAAAACGGCTGTGCCCCTGGAGGGACTCGAACCCCCAACCGTTTCCTTAGGACGGAACTGCTCTTCCATTGAGCTACAGAGGCTGGCGGCATCCAGTCTACCGATCAGCGCGCACAGGACCCGGCAAGACGCAATCCCTCAACGGGACACCTGCACCACGACCTTGCCGAGCGCGCGACCTGCGCCGACATAGGCAAGGGCCTCGGGCGTCTGCTCGAGCGCGAACACCCGGTCGATGTGGATCCGCACGTCGCCGGCCGCGCACTGCTCGGCGAGCGGGCTGAAGTGCCGCGGCCCTTGCCTGACGACCAGCACGCCGAGCCGTGTCCCCGACAGCGCCCCCACCACCGCACCCACCGTGAGCACGCGCAGCAAGGTGCGCACGGTGCCGCCGACCACGAGGTAGCGGCCGTCGCGGGCGAGAGCCCGGCGATAGGCGAAGACGGAGCGCTTGGCCACGAGGTCGATGATGACGTCGTACGGGCCTGTCCGCGTGAAGTCCTCGGCCCGATAGTCGATCGCCCGCTCGACGCCGAGCGACCGGATGAAGTCGAGCTTGCCGGTGTTGTCGACGCCCGTGACGCGGATGCCGGCGGCCGCAGCGAGCTGGATCGCGAACATGCCCGTGCCGCCGCCGGCGCCGTTGATCAGCATCCGGTCGCCCGCCTTCGCCCTCGCCACAGCTTGGAGGGCGATAGCGCCGGACTGCGGCAGCGTGGAGGCCTCGGCGAAGGACAGCCCCGCCGGCTTGGGCGCCAGCGACGACTCCGCTGCCACGGCGTACTCGGCGAAGCCGCCCAGGAGCGCAAGATTGTCTCCGTAGACCTCGTCGCCCACGCGGAAGCGCGTGACCCCCTCACCGACCGCGGCGATGCGACCGGCGATGTCCGAGCCCAGCACGCGGCGCGTGGGCCTGGTGAGGCCGCCGAACCGCGCGTACGCCGGCCAGCCCTGCAGCCCCTCCCAATCGCTCAGATTGACCGAGGTCGCGACGACCTCGACGAGCACCTGGCCGGGACCGGGCGCAGGCGCCGGCACGTCCTCGACGCGGAGCCGCTCGGGGCCGCCGTAGCGGTCGTAGACAACGGCCTTCACTCCGACCCGCCGATCCGCCCAGCCGAGACGCCGGGCCACGTGCCCAGCGTAGGGCGGCCGCTCACCGGAAGTCCCTCGACCGGTGGTCGATCTCCACGCGGAGGTCCTCGAAGCGGTCCGCGACCAGGTTGGTCACGCCTTCCGTCGAGCGCTCGAGGATCCCGCGCACGATCAGGGCGGGCGCCTCGCGGGCCACGCGGCGATAGCGGTTCCAGACGCCTACCGAGCAGATGACGTTGACGAGGCCGTGCTCGTCCTCGAGGTTCAGGAACGTGATGCCGGATGCCGTGGCCGGGCGCTGGCGGTGCGTCACGAGGCCCGCGACCTCGACGCGGCGGCCGGGCTCGTTGGTACGGAGCTCGCTCGAGGTCAGCACGCCGCGAGCGTCAAGACCGGAGCGGTAGTGCGTCATGGGGTGGTCGTCGGTCGAGATGCCCGTCGCCCAGAGGTCGGCGGCCAGGCGTTCGTAGCTCGTGGGGTCGGCGAAGAGCGGCGGCTGCACCGATACGAGCGAGCCGGGGAGGAACTCGGCGCGATCCTGGGCGGCCGAACCCGCGAGCCAGATGCCCTCACGGCGGCTGATCCCCAGGGATTCGAAGGCGCCCGCGGTGGCGAGGGCCTCGAGCTGCTGGGCCGACAATCCGGTGCGGCGGACGAGGTTGCGCAGGTCGGTGTACGGGCCGGTCGTGTCGCGCTCGGCGACGATGCGCTCGGCGACCTTCGCGCCGATGCCCGTGACCGCGGCAAGGCCGAGGCGCACCGCCAGACGGCCGTCGCGGCGGTGGGCGAGAGTCTCATCGGGGGCGTGGATGTCGAAGTCGCCGACGGCGGGCTGGATGCGGTGGGTGCAGGCGTCGAGGCCGGTAGTGCCCTTCGTCCGGGTCGCCGCGCGCCCGGGCTCAGGGACCGGTTGTGGAGTGGGCGACGCCTCGACAGGCTCGGCGACCGAGGTGGCGGAACCGGCGGGCGCGTCAACCGGCTCGAGCGTCGCCTCGACGCCCGAGCGCAGGAGGTCCGGTCGGCGCACCTCGACGCCGTGGCGGCGGGCGTCGGCGGAGAGGGTGGCGGGCGAATAGAAGCCCATCGGCTGGGCGCGCAGCAGACCGGCGAGGAACGCGGCGGGATAGTGCAGCTTGATCCACGAGCTGGCGTAGACGAGCAAGGCGAACGACAGGGAGTGCGACTCGGCGAAGCCGAAGTTCGCGAACGCCTGGATCTTGGCGTAGATGTCGTCGGCCGCCTGGCCCACCAGCCCGTTGGTCGCCATGCCCTCGTACAGCTTCTCCCGCAGCGAGTCGATGCGCTCGATCCCTCGCTTCGACCCCATCGCGCGGCGGAGCAGGTCGGCGTCCTCCCCCGTGCACTCCCCCACCGCCATCGCCATCTGCATCAGCTGCTCCTGGAACACGGGGACCCCGAGCGTGCGTTCGAGCACCGGCGCGAGCTTGGGGTGCGCGTACGTCACCGGCTCCTGCCCGAGCTTGCGCCGCACGAACGGATGCACGGCTCCACCCTGGATGGGACCCGGGCGGATCAGCGCGATCTGCACCACCAGGTCGTAGAAGCGCCGCGGCTGCAGGCGCGGCAGCAGGCCCATCTGCGCGCGGGACTCGACCTGGAACACCCCGATGGAATCCGCCCGGCACAGCATGTCGTAGACGGCCTTCTCCTCCTTGGGGATCGTGGCCAGCTCCCACTCCTCCCCCGTCGCGTCGCGGATGAGGTCGAAGCAGTACTGCAGCGCGGCCAGCATCCCGAGCCCGAGCAGGTCGAACTTCACGAGGCCCATCCACGCGGCGTCGTCCTTGTCCCACTGGATCACCGTGCGGTTCTCCATGCGGGCGTGCTCGATCGGCACGACCTCGCCGACGGGTCGATCGGTGAGCACCATTCCGCCGGAGTGGATGCCGAGATGCCGGGGCGCCTTCAGCAGCTCCGACGCGTACTCGATGACCTGATCCGGGATGTCGTGGTCCGCCCCGGTTTCGAGGATGGCGCCCCAGCGCTCGACCTGCTTCGACCACGCGTCCTGCTGACCGGGCGAGTGGCCCAGCGCCTTCGCCATGTCGCGCACCGCGTTCTTGGGGCGGTACTGGATGACGTTGGCCACCTGCGCCGCGCGCTCCCGGCCGTAGACGCCGTAGACCCACTGGATGATCTCCTCGCGCCGATCCGAGTCGAAGTCGACGTCGATGTCGGGCTCCTCGTCGCGCAGGCTCGAGAGGAACCGCTCGAAGGGCAGCTTGTAGGCGATCGAGTCGACCGCGGTGATGTCGAGCAGGAAGCAGACCGCGCTGTTGGCGGCGGAACCCCGGCCCTGGCAGAGGATGCCGCGACGCCTGGCCTCCTGCACGATGCCGTAGACGATCAGGAAGTAACCGGGGAAGTCCTTGAGCTCGATGACTCCGAGCTCCTTCTCGATGCGCGCCCGGTCCTCGGAGTCCAGGTCGGGGTACTTGCGCGGCACCGCCTCCCAGACGAGGTGGCGGAGCCAGGACATCGGCGTGTGGCCCTCCGGGACCTCCTGCTTCGGCAGGGCCGGCTTTGCTCGCCGGAGCGGAAAGGCCAGTTCGTCGGCCAGGGTCACCGTGCGCGCCACGGCGCCCGGATAGCGCAGGAACCGCTCCTGCATCTCGGCCCCCGAACGCAGGTGCGCGCCCGCGTGGACGGGAAGCCAGCCGTCGAGCTCGTCGAGGCCGCGGTTCGCCCGGACCGCGGCCACGGCCGCGGCCAGGCGTGCGCGCTCCGGGGCGGCGTAGTGCACGTTGTTCGTCGCCAGCAGCGGGAGGTGCCGCTCGGCGGCGAGCGCGGCGAGCAGGTCGTTGCTCCGGGTGTCGAGGGGGTCCCCGTGGTCGAGCAGCTCGACGTGCACGGCATCCGGCCCGAACAGCTGCACCAGCCGATCGAGGGCTCGCGCCGCGCCGGCCGGGCCCTCGGCGGCGAGGGCGCGGCGCACCGCGCCCTTGCGGCATCCGGTCAGCACCGCCCAGTGTCCATGGGAGGGCCCGCCGGCCTGGTCCGCCAG
>DASUQB010000084.1:0-11961 GCA_036280835.1 Microbacterium sp. | reverse complement strand
CGCCGACCCGCGGGCCTTTCGGCTGCTCGAGCTGGGGCGCACGATGGTGGACCTGGAGGCCCAGCGACAGGAGCTGATCGGTGAGATCCGGCTGACGCACGCGCCGCCGCCCGTCATCGCACCGGCCGATGCCGACCTCATGGTTCGGGTGCCTGGCACGCACTGGCTGGACTACCCGCCTCCCCCGCCGCCCTCCGAAGCTCCCGAGCATCCCGACGCGATGGCGGATGCTCCCGTCGCACCCCCGCCACACGTCCCGCCCCTGGCACACGTCGCACCGCCGGCACCCGCCGCGCCCCTGGCGCCCGCCACGACGGCGCCGGTCCCCGCGCCCGCGGCGGAGGCCGCGCTCGCCCGCGCCGCCGCGCCGCCTGCCGGTTCGCCGGAGCGCGCGGCGGAAAGGAAGCACACGGGGACGCCGGGAGCAGTCTCGAAGCCCGCCGCCGCCGTGCCCCCGCCGGCCCCTCCTCGCCGCCGGCTCACGGTGCCGGTGCTGCTGCTCATCGTCGGCGTCTCCCTCGTCGGAATCGCCGCCGTCTTCTTCCTGATCCTCGCGTGGACGGTCGCCGACATCGGCATGAAGTCGCTCATCATCGGCGGGGTGACGCTCGCGACGATGGTCGCCGCGTCGCTGCTGCGGCGCTGGTCGTTGACCGCGACCGCCGAGGGGATCGCGGCGCTGGGCGTCATCCTGCTCGCCCTGGACGGGTGGGCGGCACGGGCGAACGACCTCTTCGGCAGCCAGAGCATGGATGCCGTCGTGTACGCCGGCATCGTCACCCTGGCGATCGGCATCCTGTGCCGGGTCTGGTCCGTGCTGTCGCGACTGCGCGGGCCCGACCTGGCCGCGACGCTCGCGCTCCCGGTCGGGCTGGGCCTGCTTGCGGCCGGTCTGCTGCCGCTCGAGACGAGCGCCGTCATCGCGATCGGGCTGCTCGGCACCGCGCTCGGCGGCCTCGCCCACGCCCTCCCGGCGCCGTGGTCCGCCGCCCGACCTGGCCGGGATTCGCTCCCGGAACGCACGGCGCTCATGGCCATCGGCCTGGCGGGCCTGGCCGGCGGAGCCGCCACGACGCTGTTCCTGGGGCTCGAGTCCATGACGGTGCAGCTCGTGGCCGCCGCCGCGGTGATCGTGCTGGCGGTGGCCTACGCGGTGGCTCTGCGACCGAGAGCGGGCATCGAGCCGCTGCCCGCATCGGCCCCGCTGGGACAGGCGGCGAGCGCCCTCGCGGCCGGCTTCACCGCCTCGCTGGGTTGGCAGATGGCGATCCAGGACGACCTCGCGGTCTACACCCAGCTCGTCGCCCCGCTCATCGCCGTGCTGGTCGCAGTCGGACTGGACCGCCGCGGGGCGGGAAGCGGGGCGCTGAAGGTGCCGCGGATCGCCGCGGCCCTGGTCGCCGGCCCCAGCGTCGTCGTGCTCGTCGCCATGAGCGCCGCCCGGGCGAGCGACGCGATCGCGGAGACGTGGACCATCTGGCAGACGCCGGTGTTCTCGTCCGCGACCGCGTCCGCCACGGACACGGCGCTCTTCTCGTCCATCGCCGCGGTGGTCGTCGCGGTGCTGGTCTTCCTCGCGCCGACGCTCGCACGTCCGGGCATCCGGGAGGCGCGGCCGATCGCGGCTGCGGTGGTGCTCCTCGCCGGTGCGCTCGGCACCGGCATCCCGATCGCGATCGTCGGCACGGCCGTCGTCATCGCCGCGGTCTCGGTGGCAGCCCTCTGGCGAGGGGCGAGTCCCGCCGGCTGGGGCACGGCCGCAGGCCTCGGCGCACTGACGGCGTTCCTCGCCGGGATGGCCTCGCCATGGTTGTGGGCCGTCGGCGTCCTCGTCGCCGTCGCGGTCCCGATCCTCGCCCGGGCCGCCGTACGGCCCAAAGGGGTCGCCGGGGTCGCCCTCGCGCTCGCTCCTGTGCTCGTCGGAACGCTGGCCGCATGGGTCGCCCCCCTCGCCATCGCGGCTGCCGCCGGAGTCGAGGTCGATGCGCGCTCGGCACTGGCCCTCATCCAGTGGGTCGCTCTGGTCACGATCGTCTGCGCCGTGTGGCTGCGCATCGACGCCCCCAGCCGGGCAGCGCTCGCGTTCTCGTCGTACGCCCTCTTCCTCGTCTCGCTCCTGGTGTTCGTGATGCCACTCGCGTCCGAGCCGTCGGTGTCGGCGACGATCGGCGAACCCGCCCTCGCGATCGTCCGCACCGGGGCGCTCCTGGTGGTCTTGGCGGTCGTGGGCCTGCTGTGGACACGGCTGGGCGTCGGCGCGTCGCTCGGGGCCGCGGCGCTCGTCGCCCCCGCGGCCGCCTCTGTCGCGGTCGCGGTCCTCACCGCTTCCGCGGTCCCGGACGACGGCCAGTGGGCTTTGACCACCATGGCGACGGCGGTCGTCGTGGTGTGGATCGGCGCACTGCTCCCCTCGCGCGTCTTCGCCGCGTTCGGCTGGGGAGGGGCCGCCGATTCGGAGAGCCTCATCGCCGATGTCGACGACGACTCCTCCCCCGTCGAGGTCCTTGCCGTCGACGCCCTTGCTGTCGACTCGCGCCCGCTTGACGCCGACCCTCTTGAGACCCGCCCTCTCGACGACCTTCCGCTCGAGGCGGGCCCGCTTCAGGCGGCCGCCCTCGACGCCCTCGCCCTCGAGGACCGCCCGCCCCGGGCGTCCGTCCCCGCGCTGCTGCGCCGGGCCTCGGACCTCGGCGCCCTCGTCACGGCGGCCGCCGCGCTCGGGTGGCACATCCCTGACGGCGCGCAATGGGCGATGCTGGCCCTGGCCGCCCTCGGCTTCGCCGGCGCCGCGGTCACGCGAGGGTGGGCCGCGCCGGCCGGCGAGCGGCCGAGCGGCGTGCCGGAGACGCGCACCGCCGGCGCCCGCCTCGCCGAGGCCCCCCGACGGCTTTTCGCCTGGCCCGCGTTCGCCGCCGCGACGCTCGCGCTGTGGTCGTGGCTGGATCGGACGGGATCCGGCTCCCATCAGGTGGAGGCCTTCGTCCTGCCGCCGGCGATCGGGCTGGTCGCCTTCGCCGCCGTGCTCGTCTGGCTGCGGCGGCACGCGGAGGCGACGATCGCCATCACCCTGGGCTTCGGCCTCGGCCTCATCGCCCCCGCCGTCTACGGCATGTGGGGACCGTCCGTGCGCGGCACGATCGTCGCACTCGTCGCGAGCGCGCTGGCCGTGGTGCTGGCGTGGACTCCGGTCCGGCGCGTGCGGATGCCCGCGCTGGCAGGCGCTGGGGTCGCCCTCCTGGCCGTCGCGATGGTGGCCGTCGAGCGGGCCCTCACCGAGACGGCGGCGACCGCCTGGCTGCTGCTCCTCATCGCGGTCGCCTTCGCGGCGGCGTTCGGCTTCGTGCGCGGCGCCCTGCCGTCCGTCTCGCCGCGGCCGGCCCCAGAGGCGGTTCCCATCGCGCCGGAGGTTCCCGCCGCTCCCGCCGCGCCCGCCGCGCCGGCGGAGGTGGTGTTCGCCAACCTCGCGCCGCCGCTCTCCCTCGCCGCGGCCACGCTCGCCGTCATTCCCTCGCTGAGCGAGCCCTGGGTCGTCACCGTCGCCCTCCTGCTCACGGGTGCCCTGCACCTGGTGGCGGCCGCACTTCACCGGCTCCCCCTCGCCGGAGCCACTCGATGGACCGCTTTCGCAGCGGCCGCGGTCACCGGCGGCGGTGCCCTCCTGGTGGGCGACATCCGTGCTGTCGAGGTCGTCACGTTCCCGCTCGCCGGGATGCTCCTCGGCGGGGCCGCCCTCGCGATGTGGCGCCGGGCCCGCACGGGTGAGCCGTGGCCGGGCTCGGAGCGGGTGGCATGGCTGACCGGCGTGATCCTCGCCGTCGCTCCCAGCGTGGCGACCGATCCGCACGACGTCCGCGCCTGGCTCGTGATCGCCGGGACCCTGCTCGCCGCCCTCGGATGCGTCGTCGCGCCGATCGCCGCGGCGCGGGGGCTCGGCACGCCCTCGGCGGTGCTCCTCTCGGCAGGAGCGCTGGCGATGGGCCTCCGGGCGCTGCTCGAGCCCTCGATCGCCTCCGGCGAGTACGCGGCCCTCGTCGCCGGAGCGGGCGTCCTGGTGGTGACGGCCGCGCTGATCTGGATGAGCGAGACGGATGCCGCACCCGGAGCGTCGACGGCGCTGGCCGCCGCGGGCGCGGCCCTGCTGGTGGCGTTCGTCGTGGTGCAGTCCGAGGGCGATGCGGTGCAGGCCTCGCTCACCGCCACCCTGGCCGGCGCCGTCGGCCTCGGCGGAGCCGCGCTGCTGCGCTGGAGGCGTTGGGCGGGCCTCGGCGGGATCCTGGCGGTCGCCGGGGCCTCCGCGGCGCTGATCGCGGCGGGCCGGCGCTTCGTCGCGATCGCCGCCACCGGCGCGCCCGGGGTGGAGGCCGACCTCTGGGCCACGGCCGGCGTCGGGATCGTCGTGGCCATCGGCATCATGGCACTGCGCTCGACGGAGTCGCGCTCCGTCACGCTCGTCGTGAGCGCGACTTTCTCGATCGCGCTCGCCCTTTTCGCCGCGGCCGAAGCGGTTCTGCTCGGCGGCGCCGACGGGCAGGAGGTGCGGACGATCCTCACGATCAGCGCCCTCACGATCGTGGGGGTCCTCGCCTTCGTCTTCCGCGAGCGCCTGGGACTGATCCTCGCCGTGGCGTCGGGGCTGCTGGCCGGCCTCTTCGCGCTCGTCGCGCTGACCCTCTTCGACGTGCGGCCGTTCGAGCTCGCGACCGTCCCGCCTGCGCTCGGGATGATCTTCCTGGGCGCCCGTGCGCTCCGCCGAGACCCGGCCGTGCGGTCGTGGCCCGCCCTGGGCCCGGGGCTCGCGCTGCTGACGATCCCGTCGCTCCTGTACGACTTCACGGCGCCGTCCGTCGTGGACGACGTCGGCGCCACGGCGCTGTGGCGCGTCGTCGGGCTCGGCATCGTGGCGATCGCCCTGGTCGTGATCGGGGTGCTCCGCCGCCTGCAGGCGCCGCTGGTGCTCGGCTCGGCGGTGCTGCTCGTGCACGCCCTCGCGCAGCTCTGGCCCTGGATCTCGGACCTCTATGTCGCCGTGCCGTGGTGGCTCTGGCTCGGGGCGGGAGGCGCTTTGCTGATCGTGATCGCGGCCCGCTACGAGCGGCGCATGCGCGATCTCAAGGCGGCCTTCACGGCGGTGTCGAGCCTGCGCTAGGCCGCGCCCGCGACAGCCACCGGGAGCGAGGGCGGCCGGCCGCGATCAGCCCGAGAGCACCGGCCCGGCGCCGCGCCCGAACCGGAACGGCGACACCGTCGGCTCCTCCGGCATCCAGAACCGCCAGGGGAACGCCGCGGTGCCGGCCTCCCCCGCCACTCCCACGCGGGGACCGGTGGCGACCTCGGCGACCGGCTGCTCGCGCAGCTCGAGCCGCGCGATCGGCCCCTCGATCGCGTCGATGCCGTTGTGCACCGGGTAGCGCAGCCCGATCGCATCGCCGAGCCGGCCGGGCCCGCGGGCGAGGTCGCGGTCGACCCGCGCCGTGGGACGGCGCCGGGACGCGACATCCCGCCCCTCGATCACCTCGGCGCCGCGCAGCAGCACCCCGCCCGCGACACCCTCCGGTCCGCACACGACGTTGACGCACGAATGGATGCCGTGGCTGAGGTAGACGTAGAGATGCCCCGGCTCGCCCCACATGACCGCATTGCGCGCGGTCGGGCCCATCCGCGCGTGGGAGCCGGGGTCGGGCACTTCGCCGGTTCCGCGGCCGTGGTACGCCTCGACCTCGGTGATGCGGATCGTCACGGCCCCGTCGGGAAGCACGGTCGTCAGGTGCGCCCCCAGCAGGTGGGGCGCCACGTCGAGCGGCAGGCCGGCCACATCGTCGCGGGTCGCGGGGCGCAGCGCGCTCACGAGGGGCCCGCCGCGCACCACGAGATGCCCGAGCCCGACAGCGTCACGATCTCCTCGCCGGCGGCGAGCTCGATGATGTGTGTCTCCACGCGCTCGGGAAGCGGCTGGAGGTAGCCGTCGTACGGGTTCGACACGAGGTCCGGAGCCACGAGCACCGCCGCATAGCGGCCGTTCGGCGCGACGCACGTCTCCAGCACGCCGTCCGAGATCGGCACCTCGAGGAGCGGCGACACCGCCCCGTCGTCCTCGACGTGCACGACCGACTGCGCGATAGGCAGGCCCGCGGCATCCCGCTCGGAGTAGAGGCGCACCGTCCCGCCCCCGGGAATCGGCGTCACTGAGCCGGGCACGCCGAGCGCCTCCTCGCCCTGGGCCGCGACGAGCGGCTCCTCGCTCGCGTCGGTGAGGTCGATCACGCTCAGCCCGTCGAGCCGTTCGACGACCGCTTGGAACGTGCCCACCGTGATGCCGTCGATCGTCAGGGCGGCGCCCAGCGCCGTGGGGTCGCCGTCCGTCGCCGGGTCGGTGAGCAGCAGGTCTCCGGCGAAGTCGATGAGCAGCGCGGCCGTGGCCTCCGGCACGAAACGCCACTCGACGACGCTCGGCGACGTCCCGGCAATCTCGAGCGGCTCGGGTTCGGCATCCGCCTGCCGCAGCGACTGCGTGAACACGACGCTCTCGCGCCCGGTGTCCTCATCGAGCACCCGGTCGGAGTACGTGTAGCCGACGAGGTCGCCGCGACCCGTCACCTGCAGCGCGGTGACGCTGCCGTCCCCCGGGAGCGCGAGCTCGCGCCGGTTCTCCCCCGCCAGGTCGGTGACGAGCACGACGGACGCGTCGTCTTCTTCCACGGAGACCACGAGCCGATCGCCGCTGACGCGGAATTCCTCGATGTGGGGGTGAGTGAAGACCGGCACCGCGCGCTCGCCCGTCAGGTCGGTGCGGAAGATCGCGTCGTCGCCGGTGGTGCTGCGCTGCAGCAGGAACACCTCCGCCCCCGGTGTCTGGAAGCTCGACGTCAGGGTGGCGGAGGGCCCGCCGCCGATCGCCTCGGCGCCGGTGACCGTCACCGTGTACTCGGTGTCGTCCCACAGCGGGACGGTGAAGCGCACGCCGATGCTGCGGCCCGAGGCATCCACGGTGAACGGCACTTCCGGCTCGACGCTCACCTGCTCGGCGGTGATCGGGGCGAGCGCCTGGTTCGCCGTGAGGATCATGCGAGATCCGGATGCCGCGGCCGCCGCGGCCGGATCCACCTGCACGCCGGTGAGGCGGGGGCCCTGCGAGAGGCTCAGGGCCGCGCCCGTCACGACGACCGCGATGAGCGCGGCGATGACGATGGCGAATCCGGCGAAGAAGCCCCGCGAGCGCCGCGCCCGAGAGCGCGACCGGCGGCTGCCCTCGGCGGGCGCGGGCTCAGTACTCATACGGGTCACCGGGCTCGGGGATCGGGGTCACGGTGGCGGGCTCGATCACCAGCGTCCCGTCGTCCGCGGTGCGCACCGTCCCCTCGAGCTCGACCCAGTCGCCGACCTCGTAGTCGCCCTCCCATCCGGGGGCGATCACGGGCAGCGCCGCGGGCTGGGCGTCGATCACGCAGTGCGTGATGACGAGGCGGGTGAGCTGCACCGAGTCGGGGTCGTCCGGATCGGGCGTGAGGAACCCGGTGAGTGCGACGGCTTCGCCGTCGAACGTGTCGGGATTGGTGGACGTGGCGAACACCGTCGCCCACTCGCCGACGCCGAACTCGCTCGTGTCGCCCGAGGTCGCGAGCTGGATCGAATCCGCGCCTCCGAAGAGCGGCGGTGCGCCGACGTCGCGCGCCATCGCCAGCTCCACCGACAGCGAGGCCGGGGGCGTCACGAGCGCGGCGATCGTGATGCCGGAGGCGAGCACCCCGCCCGTGACCGTGGCGACCATCGCGAGCGGCCGGCGCGGGGCGATCAGGGCATCATGCGCGTCCTCGTCGAGCTCGCGGTCGCGGTCGTGGTCCATGCCGTGGCCGTGGTCCATGCCGTGGCCGTGGTGCCTGCCTTGGTCGTGCTGCGTGCCGAGGTCGTGCGCGTCGTGCGCGTGCCTGCCGTGCACGGCGGGGGCGTCGCCGTGGTCGTGCCCGTGCTCGGCCTCCGCGCCCAGCGGCACGAGGAACGAGCACACGGCGCCGACGAGGGCCAGCACCGCCATGCTGACCGCGAACCACGATGACTCGGGGTTGATGTAGAGCCCGAGCTGGCCGCTGGCGGCGAGCCCGAGGGTGACGACGGCGAGGCAGGCCGTCAGGCCGACGCCGAGCCACCGCGTGGCGATCCATTCCGCGTTATGCAAGGAGGTTCACCACGATCCCGATGGCGAAGGCCGACAGCAGCACGATCGTCACGATGCCGGCGAGGGCGCGGGTCGTGAAGGTCGTGCGCATGAGGGCGAGCATCTTGATGTCGATCAGCGGACCCACGAGCAGGAACACCACGAGCGAGCCGGGGGTGAACGTCGAGGCGAACGAGAGCGCGAAGAACGCGTCGACGTTCGAGCAGATCGCCACCGTCATCGCGAGCGCCGTCATCGCCGCGATCGACAGCACCGGATTCGACCCGATCGCGAGCAGCGCGTCGCGCGGAATGAGCACCTGCACCGCCCCGGCGAGCGCCGATCCGATGATCAGCGCCGGCATGACGGCCCGCAGCTCGATGATGAACTGCGTGATGCTGCGCCGGCCGCGGCCGCCGGGCTCGTTCACGACGAGATCGCAGGTCGCGCGGAACCGGTCGGTGAGCAGCGCGTCGGGATCGGGATGGCGGCTGTAGAGCCAGCCGATGAGGTTGGCTATCGCGTAGCCACCGAGCAGGCGGGCGATCAGGATGCCGCCGTCCCACCCGAACGCCTGGTGGGTGGTCAGGATGACGATCGGGTTCACGATCGGCGCCGCGATCAGGAACGTCAGGGTCTCGGGCACCGTGAAGCCGCGGATCAGCAGCCCGCGGGCGAACGGCACATTGCCGCACTCGCAGACCGGTACGAGCATCCCGAGCAGCGACAGCACGGCCCGACGGGCCCACGCCCGCCGCGGCATCCATCGCTCTATGACGCCCGGGGGCACCCATACCTGGACGACGATCGAGAGCACCACTCCGAGCACGACGAACGGCAGCGACTCGATGAGCACGCTGATCGCGAGCGTCAGTCCGTCCTGTGCGCGGGTGGGCAGCGAGGACGGGAAGAAGGCGGGCGCGAAGCGGTCGATCGCGAAGAGGATCGCGATGACGGCGACGCCGATCCCGAGGCCGATGGCCGCCGGGGCGGCGCGCCGGGGCGTGGTCGCCGTGCCCGTGCGGGGCTCGGCCGTGCTCTGCCGAGTCACGCTCCCTCGCGCGCCTTCGCGCAGGCGGCGCACAGGCCGAAGATGTCGACGACGTGCTCCGCCTCGGTGAAGCCGTGCTGGGCCGCGGTGCGGCGCGCCCATGCCTCCACCTCGGTCGCCTCGATCTCGACCGTCAAGCCGCACGAGCGGCAGATCAGGTGATGGTGGTGACCGGGCGACACGCACGCGCGGTAGAGCGCCTCGCCGTCGGGGCTCTGCAGCGAATCGGCCTCCCCGGCCGCCGCGAGCCCGGACAGGGTGCGGTACACCGTGGCCAGCCCGATCCCCGTGTTGTCGTCGCGCAGAGCGGCGTGCAGGCTCTGGGCGCTGACGAAGCCGCGGGCACCGGCGAGCGCGTCGCGCACTCGCTCTCGCTGCCAGGTGTTGCGCTGAGCCATGGTTGCAGTTTAGGCGGCGAGCCTGGGCGAAACCTCGGCGGAGGCGGGCAGGGGCTGCACGCGCCCGCGCCGCCACGCGATGAGGCGGCAGACCACGTAGATGAGGAATGAGATCGTCGTGATGTACGGGCTCACCGGGAGGGTGCCGGCGATCGCGATGAGGATGCCGCCCACGGCCGACACGAATCCGAAGAGCGCCGACAGCAGGGGCACCGCGAGCGGCCCCGTGGCCACGCGCATCGCGGCGGCCGCGGGAGTGACGAGCAGGGCCATGACGAGCAGGGCGCCGATGATGTGCACCGCGACGGCGACGATCAGGCCGAGCAGCAGCATGAATCCGAGCGACACCGCGGTCGTCGGGACGCCGCGGGCGGCGGCGGACTGCGGGTCGAGCGAGTCGAAGCGGAGCGGGCGCCAGATCAGGAAGATACCGAGCAGCACGAGCACGCTGATGCCGATCAGCCACCCGAGCTGGTCGGTCTGCACCGACACGATCTGCCCGGTCAGCAGACTGAAGCGATTCGAGCTGCGGCCGTTGTAGAGCGAGAGGAACAGGATGCCGAGGCCCAGGCCGAACGGCATCAGCACCCCGATGATCGAGTTGCGGTCGCGGGCCCTCGCGCCGAGCCATCCGATCAGGGCAGCGGCGATGAGGGAGCCGACGATCGAGCCGGTGACGACGTCCACGCCGATGAGCAGCGCCGCGGCGGCGCCCGCGAACGACAGCTCGCTGATGCCGTGCACGGCGAACGCCATGTCGCGCTGCATGACGAAGACGCCGACGAGCCCGCCGACGAGACCGAGCACGGCTCCTGCCCAGACGGAGTTCGACACGAGCGCGAGGATCTGGCCGTAGACCGGAAGCCCGCCGAACATGGCGTCCCAGACGGCATCCCCGTTCATCGGTGCATACCGTCGTTCATCCGAGCTCCCCGTCGTGATGGTGGTGCGCCTCTTCGGCATCGGGTGCGCCCACGACCACCAGGCGGCCGCCTGCGCGCAGCACGAACACGGGAGCGCCGTAGAGCTCGGAGAGCACGGTGGAGTTGAGCACCTCGTCGGGGGTGCCGAGCGTGAACGCGCCGTGCGCGAGGTAGAGGATGCGATCGACCTTGCTCAGCACCGGATTGATGTCGTGCGTGACGAGCAGCACGGCGGCGTCGTGTTCGCGCCGGTGGCGGTCGATGAGCCCGACGACCGCCTGCTGGTTGGCGAGGTCGAGGCTGGTCAGCGGCTCGTCGCAGAGCAGCAGACCCGGCTCGTCGGCGAGGGCCTGACCGATGCGGAGGCGCTGCTGCTCGCCACCCGAGAGCAGCCCGACGGGCCGGTCGGCGAAGTCGCGGGCCCCGACCGCGTCGATCAGCGCCTCGACGCGGGCGGCGTCGCCCCGACGGGGGAATGGAAGCCCGAATCGGTGACCGTCGACGCCGAGCGTCACGAGGTCGCGGCCGCGCAGTGCGGTGTCGCGCGGGAGGGGGCGCGACTGAGGGACGTAGCCGATGCGGCGGTTGCCGCTGGCCCGGACGGTGTCGCCGAGCACGGAGATCGACCCGGCGCTGAGCTGGTCGAGGCCGAGGATCGCCCGCAGCAGGGTGGTCTTGCCGGCGCCGCTGGGGCCCAGCACCGCGATCAGCTCGCCCGGCTCGACGCGCAGGTCGAGGCCGGACCACAGCTCACGGTCCCCGCGACGCAGCGCCGCCCCGGTGATCTCGAGGGCGGGCGCCGGGACGCCGGGCGTCACTCGGCCAGCGCGCCGGCCAGCGCCTCGATGTTCTCCTGCATCCACGAGATGTAAGTCTGCCCCTCGGGAAGCGTTTCGGAGAATGCGATGACCGGGATGCCGCGCGCCTCGGCGTCGTCGACGATCTGGGTGGTCTCGGCCCCGCCGGTCTGCGTGTTCGTGATCACGACGCGCACGTCGCCGCCCTCGATCAGGCCGAGCGATTCGAGCAGGGTCGCCGGGGGCACGTCCTGGCCCTCCTCGACCGCTTCGCTGAAGTCATCCGGCGTGACGTTCTCGAGCCCCGCCGCGGCCAGCAAATAGGCGGGAACGGGCTCCGTCGCGAAGACCCGGGCGCCGCCGTCGGCGGCGCCGATCTCTTCGAGCGACGCCTCCAGCCCGGCGATCTCGGCGATGAACGCCTCTGCGTTCGACTCGAACGTCGACGCGTCGCCGGGCAGCAGCCCGGAGAGCTCGGCGGCGATCGCCTCGGCGACGTGCTCGATGGTGTGCGGGTCGTACCAGACGTGCTCGTTGAAGCCCTCGACGTGGTCGTGCTCGTGACCGTGGTCGTCGGCCTCGGCGTCGTCGGCGCCCTCGGTCTCCGCGTCGGCGCCCTCGGCCTCGTGGCCCTCGTTCTCGG
>DASUQB010000083.1:0-2436 GCA_036280835.1 Microbacterium sp. | reverse complement strand
CCGGGCGCGCCCGCCTCGCACCGGGGCTGGGGCTGGGAGAAGGTCACCGAGCACGCGATCCGCACCCTCGTCGCGCGGGAAGGCCCGCTCGTGGCGATCCTCTGGGGGCGGGATGCCGCGAACCTGCGCCCGCTGCTCGGGGCCACGCCGATCGTCGAGTCCGCGCATCCGTCACCCCTCTCGGCCAGCCGCGGGTTCTTCGGTTCGAGGCCGTTCTCACGCACCAACGAGCTGCTCGTCGCGCAGGGCGCGAGCCCGGTCGACTGGCGCATCCCCGCGTAGGCTGGTCGCCATGCTGGAGGAGGAATACCAGAAGCCGCGGCGCCTGCCGCGGCACCTGCGCGCACAGGCCCCGGCTGAGCGCCCGTTCGCCTTCGAGATCCGCTCCGCCGAGCTCCGCGACATCCCCGACATCCGCGAGATCTACAACTACTACGTCACCAACTCGGTCGTCACGTTCGACGAGAAGCGCTGGACCCTCAAGCAGTGGAGGGAGAAGTTCGAGCATCTGAAGAAGCTCGACATGCCCTTCCTCGTCGCCGAGTCGCCGAGCGGTCAGGTGCTCGGGTACGCGCTCGTGCAGCCCTGGTCGGGCAAGTCGGCCTACCGCTACACCGTCGAGAACTCGATCTACCTCGGACCCGGCGCGGCCGGCAAGGGGTTGGGGCGCGCGCTGCTCGAGGCGCTCATCGCGGCCTGCGAGGCCGCCGGGATCCGCGAGATCGTCGCGGTGATCAGCGACAAGGGCGCCGAGGCATCCGTCGCCCTGCACGAGAAGCTCGGGTTCGAAGAGGTGGGACGCATGGGCCGCGTCGGCTTCAAGTTCGGGCGGTGGCTCGGCACCATCTCCCTGCAGAAGAGCCTCAAGCCGCAGAAGAAGCGCAAGCTCTTCGCGCGCTGAGCGCCGCTCGCGCGCTGAGCGCCGCTCGCGCGCTGAGCGCCCCTGTTCGCGCGCGGGGCTTCAGACGGGCCGCGGGCCGCCGCGCGGCTTCGGTTCCGCGGGCTGCTTCTCGGGGGCTCCCGGATCCTTGGCCCCCTGCTGACCGAACGAGCGCACCTCGTCGACGAGCTCACGCCACGGCCCCTGCACCTCGCGGTCGGGAAGCTCGGCCTGCTTCTGCTGCGGACCGCAGTGCGCCTCGATGTTCCATACGAAGCGATCGGCACCGCCGGGATCGCCCGGCTCGGCATCCCACGGGCACTCCTCGATGAGCGCGATCCACCGGGGCTCCTCCTTCGGGGGCGGCTCCGCGCGCCACTCCCGCCGCATGCCCGCGATGCCGCCCGTGCGGGCGACGATCACCATGACGGTGGGCGCTCCGCCCACCCCGTTGTCAGTCTGCGCTGAGCTCATCCTCGATCACGCCGACGCCGATCCAGCCCGCCCGGACCGCGCGCGTCTCCTCCGAGTCCTCACCGTACTCCGCCGCGGCGGCCGCGAGCGTGGCGTCGGCGAAGACGGGGAAAGTCGCGTTCGGCGGAAGGCCCCCGGTGAGGGTGCGGTACCAGATCAGGCCGGCGCGTTCCCAGGCGTTACCGCCGAGGGCCGCCGCCGTCAGGTAGAAGGCCCGGTTCGGGATGCCGGAGTTGATGTGCACGCCGCCGTTGTCGTCGGTGGTGCGCACGTAACCGTCCATGTGTGCGGGCTGCGGGTCGCGACCGAGCACGTCGTCGTCGTACGCGGTGCCGGGCGCCCGCATCGAGCGCAGCGCCCTGCCCTCGACGGCATCCGTGAAGATCCCCTCGCCGATCAGCCAGGTGGCCTCCTCGACGCTCTGGCCTTTGAGGTGCTGCTCCGTCAGGGCGCCGAAGACGTCGGACACCGACTCATTGAGCGCCCCGGACTGACCCTGGTAGACCAGCCCGCCCTCGCGCTCGATCACTCCGTGGGCGAGCTCGTGCGCGATCACCGAGAGCGAGCCCGTGAAGCCGCGGAACACCTCGCCGTCGCCGTCGCCGAACACCATGCGCTCGCCGTCCCAGAACGCGTTGTCGTAGTCGCGGCCGTAGTGCACCGTCGCGTCGAGGGGCGAGCCGCCGGCGTCGATCGAGTCGCGCCCGTAGGCGTCCCAGAAGAAGTCGTAGGTCGCGCCCAGGCCGTCGAACGCCTCGTTGACGGCGACGTCGTCGACCGGCGGGTCGTCCTCGGTCCTGACCACGACGCCCGGCAGCTCCTCGCGCTGCTGCGCATCGCTGATGGTGCGATCCGGTGCCGGGGCGTTCTCCGCCACGAGGGTGCCGCCGTCGACCGAGAGTCGCAGCCGGGTGCGCTCGCCACCGCGCGGCTGCTGCACCGCGAGCGTGGCTCGCGCGGCCTGCGCGGCCTTCGGGAAGCGCGGCTCGGCGGCCTCGGCGATGTGCGCGAGCAGGTACGGCGGGACGATCGCGTGACGGAGTCGGCTCATGATCCTCAGGCTAAGGCCGGGCCGCGACATC
>DASUQB010000082.1:0-16184 GCA_036280835.1 Microbacterium sp. | reverse complement strand
CGCTCCCGGATAAGGCAGCGTCGCCTGATGAGACGACGGGGATCGGTAGGGCAGTGCGGCCGGGGCCAAGGGCAGGGTCGGCGCCGTGGGGAAGAGCTCGAGGGTCGGCTGCTCGCCGGTCGCCGGCGCGCCGGGATGCGGCTTGGTCTGCTGCGCCCACGCCATCCCGTTCCACCACCGGAGGTATGTCCCGCCGTGAGGGTCGGGGTACCAGTCGGCCGGCGGCGGTGCGGAGGGGTGGGACATGGCTCCATTCAAGCGCACGCCCGGCCCACAGCCATCTCCCCGTACCCCCGACGTAGGCTGGGCGCATGTTCGCGCACCGGCGGCGCCGCGCCGCGATCCTCAGGCTCTCGGGCTTGGCGATCGGGGTCGGCCTGGTGACCGCGACCCTCGCGGCTCCCGCTTCCGCGACCACCCCGACGCCGGCCTCCGAGCCGGACGCGCAGGGCTCCCGCGTGCGTGTCGAGGCGGCGCCGGCCGGTGCCACGGCGGACGCGGCATCAGCCATCGTCGCACGGCTGTCGACCCGCGAGCGCGCCGCGAGCGTCGTCATGGGCCACGTCCCATCGACGGATGCCGGCGCGCTCCGCGCATACATGCAGACCACCGGTATCGGCGGCTTCATTCTGATGGGCGCGAACATCCCGGGCTCGGAGGCGGAGCTGAGAGCCGTCACGGCGGCCCTCACGATCGATCCCGCACTGCCGCCCCTCATCGCCATCGACCAGGAGGGAGGCGATGTCAGCCGCCTGCCGTGGGACGAGTTCCCCTCTTCACTCGAGCTGAAGGGCGCCCCGGCCGAAGCGGCGGCCGCGGCCTTCGCCGGCAGGGGGGCTCTGGTCGAGCGCGCGGGCATCGGCGTGAACTTCGGGATCGTCGCCGACTTCACCGACGACCGCGGCTCGTTCATCTACCGCCGGTCTCTGGGCACCACGGCGGCGGATTCGTCCGCGCGCGTGGGCGCGGCCGTTGCCGGCGAAGCGCCCTTCGCGGCATCCACCCTGAAGCACTTCCCTGGCCACGGGGCGGCGCCCGGCGATTCGCACGCAGGCATCCCCTCGACCGGCATGCCGATGGAGCAGTGGCGCGCCTCCGAGGCCCTGCCGTTCGCGGCGGGCATCGACGCGGGCGCGCCCGTGCTGATGTACGGGCACCTCGCCTATACGGCCGTGGATGCCGCGCCGGCCTCGCTCTCGTCGGAGTGGCACCGGATCGCGCGCGAGGAGCTCGGCTTCACGGGCCTGGCGGTGACGGACGACCTCGGCATGCTCCAGTCCTCCGGGATCCCGGCCTACCAGGACCCCGTCGCCAACGCGGTGAGCGCCATCGCGGCGGGCAACGACATGGTGCTGGCCGTCGTGCTCTCGACCCCCGAGACGGCCCCGCGCATGGTCGACGGCATCGTGGCGGCGGTCGAGAACGGCACGCTTCCGGCGGAGCGGCTCGAAGAGGCCGCGACGCGCGTCATGGAACTGCGGCTGGACAACGCCGCGGGAAGCGGCCGATTCGTGCCCTGCGGGGACTGCGCGCCGGCTCAGTGAGCGGTGGGCCGCCAGGCCGCCAGGATACGGCCTCGCAGCGCGTTCGACCGCTCCGCGAAGTCACGCTGCCGACGCACGTACTCCGCCTTGCCCTCGGGCGTCTCGATGCGCACCGGCTCGCCGCCCCACGGTGCCATGTCGTAGGGAGAGGCCTGCATGTCGAGCAGCCGGATGTCGCGGGCGAGCTCGAACGCGTCGAGCAGCACCTCGCCGGGCACGAGGGGGCCGAGTTTGACCGCCCACTTGTAGACGTCCATGCCGGCGTGCAGGCACCCCGGCTGCTCCATCGCCGGCTGCGCCTCGCGCGACGGCCGGTCCCGGTTGCGCGGCACCGCGTCGGGAGTGAAGAAGCGGAACGCGTCGAAGTGCGTGCAGCGCAGCTCGTGTCCCTCGACGACCGCATCCGTGGCGTCCTGCCCGAGCCTCAGCGGCACCGGATGCCGGTGCCCGTCCTGCCGGTAGACCATCGCCCACTCGTGCAGACCGAAGCAGCCGAACGAGCCGGCGCGCGCGGCCGTCTGCCGCAGGATGCGCTCGATCAATGCGAGCGAGGCGCCCTTCTCACCCTCGAAGGCGCTCGCATCCACCACCAGGCTTCCTGGGTCGGATCCCGGCGCGTACCAGCGCCACTGCGCCCGTGGCTCGGCCGAGGCGCCCTCGAGCTGCACGTGCGCGCCGGGATGCCAGCGCCGCAGCACGGACGGCTTGTAGGAGTAGTAGGTGAAGAGGAAGTCCCAGATCGGATGCTTCTCGCCGCGCGAAGACCGCGCCCGGTGATCTGCGGTGATCTCGTCGGCGCGCTCGGCATGAGCCGCCTCGCGGGCGCGCCATTCCGCGGATGGAAGAGACGCGACGCCCCCCGCGACGGGGGAGAGGACGGCGGAGCTCATCCCTCGAGGATAGGCGTCGCCGGCCGAAAGGCGCTTGTGCGCGGGGCCTCGACCCGTGGATCCCCTCAGACTCCCCAATGCGCGAGGATCGCATCGCAGTAATCGTCGTTGGTGCCTGTGGAGCCGAAGATCAGCTCCTCGGAGATCACCTCGTCCGATTCGATGTCGATCGTCACGAGCATGCGAATCTGGCCGTCGCCCTTCGCGAGGATCTTCCCGTCGCTTCCGACGAGCCGGCCCCCGCCGGCGTACAGCACCGTGATGCTCAGGGTGCCGTCGCCGTTGTCGACGATCTTCAGGTCCTTGACGACCGTGTTCGGCTGGATGTCGGTTACGGTCATTCCGCCGTAGGTGAACGTCCGGACGACGCTCAGCCTCTCGTGGAACCACAGGGGCCCGTCGTCACCCCGCAGCTTGACGGAGCCGGAACCGGTCTGATCGTAGGTGTACGCCGGATCCAGATCGGTGCCGCAGAAGTCGGTCGCCACTCCGCTCTCGGAGAAGTCGAGGCTGTACCGCTCCAGCACCTCGGCACCGGCCGGGGGAGCCCCCACGAGCACGAGACCGCCGACGATGAGCGAGGCCACAAGTGGCGCGAGTTTCCTGAACATGATGATGCCTTTCGCTGCACGGGGATCTGCGGACGCGCAGCGCCACAGCGCGACACCCCAGCTCTCCCCGGAGGATCGGCTGCGACGACGATCCCGCTTGCGGCAGAAGCTACTCCTCGGCCACGGTCCCCGGTAGAGGGCGGGTCATCCGCTCAGTCCGGCTCCACCGGCTCGATGAGCTCCGGTCCGCTGCTGCGCACGTTGCCGACCGCCTTCGACACGGGGTGGTCATCGAGCGACGCCGCAACCTCCGGCGCCGCATCGATCGCGGCATCGAGAACGTCACCGACGTTGTCGGTCGTCGGGTCGAGCCACGCCTCGGCGTGCGCGTCGTCCAGGAAGAGCGGCATCCGGTCGTGGATCGATCCGAGCCGGCCGATCGAGTCGCGCGTGAGGATCGTGAAGCTCAGCAGCCAGCGAGCCGGGTCGTCGTCGGGCAGCTCGGGGTTCTTCCACCACTCATAGAGACCCGCCATCAGCAGAGTCGCGCCATCGGCGGGGTGGATGAAGTGCGGCGTCTTCGTGCCGTTGTCGGTCTTCCACTCGTAGTAGCCGGATGCCGGAACAACGGCGCGCCGCTTCTCGAGGGCGTTCCTGAACATGTCCTTGGTCTCGATCTCCTCGGCCCGCGCGTTGAACGCCTTCGACCCGATCGACGGATCCTTCGCCCATGGCGGCACGAGCCCCCACCTGGCCGGCTCGAGGCGTCGAGTCGGAGGATCGGTCTTCGCCGAGTCGAGCACGATCGCGACGCGATCGGTCGGAGCGATGTTGTAGCTCTCCTCCGGCAGGTCTTCGGCGAACGTGTCGACGTCGAGGAAGCTGACCAGATCGGATGCCGCTCTCGCGACCACGAAGCGTCCGCACATGCTGCCAGCCTATGCGGGGGCGACGACGGTCTACGCGGTGAGCTGCGACTCGAGCCGCTCGCGGTCGGCCGCGACCAGCACCCATCCCCGCTCGGGCATGAACGCGATGTCGAAGCTGCCGCGGAGGGGCTCGGAGCCGTCTGCGCCGCCGCCGGTCAGCGACACGGCATCCACCCGCCATCGGCGGGTCTCGAGCAGCATGAGCCCGCGGCCCCGCGGCGCACGGCCCGTCTCACGCCACCTCGGGCGGTGCCCCACCCCCGGTTCGGGCATGCTCGTCACTCCGTGCGTCACTCCCCGCCACGCGAAGCGCAGCGGCGCGCCCGCGGCATCCGTCACCACATCGATCGTCTCATCGACCTGCATCTCAGAACCCCCATCTCGAACATGACTTCGAGGGAACCGTATGTCGAGGTCCCGACATCCGCGCGGCGGGGCTACTTCGCGAGCCCTGCCTCTTCGAGGCGCTCCAGAAGCCCCGCGCCATCCGACGCGGTGACCCAGGGCACATCGGTCTCCAGGTGGTCGTCCGCGACGTTGCGACCGCCCGCAAGCACGGCCTCCGTCGGAGACAGCCGCCGGATCGCGACGCCGATCACCGACTCCGGGAACTCCTTGGCGAACTGGGTGTATATCTGCTCGTCCTTCTGCCCGTCGTCGCCGATGAGCAGCCACCGCACGTTCGGGAACTCCTGCGCGAGACGCCGCAGGTTCGTGAGCTTGTGCTCCATGCCGCTGCGGAACCAGCGGTCGTGCGTGGGACCCCAGTCCGTCAGCAGGATCGCCCCGGGCGGGAAGAGGTGGCGCGAGAGGAACCGCGTGAGCGTCGGGGCGATGTTCCATGCACCGGTCGAGAGGTACACCATCGGTGCGCCGTCGTGCGTGCGCACCAGACGTTCGAGAAGCACCGCCATGCCGGGCACGGGAAGCCTGGCATGCTCGTCGACGACGAAGGAGTTCCATGCCGCTATGAAGGGTCGCGGGAGCGCGGTCACCATGACGGTGTCGTCGACATCGGAGACGACGCCGAAGGTCAACTCCGGACCGACGACGAACACGCGCGCCTCGACCGGCTCGCCGCCCTCGACCGAGAGCGTCAGCGTCTGCCACCCCGGCTCGAGCGCGACCTCGATGCGCGCATCGAGCACGCCGCCCCGGTCGGCGACGATCTCGAACTGACGCCCTCCCACGCTGATGGACACCTGGGCGAACGCGACGGGGATGCCCATGAAGCTGCGCCACCCCCGCACACTGGCGAACTCGCCGGTCTCGGTGGTCTTCGGCGGTCGCACGATGAGGGCGCGCCCGACGATGCGCACCCACCCGGGGCCGCCGTAGCCGGGGAACGGGGCGATCGTGGCGGTCATGCCGCGTCGGCGCGCACGCCGCTCGCGCCATGCGTGGTAGCGGTGTTCGAGCCGGGCGAGCCAGTAGATCTTGGGAGACATCCGCTCTAGTCTTCCACGCCCGTCTCGGGCGACGTCCCCCTTGAACCATCGACGTCATCGTGCATGTGGCGGCGCTCGAGGCGCTCGATCAGCTTCTTCCCCGCGAACGCGACGATCAGGAACAGCACGATGATGCCGACGAAGATGTAGCCGGCGAAGTGCACCGTGTCGGCGAGTTCGCGATAGGTCCCCGCCGCGAGCGAACCCACAGAGATGTAGATCGTCGCCCACAGCACGCACGCCGGCACCGTCCAGGCCAGGAACCGCCGGTACGGGAACCCGCTCATGCCGACCGTGAGAGGGACGAGCGAGTGCAGCACGGGCAGGAAGCGGGAGAGGAAGATCGCCGGTCCGCCGCGGCGTCGCAGGTAGCGCTCGGAGCGCTCCCAGTTCTCGTGCCCGACCTTCCGCCCCACCCACGAGTCGCGGATCTTCGGGCCGAGCCACCGGCCCAGCCAGAAGCCGATGCTCTCGCCGATGAGCGACCCGATCACGACGGCGACCCCGAGCAGCACCGCTTCGAGCGGCGACGACACCGCCGTCGCGGCGACGATGACCACCGTGTCGCCCGGAACCACGAGACCGACCAGCACGCTCGTCTCGAGCATGATCGCGAGCCCCGCGAGCAGCGTCCGCACGACGGGATCGACGCTCTGCACGACGTCGAGGAGCCACGTGAGGAACTCGTTCACGACATCGAGCCTAGGGGGAGGCCCTGCCCATAGCCTGGGGGGCATGTCCACCGATCTCGTCGCCATCGCCGTCGACGGCTGGACGGACCCCGAGCGCCTCTTCGCCGCCCACGAGGCGGGCCTCTCCAGCGCCTTCTGGCTGGATGCCGGTCGCGATGCGCGCGCCGGATGGAGCTACCTCGGAACGGGCGTGCGCGAACCGGATGCCGGTGCGGTGCGCGGCGTTCGGTGCGATGTCTCCGCGTCCTCGGCGTGGCCGGCGGGGCCGTTCAGCGGCGGCTGGGTCGGCTGGCTCGGCTACGAGCGGGGCGCGGTCCGTGCGGGCGCACCGATCTGGGCCGCTGACGAGGGCATTCCTCTGGAGTCCTGGCTGCGCGCCGAGCGCTTTGCGGCTTTCGACCATGCGACCGGCCGCATCTGGGCGGTCGCGCCCCCGACGGAGGCCGCGGAGTGGGCGGGCGTGCTGGCGGAACGCGTCGCCGCCGCTCGGGACGACGCGCCGGCGGCGGCACCGGCGTCTCCCACGGCCGGGGATGACGCGCCGGCGGCGCCACAGGCGACCACCGCCGCCACGGCCCGCCACGACCCGCGCGCCTACGCCGACCTGATCGAGCGCTGCCGCGATGCCATCCGCGAGGGGGATGCCTATCAGCTGTGCCTCACCACGCGGTTCGAGGTGCCGGCATCCGGCGAGGCTCCGCTCGACCCTGCGGCCGTCTACCGCCGCCTCCGCGCGTCGAGCCCGGCCCACCACGGCGGGTACATCCGGTGCGGAGACGTCGCGCTGCTGAGCGCCAGCCCCGAGCAGTTCCTGACGGTCGAGGAGGGCATCGCGCGCACCCGTCCCATCAAGGGCACCCGTCCGCGCGGGGCGGATGCCGCCGCCGACGCCGCCCTCGCTGCCGAGCTGCGCGCGAGCCCGAAGGAGCAGGCCGAGAACGTCATGATCGTCGACCTCATGCGCAACGACCTGTCGCGGGTGAGCGACCCGGGGTCCATCCGCGTCGACGCGCTTCTCGAGGTGGAGTCGTACGCCGCCGTGCATCAGCTCGTCAGCACCGTCTCGGGCCGGCTCCGCTCGGACACGAAGCTCGACGACCTCCTGACCGCCTGCTTCCCTGCCGGGAGCATGACCGGTGCGCCGAAGCTCTCGGCGATGACGATCCTTCACCGTCTCGAAGGCGCACCCCGTGGCATCTTCGCCGGGTGCTTCGGCTACGTCGGGCGGGATGGCTCCGCCGACCTCGCGATGATCATCCGGAGCATCGTGACGCACCCCGGCGGCGCGTATGTGGGAGCAGGCGGAGGCATCACCTGGGGGTCGGATGCCGCCGCGGAGGTGGCGGAGGTCGGCATCAAGGCGAGGGCGCCCCTCGCCGCGCTCGGCGCCGCACTGCCCCCGGGATGGTGACGGGGCCGGTCTGCGGCGCTCGGTAAAGCCCGGATCGGCACCGGACCGGTCGGGTAACCTGGAAAGAGCGCCCACGCGCACCCCCGACATCCGCTCGATTGGTATCACTCCGTGTCATACAGCCCTGCCCCCGAGTCCGCACCGCCCCAGGAAGGCGGCGGATACGACGCGCGCGCGATCCAGGAGAAGTGGCAGGCGCGCTGGTCGGAGGCGGATCCCTTCCGCGCGGGCGGCCCGGAGGACTCGCGGCCGCGCAAGTACGTGCTCGGGATGTTCCCGTACCCTTCGGGCGACATGCACATGGGGCACGCGGAGAACTACGCGTACGTCGATGTGGTCGCGCGCTTCTGGCGGCACCGCGGCTACAACGTGCTGAACCCGATCGGCTGGGACTCCTTCGGGCTGCCCGCCGAGAACGCCGCGATCCAGCGTGGCGCCGATCCCCGCGAGTGGACGTACTCCAACATCGAGCAGCAGAAGCAGAGCATGCGCCGCTTCGGCACCTCGTACGACTGGAGCCGGCTGCTGCACACCAGCGACCCCGAGTACTACCGCTGGAACCAGTGGCTGTTCCTGAAGCTCCACGAGCGCGGGCTCGCGTACCGCAAGGACAGCCCCGTCAACTGGTGCCCGAACGACCAGACCGTGCTCGCGAACGAGCAGGTCGTGGACGGGCACTGCGAGCGGTGCGGCGCCGAGGTCATCAAGAAGAAGCTGACTCAGTGGTACTTCAAGATCACCGACTACGCAGACCGCCTGCTCGATGACCTGAACCAGCTCGAGGGCTTCTGGCCGCAGAAGGTCATCCAGATGCAGCGCAACTGGATCGGCCGCTCGATCGGCGCCGACATCGACTTCGAGATCGAGGGCCGGCCCGAGAAGGTGACGGTCTTCTCGACCCGCCCCGACACCCTGCACGGGGCGACGTTCTTCGTCGTGGCGCCCGACTCCGACCTGGCCGCGGAGCTCGTCGCGGGCTCGTCGCCCGAGGTGCGCATGCGCTTCCAGGACTACCTGGGCCGCGTGCAGAAGACGACGGACATCGACCGCCAGAGCACCGACCGGCCCAAGACCGGCGTCTTCCTCGAGCGGTACGCGATCAATCCCGTCAACGGCGCGCGCCTGCCGATCTGGGCAGCCGACTACGTGCTCGCCGACTACGGCCACGGCGCCGTCATGGCCGTGCCGGCGCACGATCAGCGCGACCTCGATTTCGCGCGCGCGTTCGATCTGCCGGTGCGGGTCGTCGTCGACACGACGGCCCCCGTCACCGGAGCGATCCCCGTGATCGAGCTCGACGAGCACGGCGTGCCGATCGACCCCGACGGCGACTCGCTCGACTCGATCGACCCCGCCCGCACCGGCATCGCGCTGACCGGCGAGGGCCGCGTGATCAACTCCGGCTCCCTCGACGGGCTGTCCAAGCGCAATGCGATCGCCCGCGCGATCGAGCAGCTGACCGCAGCCGGCACGGGTCGCGCCGCCAAGACGTTCCGGCTCCGGGACTGGCTGATCTCGCGTCAGCGTTTCTGGGGAACCCCGATCCCGATGATCCACACGGAGGACGGCCGTGTTGTGCCGGTGCCGGAGGAGCAGCTGCCGGTGCGCCTGCCCGACGCCGACGGCCTCGATCTCAAGCCGAAGGGCACCTCGCCGCTGGGCGCCGCCTCCGACTGGATCAACGTCGTCGACCCCGAGACCGGGGCGCCGGCGAAGCGGGACGCCGACACGATGGACACGTTCGTCGACAGCTCCTGGTACTTCCTGCGCTTCCTGTCGCCGGGCGACGAGACGCAGCCCTTCCCGACCCGCGAAGCGGACCGCTGGGCGCCCGTCGACTCGTACATCGGAGGCGTCGAGCACGCCATCCTGCACCTCCTCTACGCGCGCTTCATCACGAAGGTGCTCTTCGACATGGGGATGATCGACTTCACGGAGCCGTTCGCGACCCTCGTCAACCAGGGCATGGTGCTCCTCGACGGCTCCAAGATGTCCAAGAGCAAGGGCAACCTGGTCGAGTTCGCCTCGAGCATGGATGCGCCCGGCGCCGACACGACCCGCGTCGCGATCGCCTTCGCGGGTCCGGTGGAGGACGACATCAACTGGGAGGACGTGTCGACGACGGGCGCACACAAGTTCCTCTCCCGCGCGTGGCGCGTCGCGAAGGACGTCTCCAGCGACCCCGACGTGATCTGGGCGGAAGGCGACATCGCGCTGCGCCGGGTCACCCACCGTCTGCTGGCCGATGCGCCCGGCCTGGTGGAGCAGACGAAGTTCAACGTCGTCGTCGCCCGCCTCATGGAGCTGATCAACGCGACCCGCAAGACGATCGACAGCGGCGCGGGCCCCGCCGACCCCGCCGTGCGCGAAGCCGCCGAGGTCACGGCGATGATCCTCGACCTCTTCGCGCCGCACATGGCGGAGGAGATGTGGGAGATGCTCGGCTACAAGCCGTTCGTCGGCCTCGTGCCGTGGCGTCAGCCCGATCCGACCCTGCTCGTCGAAGACACCGTCACCGCCGTCGTGCAGGTCGACGGCAAGGTGCGGGCGACCCTCGAGGTCTCGGCCCGGGTCGACAGCGCCTCCCTGGAGGCGCTCGCGCGCGGTGACGAGCGCGTGATCCGCTCGATCGGCGATCGTGAGATCGTGCGCGCCGTCGTGCGGCCGCCGAAGGTCGTCAGCTTCATGACCAAGCCCGCGTAGCCTCCTCCCCAGCTCCCGCTCGCGGCGCCGCCTCCACGGGCGGGGCCGGGGGCGATCGCGCACGTCCGCCGCGCTCATAGCGTGAGCGGGTGACGTCGGTCGAGGGGTACGCGCGATCGTCCCCGCGCTGGCGCCTCGGCGTCGGCGCGGCGGTGGTGATCGTGATCCTGGCCCTGGCCGTGACGGTGGGGATCGGCATCCTCCGCGGTGTGGGAGCTCCGACCGAGACCGTGGTGATCGACGACGAACCCGCGGCGGTGTCGAGCGCCGACGTCTACGTGCACGTCTTCGGCGCGGTGGCCGATCCGGGACTCTACGTCCTGCGCGAAGGCGCCCGGGTGGTCGACGCGATCGCCGCTGCCGGGGGAATGGCCGAGGGCGCGGACGAAGCCGCCGTCAACCTAGCGCGCCCCGTATCGGACGGCGAGCAGCTGCGGGTGCCGCTGCTCGGCGAGAATCCGGTGGATGCCGGGGGCGAGGCGGACGCGGGCACCGGCGAAAACGGCGATGGCCGGGTCAACCTGAACACGGCGGGGGAGGCCGAGCTGGATACCCTGCCGCGCATCGGACCCGCGATGGCGCAGCGCATCATCGAGTGGCGGGATGCCAACGGCCGCTTCACGAGCGTCGAGGATCTTCTCGCCGTGCCGGGCATCGGCGACAAGATGCTCGAGAGCCTGCGGGAGCTCGTGACCCTGTGACGGGCTCGGCGCGATGAGCACGCGGGTGCGCGACACTCGACTGGTACCGATCGCGGCCGGCACGTGGACCGCATCCCTCGCCGCCGTCTACGTCCCGCAGGCAGCGGGGTGGCTCTCCGTCGCGCTCTGGTGCGTCGCGCTCGCGGGCCTGACGGTCGCGCTCGTTCGGCGGGGGCGCCCGGGGGTGGGCGTCGCCACGGTGATCGTGCTCGCGATCGCCCTGGCCGCGGCCGCCGCATCCCACGTCGCCCTCGCGCAGCCGCAACGCGACGCCGCGCTCTCGGTGGGGGTGGGCGGCGGCCGGGCGGTATCGGTCACCGCCGTCGTCACGACCAAGGTCGAGCACGGACCCGAGGACCGGCTCCGGTTCGACGCCGATGCGATCGGCATCGCGGTCGGAGACGACACGACGGCGGTGGCCGTGCCGGTCTCCGTCACCGTGACCGCCCACGAGGTCGAAGGGCCGACGCTCGACCTGGGCAGCCGGATCACGGTGCGGGGAACCGCCGTCGCGGCGGATGCCGGAGACCGGTCCGTCCTGAGGGTCTTCGCGTCGCGGGGCGTCGAGGTGCTGAAAGCACCGCAGGGCCTGCTCGCCGCCACGTCGGCGCTGAGGACCGGCTTCGTCGCCACGACCGCCGGCCTGCCGGAGCCCGGGGCGGGGCTCCTTCCCGGTCTGGCCGTGGGCGACACCCGGGCGGTGAGCCCGGAGCTCGACGCGGCGATGAAAGCCAGCTCGCTCACGCATCTCACCGCCGTATCGGGAGCGAACTGCGCGATCGTGGTCGGCGTCGCGTTCGCCGGCGCGGCCGCGTGCGGGGCGAGGCGGGTCGTGCGCGTCGCGGTCGCCCTCGCTGCCCTCGCCGGCTTCGTGGCGCTCGTGACACCGGAGCCCAGCGTCATCCGCGCGGGCGCCATGGCCGCCATCGCGATGCTCGCGGTGCTGCTGGGCCGCACCGGCGCCGGACTGTCCGTGCTCTGCGCCGCAGCCACGGCGCTGCTGGTGGGCGATCCATGGCTGGCGAGCTCGCTCGGCTTCAGCCTCTCGGTCGCCGCCACGGCGGCGCTGCTCGTGCTGGCGCCGCCGCTGGCGCGGGGGATGGAGCGGTGGATGCCGCGGGCCCTCGCCCTCGCGCTGGCGGTGCCCCTGGCCGCCCAGCTCGCGTGCGGGCCGCTCATCGTCCTGGTCTCCCCGACGGTGCCGCTGTACGGCGTGCTCGCGAACATGGTCGCGGGCCCGGCGGCACCCGTCGCCACGATCACGGGCCTGGCGGCCTGCCTGGCGGCGCCGTTCCCGTGGCTCGCGTCCGGCCTGTCGGCGCTCGCCTGGGTGCCGGCCGCATGGGTCGCCGCGACCGCGCACACCGTGGCGGCCCTGCCGAGCGCACTCCTCCCGTGGTTCGACGGCTGGGCCGGGGTGCTCCTCCTGGGCGTGCTCGGCGCTGCGGTCGCGCTCGTCGTGGCGCGCCGGGGGAGCGGAAGGGCGGATGTCGTTCTCCGGGGCCTCTCGGCGACCGGCCTCGCCTGTGCCGTCGGCATCGCCGGAGGGAGCGCGGCGCTCTCGGGCATCGCCGGCCCGCTCACGGTCCCCTCCGACTGGTTCCTCGCCGCCTGTGACATCGGGCAGGGCGATGCCGTGCTGCTGCGCTCGGAGGGCGTGATCGCCCTCGTCGACACCGGTCCGGATCCCGCGCCGCTGGCCTCATGCCTGTCCCGATTGGGGGTGCCGCGCGTCCAGCTGCTCGTGCTGACGCACTTCGACCTCGATCATGTCGGCGGGGTGGATGCCGTCGCCGGCCGTGTCGACACCGTGCTGCACGGTCCGCCCGCATCGGCCGAGGATCGCGCGATCGTCGAGTCGCTGCGTGCGGCCGGGGCACGCACGGTCGAGGGCTCCGTGGGCATGACCGGGCGCCTCGGCGGTTCGTCATGGCGGATCGCGTGGCCGCGGGCCGGGGGCCACTCCTTCCGCGAGGGGAATGACGGCAGCGTGATCATGGACATCGGCGGCGGCGGCATCCCCTCGACGCTGCTGCTGGGCGACCTGTCGGCCTCGGCGCAGCGGGCTCTGCACGCCGGCGGGCAACTCAGGGACTCGTACGCGGTGGTGAAGGTCGCTCATCACGGCAGCGCTGATCAGGACCCGGCGCTGTACGAGGACCTCGCGCCCGCGGTGGCGCTCATCACGGTCGGCCTCGACAATGACTACGGGCATCCGAGGGACGAGACGCTCGACATCCTGCGGGCGATGGATGCCACGATCGCCCGCACCGACGGAGAAGGACTCATCGCGCTGTCCACGTCGTCCACGGGTGTCGAGGTCTGGCGGGAGAGGACGCCTCGGCGATGAGTCCCGCCCCGCCCGTGTCGGGCGCCGCCGGTAGGCTGGGCCCATGGCCACGAGCGCGCGCAGACCCCCGGCGAGGGGCAAGGCGCCGGCCATTCCACAGGTGTCGTGGCGGGCGCCCCAGCCCGCGTCGATCGTGCTGGTCTCCGGCCCCGAAGAGGTGTGCGCCGAGCGCGCGATCGCCGGCATCCGGGAGTACCTGCGCGCGGAGGATGCGTCGCTCGAGGTCTCCGACGTCCGGGCAGACGACTACGAGTCCGGGTCGCTGCTGTCGCTCACATCGCCTTCGCTGTTCGGCGAGCCGAGGCTGGTCCGCATATCCGGCGTGGAGAAGTGCTCCGACGCGTTCCTCTCCGAGGCGATCGGCTATCTGCAGCATCCGCAGGAGGGCGCGACCGTCATCCTCCGCCACACCGGCGCCAGCGTGCGGGGCAAGAAGCTGCTCGACGCGATCCGTGCCGGGCAGGGCGGCGGCATCGAGATTCCGTGCGCGGCGATCAAGCGCGATTCCGACCGTTTCGACTTCGCGGCGGGCGAATTCTCCGCCGCGGGACGCAGGATCGCTCCCGTCGCGCTGCGCGCGCTGACATCGGCGTTCGCCGACGACCTGACCGGCCTCGCGGCCGCGTGCCAGCAGCTGATCTCCGACGTCACCGGCGACATCACCGAGGAGGTGGTGGAGCGCTACTACGGCGGCCGCGTCGAGACGTCCGCGTTCGCTGTGGCCGACACCGCGATCGCCGGCCGCTACGGCGAGGCCCTCATCGCGCTGCGCCACGCCTTGGCGTCCGGCGCCGATCCCGTTCCGCTCGTTGCGGCCGTGGCATCCAAGCTGCGCACGATGGCGCGCGTGGCCGGCACCCGGGAGTCATCCGGCGCACTCGCCGCGCGACTCGGGATGAAGGACTGGCAGATCGACCGCGCGCGGCGGGATCTGATGGGCTGGTCCGAGGCGTCACTGGGCCTCGCGATCCAGGCCACGGCCCGCGCCGACGCCGAGGTCAAGGGGGCGTCGAGGGATCCGGTCTTCGCCCTGGAGCGGATGGTCACCGTGATCGCGACCCGTTCGCCCTTCGGCTCCTGAGGGGGTCGCCGAGGGCGCCAACGCCGCAAGCCCGGCCCCACGTGGGGACCGGCTTGCGTGCGAGGTGCGAACTCGGGGGCGGCGCGGTGAACGCGTTGGCGAGCGCGGAAGTCAGGCCGCGGATTCTGCCCTCTATGGTGCTCGCTCACGTGGGATGCGCGTCGCCGGGTCCGCCGGGCCTCGGATCAGGGTCCGACTCGGATCGTGACCGCCGCGGTGGTGGAGTTCCCGCTCGGATCGGTTGCCTGGAACGTCACGGTGTACACGGCCTTGGGGCGAGCCAGCACCTCGACCTCGGTGTTGGACCCACCGACCCGGCGTATCTTCGCCTTGTCACCCGTGGCTTGCACGTCGATGATCTCGACGGTCACCTCGCCGCCCGAGTTGTCGGTCGCCTGGATGTCGAAGGTCACCGAGCGCCACTTGTTGTTCGGCGGGAAGATGAGGTCCTCCGACGGTGTGACGACCAGCTCTGGCGCCGTCTCATCGAGGTCGAGCCCCACGATCACGGGGTCGTGGTCGCTCGAGCGCCACTCGTCCTCGTCGTACAGGGCGTCCTGCGCCGGCTTCTTGAACGTCATGTCGTAGTCGAGCAGGCTCGGCTCATCGGAGTTGATGTGCCACGCCTCTGCCCCGGTGACGTTGTCGAGCAATCCGCTGTTCGCGAGAGCGTAGTCGAGGTACCCGAGCTGCCCGTCGAACACGTACGAGTACGCCTCCTCACCCTGGTACTGCAGAAGCAGGTCGGTGTAGCCGGCCGCCCGCAGGACGTCGATCGGGTCCTCTTTGTCGTACGAGTTCAGGTCGCCGATGATGAGTTCGTTGCCTGCGCCCTGACCGGTCGGGTCACCGGCCAGCCAGTCCGCGAGCGCCTGCGCGGCCAGCGTGCGTGTCTCGTTGCAGTTGCCCGATCCGTCGCCCGTGTCTGGGTCGCCCGCGCACGCCGAGCCCTTCGACTTCAAGTGGTTCACGACCACAGTGACCTCACCACCCGTCTGCAAGTCCGTGAATGTCTGCGCGAGCGCTGGGCGGTTGTAGTCGGTGTTGAACCTGGGGTCGACCTCCTCGGTGAGGACGGCCTCGTCACCGAGCGGCGCGACCTCGGCGGGCTTGTAGATCAACGCCGTCGTGATCACGTCGGTCCCGAGCGGGCCAGTCGAGATGAAGGCATACGTGCCTTCGCCCATCCTTTCGTTGAGAGCGTCGACGAGGGTTCCCACCGCGGTGTCGCCGTTGTTCTCGATCTCGATGAGACCCACGATGTCGGCGTCGATCTCGGCGATCGCCGAGACGATCTTCGCCTCCTGGCGCTCGAACTCGATCGCGTCGTTGGCGCCGCGCGAATTCAGGGTCGTGAAGTAGTTCAGCACGTTGAAGCTCGCGACGGTGGTCGTGCCACCGACCTCAGGCACGGGATTGGCTTCTCGCGTGTTCACCGCTTCGTACCCGGCCTCCTGCGTGGGCTGCACGGCCCAGGTGTCGAAGCGGTAGTCGAGCACGCCGGTCGCATCGGTCACGAGGTCGCCGCCGCGGAACGAGTTCTCGAGCGTGAAGATGTCGCCGTTCGGGTGGATCGCCGGGTCCGGGTTCTCCTGACTGCGCCCGTCATCGAGCGTGATGGTGTCGAGGGCGTTCGCCTCAGCGAGTGCGACCGCATCGGGCCCGGGCTCGACGACGGCCGTGGGCGTCATGTGGCGCTCGCTGCCGAGTGTCACGGTGCCGAAGCGGCCGTACTCGAAGAACTCGAGGATCGACAGCGACTGCGGCAGCGTCACCCGCATGCCCTCGAGCGGCTCGTAGACGTCGGCCGATGCCACCGGCAGCGTGATCTCGGTCGCGGCGGGCAGTTCTACGCCGGTGGCGCAGATCGCGACACCCGTGGCC
>DASUQB010000081.1:0-4645 GCA_036280835.1 Microbacterium sp. | reverse complement strand
GGTTGACCGACGTCATCGCCGTCGACCCGGCTGCGCGGACGGCCGATGTGGCCGGCATGTGCACGTACGAAGACCTGGTCGCCGCCACGCTGCCCTTCGGGCTCGCGCCGCTCGTCGTGCCGCAGCTGAAGACCATCACCCTCGGCGGCGCGGTCACCGGGCTGGGCATCGAGTCGACCTCGTTCCGCAACGGCCTGCCCCACGAGTCGGTGCAGGAGATGGACATCCTGACCGGCGCAGGCGAGCTGGTCACCGCATCGCTCTGGGACCACGAGGACCTCTATCGCGCCTTCCCCAACTCGTACGGGACACTGGGATACGCCGTGCGCCTGCGCATCGAGCTCGAGGAGGTGCAGCCCTTCGTCGCGCTGACGCACCTGAGGTTCCGCTCGCTCGACGCGTTGGTGGAGGCGATGGACCGCATCGTCGAGACCGGGAGCTTCGACGGCGCACCGGTGGACTACCTCGACGGTGTCGTCTTCAGCGCGGACGAGAGCTATCTGTGCCTCGGGACGGGAACGGCTGCATCCGGACCCGTCAGCGACTACACGCGGCAGCGGATCTACTACCGGTCCATGCAGCATGACGACGGGGCCTTGCCCGACCGCCTCACCATCCACGACTACCTGTGGCGGTGGGACACCGACTGGTTCTGGTGCTCCGGGGCGTTCGGCGCCCAGCATCCGCTCGTGCGACGCGTCTGGCCGCGCCGGCACCTGCGCAGCAGCTCCTACGCGAAGCTGATGCGACTCGAGAGGCGCTTCGACATCGGGAATCGTCTGGAGAGGCTGCACGGCCGTCCCCCGCGGGAGCGCGTCATCCAGGACATCGAGGTCCCGATCGGGCGCTGCGCCGAGTTCCTCGGCTGGTTCCTGGCCCACGTGCCCATCGAGCCGATCTGGCTGTGTCCCCTGCGCCTTCGCGGTGACGACGGCTGGCCCCTGTATCCGCTGCGACCTCACCAGACGTACGTCAACGTCGGCTTCTGGTCGACGGTGCCCGTGGGCGACGGCGAGGGCGAGACGAACCGGATGATCGAGCGCACGGTGGGCGACCTCGACGGGCACAAGTCCCTCTACTCCGACGCCTACTACTCCCGCGAGGAGTTCGACCGGCTGTACGGCGGGGACACCTACCGCGAGGCCAAGCGGCGCTACGACCCGGACGGGCGGCTCCTCGACCTCTACGCGAAGGCGGTGCAGCGGCGATGACGGATCACAGGGAACGGGCGGATGCCGCGGCGAGCGCTGAGGCGACGGCGGCGCCGGATGCCGGCCGCACCGCCGCAGGCGAGCACAAGCTGACCCTCGCCGAGGTGCTGCAGATCTTCGCGGGCAGCCGGCTCCCGCTGAGGTTCACGGCCTACGACGGCAGCTCCGCGGGTCCCGCCGACGCGCCGTTCACGGTCGATCTGAAAACGCCGCGGGGCACCACCTATCTGGTCACCGGCTTCGGCGACCTGGGCCTGGCCCGCGCCTACATCGCGGGCGACCTCGACATCCACGGTGTGCACCCCGGCGACCCCTACGAGCTGCTCACGGCGCTGGCGGAGAGCCTGGAGTTCGCGCGGCCGCCGGCGCGGGTGATGGCGCAGGTCGTGCGCTCCATCGGCGTCGAGCACTTCCGGCCGATCGCGCCGCCCCCGCAGGAGGTGCCGCCGCGCTGGCGCCGGATCGCGGGCGGGCTCCGGCACAGCAGGACCCGGGACGCGGAGGCGATCCACCACCACTACGACGTGTCGAACAGCTTCTACGAGTGGGTGCTCGGCCCGTCGATGACGTACACGTGCGCGTGCTACCCCGACGCGGAGGCGTCGCTCGAGGAGGCGCAGACCAACAAGTACCGCCTGGTGTTCGAGAAGCTGCGGCTGAAGCCCGGCGACCGCCTGCTCGACGTGGGCTGCGGGTGGGGCGGCATGGTGCGGTACGCCGCGAGCCGGGGCGTCAAGGCGACCGGCGTGACGCTGTCGCGGGAGCAGACGGCGTGGGCTCAGCGGGCGATCGCCGAGCAGGACCTCGGCGAGCTGGCCGAGGTGCGCTACGGCGACTATCGCGACATCACCGAGACCGGCTTCGACGCGGTGTCCTCCATCGGGCTGCTCGAGCACATCGGAGTGCGCAACTACCCGGCGTACTTCCGCTTCCTTCAGTCGCGGATGCGCCCCGGCGCGCTGCTGCTGAATCACTGCATCACACGCTCGGACAACCGCACCGAGCCCTCGGCTCGCGGCTTCATCGACCGGTACGTCTTCCCCGACGGGGAGCTGACCGGCTCGGGACGCATCATCAGCGAGGCGCAGGATGCCGGCCTCGAGGTGCTGCACGAGGAGAACCTGAGGCCGCACTACGCGCTGACGCTGCGCGACTGGTGCGCCAATCTGGTCGACCACTGGGACGACGCCGTCGGCGAGGTCGGGCTGCCCGCCGCGAAGGTGTGGGGGCTCTACATGGCCGGATCACGCCTCGCCTTCGAAACCGGCGGCATCCAGCTGCACCAGGTGCTGGCGCTCAGACCCGGCGACCGTCGCGGCAGCGAAGACCTGCCGCTGCGGCCATGGTGGACGCCCTAGCGCCTGCCACGGCCCGCAACGGGGGACGAAGGCCTCAGATGGCGCGGACGTAGGTGCGCCGGGGCGCGCGGCCGTAGCCGTCGGTGACCGTGAGGGTCAGCGCGCCGACGATGGCGGCGACGGAGGTGGCGGTGAGCAGAACGAGGAACGCGACCATGGCCGGACCTTTCAGAAGTGGGAACCGTCGATGTGTGTTCAAGCCCCGTTGCTTCTTCTCGACTCTTCCATTGTGAAGGCCTGAACCCTTCAGCACAATCGAATGATTCTGCAATGTGGATGTAGCATCACTACATGGATGTACGGCGACTCGATCTGCTCCGGGAACTCGCCGATCGGGGCAGCGTGACCGCCGTGGCAGAGGCCATGCACCGCACTCCGTCCGCTGTCTCGCAGCAGCTGAAGGTGCTCGAGCGGGAGGCGGGCGTGCCGCTCACCGAGCGCAGCGGCCGCGGCATCCAGCTGACCAGCGCCGGCCACGCGCTGGCACGAAGCGCGGGCGATGTCGCCGTCGCGCTCGAGCGCGCCACCGCCGTCTGGGACGAGTTCCGCAATCACCCGAGCGGGGAGGTGCGCCTGGCCACCTTCCCCTCCGCCGGCCAGGTGCTGCTTCCGGGCGTTCTGCAGGATGTGGCGCTCATCCCCGGGCTCGTCGTGCTGTGCTCGGACGGAGACGCCGAGCTGCTCGACTTCCCGTCGCTGACGAGCGACTTCGACATCGTGCTGGCGCACTCGCTCAAGGGTGCCCGCGCGTGGGGCGGCCGCGGCCTCCGCGCGGTGCCGCTCATGACCGAACCGCTCGACATCGCGCTTCCGCCCGACCACCGCCTGGCGGGCCGGAGCTATCTGACTCCCGCCGACGTGGTGGGCGAACCGTGGATCGGCGTGCCGGTCGGGTTCCCGTTCGAGCGCATCCTGCACGACATCGAGCAGGTGGCCGGCCGCCGTGCCACCGTGTACCAGCGCATCAGCGACCTCCGCATGGTCGAGGCGTTCGTGGCCGCGGGCCTGGGCATCTCCGTCATCCCGCGCTACACCTCCGGCAGCATCGACCCGAGTCGCGTCATCCTGAAGCCCCTTCGGGGAGTGGATGCCGAGCGCGACATCGTCGCCCTTCTCCGGCCCGACGTGGCCGAGCGTCTCGCCGTGCGGAAGGTCGTCTCGATCCTCCGCACGCGGGCGTCGGAGATCGAGGCCGCCCACGCCGCCGAGCGACAGCAGTGACCCCGCGGCCCTGATCCCGCGGCGCGCTAGGGCGACGGCTCCGGCTCGCGGAACTGGCCGACCCAGAACTCCGCCCCCTGCGGATCGCGCAGCACCGCTTCGTACGTGTAGTCGGTGTCGCGTGTGGAGACCACGCCGCCGCCGCCGCGTCGTGCGGTCCTGATCGCCTCTTCGCGATCGGCGATGCTGAACTGCACGATCCAGCGCGCGCCCTCCCCCGGCGCCGACCGCGCGATGCCGCCGATCACGTCTTCGAAACCCTCCGGCGCGAACTCCTGCCGCTCGAGGATGCCGGGGTCGACCGTCGCCGCGAGGTGCGCCCCGTAGCCGGGCACGGCGATCATCACATCGCCGAGGGCGGGGTCGCCGCCGATCGATGTCCACCCGAACGCCTCCGCGTAGAACCGCAGGGAGCTCTCCGGGTCGGCGGTGCGGAGGATGCTGAAGTTCCAGGCGCCGGGGACGTTCGCGACCTGCGCGCCGAGCCGCCGGTTGGCCTGCCAGAGCCGGAACACCGCGCCGTCGGGATCGGCGCAGACCGCGAGACGGCCGCCGGGGCCGGCCTCCGTCGGCGGCACGAGCACCGCGCCGCCCGCGGCTCTGACACGCTCGGCCGCCGCATCCGCGTCATCCACGGCGATGTAGCTCGTCCACTCGCCGTCCTCCCCGCCCCCGATGGCGGCGGCGTCCTCGCCATCGAGGGTCGCGATCAGGTACGCGGCCGAGGCGTCCGGTGGCGTTGCGGCGTGGAAGTCCCATTGCATCAGCGCGCCGTAGAACTCGGCCGCGGCATCCGGATCGGCCTTTTCGATGTCGATCCAGCACAGGACACCGTGCGGGTAGGTGTGCGGTGGG
>DASUQB010000080.1:0-9711 GCA_036280835.1 Microbacterium sp. | reverse complement strand
CGGCGGATCGCCGAGGTCTGCGGGAACGACGGGACGCCGATGGCGCCGTGACGGACGGGGACGGTGGTCATGCGGTACTCCTCGATCGGTTCGGGCTGCTCGCTTGTGCGAGCCACCGATCAAGAAATCCGGATGCCGCGGCTGATACCCCTGCTCGCGATTCGGGAGGCCTCCGCCAGATGTCCGGCCCCTGCGCACAACGTTTGTTGTGGATCTCCTACAAGGTCAGCGCCGACGCGGTCACGCCGCGGGCGCCGTCGCCTCCCGGGAGAGCGCGTCCTCGGCCTGTGTGGAGCGGATGGGGTGCCCGTGGGTGGTGAGGCACCGCCCGCTGGCGAGGTCCCACTTCCAGTCGTGCAGGCTGCACGTGAGCACGCCGTCCTCGATCTTCGCGGTCTTCGAGAGGTCGGCCCTCAGGTGCGGGCAGCGGCGCTGCACGACCCAGTCGCCGAGCTGAACGTCCTCGGACACATCCGACTGCTCGGCGTACCAGTTCTCGACGTACTCGATGCGATCGCGCGACAGGCACTTCATGAAGGTGTAGATGAACTCGTTGAACTTGCCCACGCGCCCCGCCTGGAACTGCATCGACAGGAAGATCGAGTTGGACCAGTCGATCTCGTGGTCGCGGATGTTGGTGGAGACGAGATCGGCGGGGATGGTGAACCAGTAGCCCGTCTCCTCCCCCGCGTACTCGCGCAGCTTCGCCTTGGGGAAGTCGGCCACCATGTCGAGGTCGCCGATCGTGTAGCGCACCGGGCCGCCGATCCCCTCGCGGAAGATCCGGCCGCGGCGCATCAGCGGCTCCCACCACTCCTTGAGGGCGGCGAGCATGTCCGCCGGCGGCAGCACGGGGGCACGGGACGCCTCCTCCGCGGCGAGCTCGGCCTGCCGGGAGTCCCGCTGCTCCGCGAGGTACGCCCACTTGTCGTCGAAGATCCGGTCGATCTCGGCATCGGTGTAGAGCGTCTGCGTGACGGAGAGCTCCCCGTCGTTGAGGTCCACGACGGTGCCGGGAAGGAACTCGTAGCCCTTCTGGTCCGGCCGCTGCTGCTTCATGTGCGCGAGGAACTGCCGCTGGTCGGTGAAGATCGAGTCGTTCTCGAGGCCGTGCCCGTTGTAGCGGAACAGGTCATCCCGAAGGAACATCGGCGGCCCCGCCATCGGGAAGACGTGCTCGGCATCCACCTTCTCGATGTAGTACATGGCGCGCTTGTCCTGCGCGTCGCGCTTGAGCTTCGCGAAGTTCTGCTTCGCGTCGGCGGGCAGGTCGTAGACCATCGGCCACCAGATCGCGCCGGAGACCTGCGTGAAGTACGCCTCGGGCTTGGAGAACGACAGCAGCTTCTCGAGGTCGAGGGGATGCGAGTCGTTCTGGTTCAGGATGCTCGCGGTGCCGTCGTCGACGCTCAGCGAGGAGTCGCCGATGGGGCCGTCGCTCGGGGCGCGGAGCGGCGTGACCATCAGTTTCAGCTCGCCGAACTCGAGGGGCACGCCCGCCTCGGTGTGGATGATGTTGTCGTAGCCGAGCCTGCGCAGATCCTGCTCGAGGTCATCGACCGGGTAATCCGGCAGGAGGACCTTGATGTCCTTCGGGATGTAGCGCTCCATGAGAGCGGGATCGAAGTGGTCGCGGTGGCGGTGCGAGATGTACAGGAAGTCCGCCTTGCCGAAGCGCTCCCAGTCCAGACCTCGATTGTCGGGGAACGGGAACCAGGCTCCGAAGAAGGTCGGGCCGAGGACGGGATCGCAGAGGATGCTTCCGCCGCGGGTTTCGATGAACATGCCGGCGTGGCCGAGGCCTGTGATGCGCATGGCTGGGCTCCCTTCAGGTTCGAGTGTAGGCAGACGTCCGGGACGCGGCGACAGCGCGCGCCGGGACGCGGCCGGTCAGGTGGTGCGGGCGACGCGTGCGAGCACGCCGTGAACGAACGCTCCGGAGTCGTCGGTGGAGAACTCCTTGGCCAGCTCGACGGCCTCGTCGATCGCGACGGCGGTGGGCACCTCGTCGTTGAAGAGCACTTCCCAGACGCCCATGCGCAGCAGCGCACGATCGACCGCCGGCATCCGCTCGAGCTTCCAGTCCCGGCTGTGCGTCGTGATCTGCTCGTCGATCTCGTCGCGGTGGTCGATGACCCCGTCGACGATCTCGCGGGCGTACAGCCAGGAGGCCTCCCGGGCGGGCTCGCCGACCGCGCGCTTCGCCTCGGCGGCGAGGGTCACCCCGACGTCATCACCGCGCACATCGGCCTGGAAGAGGATGTCGAGGGCGCGCTTGCGCGCCTTGGAACGAGCGCTCACGCGTCAGTTCACGCGCCCGAGGTAGTCGCCGGTGCGCGTGTCGACCTTGACCTTGGTGCCGGTCTCGAGGAACAGCGGCACCTGGATCTCGTAGCCGGTCTCCACGGTGGCGGGCTTCGTGCCGGCCGACGAGCGGTCGCCCTGCAGGCCGGGCTCGGTGTACGTGATCTCGAGGACGACGGATGCCGGAAGCTCGACGTACAGCGGGTTGCCGTTGTTGAGCGCGATCTGCACCTGCTGGTTCTCCAGCAGGAAGTTGGCGGCATCGCCCACGACCGTGGCAGGAACCGTGAGCTGGTCGTAGTCGGCGACGTCCATGAAGACGTAGCCTTCGCCGTCGTTGTACAGGTACGTGAAGTCGCGGCGGTCGACGTTCTCGATGTCGATCTTGGCGCCCGCGTTGTACGTGCGGTCGACGGTCTTGCCCGAGACGACGTTCTTGAGCTTCGTGCGCACGAAGGCGCCGCCCTTGCCCGGCTTCACGTGCTGGAACTCGATGACGTTCCAGAGCTGGCCGTCGATGCTCAGCACGACGCCGTTCTTGATGTCTGCGGTGGATGCCATGGGCTCGAGGATTCCGTTTCTGTGAGTCGTTCGGCGAGTTCGCGAGAGGGCGCGCCGACCCTCGAGTCTACCGGTCTTCGCGGTGCGGCCCCCGGTCAACCATCGGCGGCTCCCGTGATGACATCGAGAAGGAGCCGCACGGCGGTCGCGTATCCCTGCACGCCCTCGCCGACGACGTGGACGGCGGCGATGTCGCGCACGTAGGAATGGTGGCGGAACTCCTCCCGCGCGTAGACATCGGAGATGTGCACCTCGGCCACCGGCAGGGCGACGCCCGCGAGCGCGTCGCGCAGCACGATCGACGTGTGGGTCAGGCCGCCCGGGTTGATCACGATCCCCGAGCAGGTCTCCCGTGCCGCGTGGATGGCGTCGATCAGGACCCCCTCGTGGTTGCTCTGCACGGCGTCGACGTCGAAGCCGCGCTCCCCCGCCGTCCGGGTCACCAGCGCCTCGACGTCGGCGAGCGTCTCGATGCCGTAGAGGGCGGGCTCCCGCGTGCCGAGCAGGTTGAGGTTCGGCCCGTTGACCAGGAGCAGGCGCCGCGCAGTCGTCACGCTGGCACGCTATCAGGGCCGGCGGTGCCGTCCGGGGCGCTCAGCGCCTCCGGGCGCAGGTCACGCACCCGGCGCCGATCGTCGGGGCGGATGCGCCGCACGTGACCGTGGGGTCCGTGCTCACCCGGCCACTTCCTGGTATGCGGCGAACAGCAGCGACTCGTCGGGCGCCTGCAGCACCGTCGGCTTGGCGATGTCGTCGAGCACGATGAAGCGCAGCAGGCCGCCGCGGCTCTTCTTGTCGCGCTGCATCGTCGCGAGCAGCGTCGGCCAGCGGCCGGCGCCGTACGTCGTGGGCAGGCCGAGGGAGTCCAGCACGTCCCGGTGCCGCTGCGCGGAGGCGTCCGAGAGCCGCCCGGCGAGGCGCGACAGCTCGGCGGCGAACACCATGCCGACCGAGATCGCGGCACCGTGGCGCCACCGGTATCGTTCGGCGTGCTCGATCGCGTGGCCGAGCGTGTGCCCGTAGTTGAGCACTTCGCGAAGCCCCGCCTCCCGGAAGTCGTCGCTCACGACCCTCGCCTTCATCTCGATCGCCAGTTCGATGCACCGGCGGAACGATGCAGAGGTGACATCCGTCGCCGCCGCGGGGTCGGCCTCGATGAGCTCGAGGATCTCGGGATACCAGATGAACCCGGCCTTGACGACCTCGGCGAATCCCGCCACGGCCTCGTTGCGCGTGAGCGTGGTGAGCAGGTCGAGGTCGCAGAGCACCGCGGCGGGCGCCCAGAACGCGCCGACGAGGTTCTTGCCCTCGGCCGTGTTCACGCCGGTCTTGCCGCCGACCGCGGCATCCACCATCCCGAGCACCGTCGTCGGCACCTGCACGACGGCGACGCCGCGCAGCCATGTCGCGGCGACGAAGCCCGCGAGGTCGGTCACCGCTCCCCCGCCGAACCCGACGACCGCGTCGGTGCGGGTGAAATCGGCCTTGCCGAGCACCTGCCAGCAGAACGCGGCGACCTCGATGCGCTTGCCGGCCTCGGCGTCGGGGATCTCGGCGAGCAGCACCTCGCGGTCGCCGCTCAGCGACGCGCGCAGCGCCTCGGCCTGCGCGGCGAGGGTCGGCGGGTGGATGACGAGCACCTTGCGCGCGGCCGGCGGCAGCACCTGGCCGAGCGTCGACAGGATGCCGTGGCCGACCGTGATGTCGTAGCCGGCGCCGCTCGTCACGGAGATGGTGGTCGTGTCGCTCATGGGTGTGTCCGCTCTGGTCGGTCGCTTCGGGAGCGGGCCCACGCCACGATGGCGCTCGCCACGTCGCCCAGCGGGCCGCTCGAGGTGTCGAAGGTGGCGTCGGCCACCTCCGCGTACAGCGGGGCGCGCTGCACGCTGATGCGGGTCCACTCGGCGATGGGGTCCTCGCCCTGCAGGAGCGGCCGCGTGGTGTCGCGCAGGCGCGTCGCCACCACGCGCGGCTCGACCGTGAGAAGCACGACGTCGTGGGCCCGCAGTTCGCTGCGGGTGTCGGCATCCAGCACCGCCCCGCCGCCCAGGGCGACGACCCCGCCGGTGGCGAGTCCCTCGCGCACGGCGGCGCGCTCCAGCGCGCGGAAGTGCGCCTCGCCCTGAGCCCGGAAGAGGTCGGGGATGGGGCCGTGCGCGCGCACGATGGCCACGTCGGTGTCGAAGAAGCCGACGCCGAGCGCCTTGGCGACGCGTCGTCCGACGCTCGACTTGCCGGCCCCCATCGGGCCGACGAGCACGAGCGCCCGGTCCGGTCCGGTCATGCCCCGGCGAGAGCCGCGTCGCTGCCCGTGAGGGTGCGCAGGGTCTCCGGGATGCCCGCGAGGTACGACTCGAGGTTGCGGCGCGTCTCGGCGACCGAGTCGCCCCCGAACTTCTCCAGGGCGACCTCGGCGAGCACGATCGCGACCATCGCCTCGGCGACGACGCCGGCGGCGGGCACGGCGCAGACGTCGGAGCGCTGGTGGTGGGCGGAAGCCGTGTCGCCGGTGGCGACGTCGACCGTGCGCAGCGCGTGCGGCACCGTCGCGATCGGCTTCATGCCCGCGCGCACCCGCAGCACCGTTCCCGTGGACATGCCGCCCTCGGTTCCGCCGGCACGGTCGGAGGCGCGCGCGATGCCGCCGTCGGTGGCGAACAGCTCGTCGTGGGCCGCGGAGCCCCGGCGGGTCGTGGTCAGGAACCCGTCGCCGACCTCGACGCCCTTGATGGCCTGGATGCTCATGAGCGCCTGAGCCAGCTTGCCGTCGAGGCGGCGGTCCCAGTGCACGTGGGAGCCGAGGCCGGGCGGCAGGCCGTAGGCCAGCACCTCGACGATGCCGCCCAGGGTGTCGCCGTCCTTGCGTGCGGCGTCGACCTCCTCCACCATGCGGGCGGATGTCGCGGGGTCGAAGCATCTCAGCGGATCGTCGTCCAGGGCCGTGACGTCATCGGGCGTGGGCAGCTCCGCGTCCTCCGGGACCCGCACGGGGCCGATCGACAGGGTGTGGCTGACCAGCGTGATGCCGAGCTCGCCCAGGAACGCGCGCGCCAGGGCGCCGAGGGCCACCCGGGCGGCGGTCTCCCGCGCGCTCGCCCGCTCGAGGATCGGGCGCGCCTCGTCGAAGCCGTACTTCTGCATGCCGACGAGGTCGGCGTGACCGGGCCGGGGCCGTGTGAGGGGCGCCCCGCGGCCGCGGGACTTCTCCGTCAGCTCGATCGGCTCCGGGCTCATCACCTCGGTCCACTTCGGCCACTCGGTGTTCGCGATGCGCAAGGCGATCGGGCTGCCGATGCTGAAGCCGTGCAGCACGCCGCCCGAGAAGGACAGCTCGTCCTCCTCGAACTTCATGCGCGAGCCGCGGCCGTAGCCGAGCTTGCGACGCGCCAGGTCGGCGCGCACGGCGTCGGCAGAGATGGGGACGCCGGAGGGAAGGCCCTCCATGATGGCGACGAGTTCCGGGCCGTGCGATTCGCCGGCCGTGAGCACGCGGAGCATTCGTCTAGTCTCCCATGAGTGCCGCACGCATCGCGGCGAGCACCCGCGGCTCGTCCGGCAGCGCCCCGTCGACGTCGCCCGCGACGAAGATCCGCACCTGCAGCAACGCCTGGTGCAGCAGCATCTCGAGACCCGAGATCGGGGCTCGATCATGGCGCTGCCACGCCTGACCGAGGTGGCTCGGCCACGGCGCATAGGCGGCGTCGAGCAGCGCTCCCCCGTGCGCGGAGAGGGCGTCGGCCACGTCATCCGCAAGCTGCGTACCGCTCGGGAGCGTCGCGATGGTGGCATCCACGGGGCGTTCGCCCGCCGCATACGTCAGCGGCGCCGTCGTCACGGATGTGCCGAGCGACTCCCCGAGCCGGACGAGGCCGGCCGCCTGATCCGGGCGCCGGGCGACGACCTCGATCTCCCGTGCGCCGATCTCCGACAGCGCCACGACGGCGGACGACGCGGTCGACCCGGCGCCGACGATGCGCGCCGACTCCACGCGATCGACCCCGCGGTCGGCGAAGGCGCGCACGATGCCGCCGACATCCGTGTTGAAGCCGCGGGGTCCGTCGCCGCCGAGCAGGAGGGTGTTCACCGCGCCCGTCATCTCCGCGGCGCGATCCCGCACCGCCGCCGCGGCGAAGGCGCGCTCCTTGAGCGGCATCGTGATCGAGAGCCCCCGCCATGCCGGATCCAGTCCGGACAGCGCAGCGTCGAAAGTCTCCCTGTCGACGCGGCGCCTGTCGTAGTGCCACGGCAGCCCGAGCACGCCGTAGGCGGCGGTGTGGAGGGCGGGCGACTTGCTGTGCGCGATGGGATCGCCCCACACCCCGAGGCGGGCCGCCGTGTGCGGGGGCGTCACTCGGTCAGCACCCCGAGTCGGGGTTCTCGTCGCACCACTGCGTCCACTGCTCGATCGCGCGTTCGTGCTCGGGCAGGGTCTCCGTGAACACGGTCTCCCCCGTCTCGAGGTTGACGGTCACGAAGTAGAGCCACGGCCCGTCGGCCGGGTGCATCGCGGCGTCGATCGCCGTGTCGCCCGGGTTGGCGATCGGCCCGATCGGCAGCCCGGGATGCACGTACGTGTTCCACAGGTTGTCGTCGGTCAGGGCCTCCTCCGACGAGCTCACGGTGCCGTCGTCCTCGCCGATGCCGTACTGCGCCGTGGAGTCCATCTGCAGGAGTCCGAAGGTCTCCGAATTGTCCGGCTTCAGCCGGTTCTCGATCACGCGGGCGACCTTGTAGAAGTCCTGCTCGAAGCGCGCCTCGCGCTGGATGATCGACGCCTTGATCAGGATCTCCTCGCGCCGCTCGACGGGAACACCCGCCTGATCGAGCGACGCGACGGTGCGATCCACCATCGTCTGGATCACCTGCGGCGCCGTCACTCCGGGGTCGAACGTGTACATCGCCGGGAACAGCCAGCCCTCGAGGCTGGATGCCGGCACCCCGTACGCCGCGGGGTCCGCGACGGCAGCCTCGAAGTCGGCGAGTGGCAGGCCGACGCCCTCCGACAGCTCCACGAGGGTCTGCTTGAGCGTGAGTCCCTCGGGCAGAAGCGCCGAGTTCTCGAGCTTGCTGGCCGGGTCCTGCAGCATCGCGAGGGCCGCGGAGGCCGTCATCTTCTGCTGCAGCCTGTACACGCCGGGGTAGAAGACCGGCTGCTCGGGCTGCGCGATGAGCATCGAGTAGAACGCCTCGGGAGTCTTCGTCACACCGGCGTCGAAGAGCGACTGCGAGATCGCCTGGCCGCCGTCGCCGGAGCTGATGGTGACGAGGGCCTCGCCCGTCGCGAGTCCTTCCTCGTAGTCCTTCGGCTCCTCCCAGCCCATGACCTCGCGGATGCTGTCCTCGTACGTGTTCCACGCCCAGAAGCCCGCCGCGGCGATGCCGCCGAAGAAGAGCGCGACGATGACGAGGGCGATGAGGCACCCGCCGCGGCGCCTGCGGCGCTTCACCGCCGTCGGGACCGCGTGGTCCTCGTGCGCCTCCCTGCTGAACAGGTCGTCGATCGTGGGCTGGACGGCGACCGCCGAGGGCCGCGGGTCGGTCTCGGACCGCGGTGCCGACGATTCGGCGGGCATGGCGCCCATCGCGGCGGTCGGGGGGCCGTACCCTTCGCCGGCCGAGCGCGGAGCTGCCGCGGACGGGGCGAGCGGTGCGGCGGATTCCGGAGGGATCGTGGCGTGGGGGTTCGTCGCCGCTTGGCGTGCGGCGCGCCGCGAAAGCGGTGCACCCGCCGTGACGGGCTGGGCGGCGTCGGGCGCCGCGTCGGGCGCCGTGTCATCGCGCGCGTCTCCACCGTCTGAGGCGACGCGCGCGTCTCGACCGTCTGAGGCGACGCGAGAGTCCCGTGACTTGGGGTCCGGGAGCTTCCCGTAGAGGTCTGAGAACGGATCGTCGGACGTTGACGATGGATCGGACATGGTCAGGCGGGCTCCTGGGTGGGTGGCACGGGCAGACCGGGTGCTCGGCCCGTCTGCTTCTCGGTGTCGATGGCGTGCTGGAGCAGCACGACCGCGGCCACCTGGTCAACAATGTTACGAGACGATCGCTGGGAACGGCCCGCATCGCGCAGCACCGAGTTGGCGCTGACCGTGCTGAGGCGCTCGTCGACCATCCGCACGGGCACGTCGGATGCCGCCGCCAGCGCGTCGGCGAACTCCCGGGCATCGACGGTGGACAGCGTCTCGTCGCCCTTCAGGTTCAGGGGCAGCCCCACGACGAGCTCGACAGCGGAGTGCTCGGCGGCGAGCTCCATGATGCGTGCCACGGGATCGCCGACGGCGCGCGCGACGGTCTCCACCGGGGTGGCCAGCATGCCGTCGGGGTCGCTGCGCGCGACGCCGATGCGGGCCTTGCCCACGTCGATGCCGAGGCGCGCGCCCCGCCGGAATGCACTCACCGAGCGGTCTTCCCCAGCGCCTCGCGGACGGCGGTCAGCGCGGCCGGCAGCGCCGCGGCATCCGCCCCGCCGCCCTGTGCGATGTCGTCGCGGCCTCCCCCGCCGCCACCGAGCGCGGCGGCGGCCGCCTTGGCCAGCGCGCCGGCCTTCGCGCCGGCCCTGCGGGCCTCGTCGTTCGTGGCGACGATCACGACGGGACGACCGCCGATCTCGCCGCCCAGGGCCACGACCGCGGGCGAGGAGCCCAGCCGGTCGCGCACCGAGGTGACGAGCGACCGGAGGTCATCCTGCGATCCCGCCGCGCCGATGCCGTCGGCGACGAACTGGAACGCCCCGACGGCCGACGCCTGGGCGGCGAGCGACGGGACGCGCTCCGCCAGCGCCCGGGCCTCGAACGCGGCGATCTTCTTCTCGGCGGCCTTGAGGCTTGCCGCCAGCTCTGCGATGCGATC
>DASUQB010000079.1:0-15276 GCA_036280835.1 Microbacterium sp. | reverse complement strand
GTGACGCCGTGAGCGGGCGCGGTGTGCGGGCACGGTGGACCGTGATGCTCGCCTCGGGCGCCGTGATCGCCGCAAGTCTCGCCGGCTGCGCCTCCCCCGCCGGCGACCTGTCACAGGCGGCGGCGGGCGTGCTGCAGGAGGGCGTCGTTGCGGTGGCGGAATCCGCGGCGGCCGGCGACCCTGCGGCGGCACTCACCAGACTGGACGAGCTCCAGCAGCAGCTGGCGAGCGCGCTCGCCGACGGCGACGTCAGCACTCAGCGCGCGGCGACCATCCAGGCGGCCATCGACGTGGTCCGCGCCGACCTCCAGCCGGCGCCCGTGACCGAGCCGGCCCCCGAACCGGAGCCGGAGTCCACGGTCAGCACGCCCGTCGACAACGGCGGGGAGAACTCCGAGCCCGACAACTCCGGGCCGGGCAACAACAACGGCAATGGCAATGGCAACGGCAATGGCAATGGCAATGGCGGCAATGGCGGGAAGGGCAAGGGAAAAGGCGGAGGATGAACTCCCCCCTCCCGTGCCCCCGCACATCGACCGTCCTGATGAAGGAGAGCAGATGCCCGGCAAGTTCGATCTCGACGTCGCCACGATCGGTCAGATCCTCGATGACCCGCAGGCGAAGGCGATCGTCGACGATGTCGTGCCCGGCATGGCCGACAACCCGATGGTGTCGATGGTGCGGGGCATGACGGCGACCTCCGTTCTCGCCATGGCGGGCAGCCAGGTGGATGCCGCGAAGGTCGCCCAGCTGCGGGAGCGGCTGTCCGCCCTCTGAGCCGACAGAGCCTCAGCCTTCGCGCGGGATCGGGTGACTGCGGCGCAGCACCTGTCGCTGCGCGACGAGGGTGTAGGAGTCCGGTGTGGTGTCCCTTCCGGAGGGTCACCCCGCGGGCGCGGCTGGCGGCGCGTCCGCATCGCCCGGCCGATCGGACGCCGGCTCCGCCCGTGCCGGCTCGGCGTCGGTCTTCCGCGGCGCGAGGAAGAGGTTCGCGAGGTAGCCGGTGAATGTGCCGAAGATGCCGACGCCGACGATGATGATCGCCGTTCCCACGAGCCGTCCCGCGTTCGTCACCGGGAACGCGTCGCCATAGCCGACGGTGGAGATCGTCACCATCACGTACCAGAGGGCATCGGATGCGTCGGTGATGTTGGCGCCGTCTGCATACTGCTCGATCGCGAGGATGCCGATGCTCCCGAACTCGAGCACCAGGATGCCCATCAGCAGCAGCACGAGCAGCGCGCTGTTGGCCCGGTCCCTGATGATCGTCCTCCAGACGCCGTGGGCCCCCTTCATGCCGAGCAGGCGGTTGACCCGGACGAGACGGAAGATGCGGAGGAGCTTGAACGCGGGGAACGGGGTGCACGAGAGCAGATCCGCCCAGCCGAACTGCCGGAAGAAGTAGCCGCGGCGCGAGGGAGCCGTCTTGAGGCGGAAGAGGAAGTCACCCAGGAAGATGAGGCTCAGCAGGCCGTCGATGACCGCGAGCACCAGCTGCAGGTCGGGGTCCTGGAAGAAGAGCAGCGCGAGGACGATGTTCGCGATGGCGAGCACGGACAGGGCTCCGATGAAGATCTCGTAGCTGGTGTTCTTCAGTTCTCTGCGCGGCCTCGCCATGCCTGGATTCTGGCACAGCGCCCGCTTCCCCCTGTTCGTTCCGTGCGTCCGGCTCGCTGTTCACACACATCGCATGATGCGGGTCCCGTTCGTCGCGGCCACGATGGCGATGCGCGGGCGCGCACTGATCCGATCGTTGAAGGGCGGTACACATGAGCGACACGAGTCTTGACCAGCTGGGACCGGTCGATTTCCTCGTCATCGAGTTCCCCGAGGGGCAGCAGCGCTTCACCGGGGAGGTCGCAGAAGAGCTGGTGCGGCTGTCGGAGGCAGGGACGATCCGCGTGCTCGATGTGCTGATCCTCGTCAAGGACGAGAACGGCGACGTCGACGCGCTGGAGCTGTCGGACGCGGGCGGGCTCGACGACATCGTGCAGGTCGAGCTGGCGCTGGCAGAGCTCCTGGCCGTCGAGGACCTCGCCGACCTGACCGCCGAGATGGGACCGGGCAGCGTCGCCGGGGTGCTCGTCTATGAGAACCTGTGGGCGGCGCCGGTCGCGTCGGCCGCTCGGCGTGCGGGAGGGCAGCTCGTCGCGAGCGGCCGCGTCCCCATCCAGGCGCTGATCGCCTCGCTCGACGGCGACGAGGGCGGGACCGGCCAGGGCTGAGGAACCACGCAAGGCCCGCGCGCTCAGCGTGCGGGCCTTCCGTCGTTCCTGGGGCCTACTCGCCGTCGCGCCAGGCGTGGGTCTCGATGTTCGAGCCGCCCTGCGGCCCCATCTGCAGCATCCCGCCGTCGACGACCCATGAGGCGCCGGTGACGTACGAAGAACCCGGCGACGCGAGGAACGCGACGACCGACGCGATCTCGCGCGCGTCTCCCGGCCGCCCGAGAGGCACGCCCGGGCGGTCGACGCCATGCGGATCGACGTCCTCCTGGCCGGTCATCGGTGTCGCGATCTCGCCGGGCGCGACCGAGTTCGCGGTGATCCCGTTGCGACCGAGCTCCAGCGCGAGCGTCTTCATCAGGCCGCCGAGGCCGTGCTTGGCGGCATCGTAGGCGGCCGAGCCCACCCGAGGCTGGTGCTCGTGCACGCTCGTGATCGCGATGAGGCGGCCTTCCGTCCCCGCGTCGACCATGTGCCGGGCGGCGCGCTGCAGACAGACGAAGGCGCCTTCGAGGTCGACCGAGACGGTGTGCCTCCACTGCTCGAGGGTGAGCTCGAGGAATGGGGCGTTGTCTCCCGTGCCGGCGTTGTTGACGAAGACGTCGAGGCCGCCGAGGTCCGAGATCAGTCCGTCGACGACGTCGCCGCACCCCGGGATGTCGCTGGTGTCCAGACGCGCCACGACCGCGTTGCGGCCGAGCCCGCGCACCTCTTCGGCCGTCTGCTGGGCGCCCGCCTCGTCCTTGTGCCAGGTGATCCCGACGTCCATGCCGGCGGCGGCCAGGGCGACGGCGGTGGCCTTGCCGATGCCGGAATCCGAGCCGGTGACGATCGCGCGTGTCGGTGTGAATGCCATGTGCCGAGCCTGCCCGCGGCCGGGCGGCACCGGCAACGGGGTTGACACCGTGCGCGGCGGTGCAGAGGATTCCGGGCGCATGACGCGGCGCGTTCGTTATCACTCGGCTCGCGGAGTGGCAAGCCACTGTCAGCACCGGCGGACCCGGGTGAGGGTGGCCGGTATGGGTGCAACGAGGAGAGTCTGGCAGCAGGTGGGCGAGGGCGTCTATCGCATCGATCGGGCCAACGTGAACTGCTACGTCGTCGTGACGCCCGAGGGCATCACGCTGGTCGACACGGGCCTGCCGGGAAGCTTCCCGGGGCTGCAGGTGGTGCTGGCGACGTTCGGGGCGAAGCCGTCCGACATCGACGCGGTCGTGCTCACCCACGGGCACTTCGACCACGTCGGCATGTCCGCGCGTCTGGTGCACGACCACCACGTGCCGCATTTCGTGCACGACGAGGACCGGCGGCTCGCGCGGCATCCGTATCGCTACGACCACGAGGCGCCCCGCGCCGGCTACCTCCTCCGCTATCCGAAGGCCGTTCCCGTCATCGCCGAGATGGCGGCGGCGGGGGCGCTGACGATCAAGGGCATCGAGGCGGGCGGTGCCGTTCGTCCCGATCGGCCGATGGACGTGCCGGGTCGGCTCGTTCCCGTGTGGAGCCCAGGTCACACCTACGGTCACTGCGGGTTCAGCCTCCCGGGTTCCGGCATCCTCTTCGCGGGCGACGCGCTGGTCACCCTCGACCCCTATACGGGCGAGAGGGGGCCCCGCATCGTTGCGAAGGCGGCGACGGCCGACAGCGAGCGTGCGCTCGCCTCGCTGGATGCGCTGGAGGCGACCGGTGCGCGCACCGTGCTGACGGGCCACGGTGAGCCGTGGCAGGGCGGCATCGCCGCTGCCGTCCAGGCGGCGCGCTCGGCGGGTGCGGCGTGACCGGCGGCGATCCTGTGACACACATCGGCGGGGTCTGCAACCACTCCCGGACGCCGTGTCAGGCGGCCTAGAGTCGCACGAGAAGGTCCGAGCGGCCCCGGCCGCATGACGAGGAGAAGAGGCAGGGCGGATGTCGCGCAACGTCAGAGTGCTGAAATGCGAGCCGGCCGACGTCTTCGCGGTGCTCGCGAACGGCTGGCTGTACCCGTCGTGGGTCGTCGGCGCATCGCGCATGCGCGACGTCGACGAGTCGTGGCCGAGCCCCGGCGCCCGCCTCCACCACTCCTTCGGGGTGTGGCCGGCGCTGATCGACGACACGACCGTGTCGGAGGAGTGGGATCCGCCGTACCTCTCGGTCGTGCGGGCGCGGGGATGGCCCGTCGGCGAGGCCCGTGTGACGCTCGAGGTGAAGTCCCGCGGCGTCGGCGAGTGCGTGGTCCGCATCCAGGAGGAGGCGGTGTCGGGCCCCGCGACGCTCGTCCCCGCCCCGCTGATGGACCTGATGCTGCATTGGCGCAACACCGAGACGCTGCATCGCCTCGCCTACCTCGCCGAGGGGATGACTCCCCGGACGTCGCTCGGCCCGAGCACCGCGGAGCGCGAGTCGCCCTCCGAGGTGATCGAGGATGCCGTGGTCGTCGAGGACGCGGAAATCGTGCCGGATGCCGAAGTGGTGCCGGATGCCGACGTGGCTCAGGAGGCCGACGTGGTGCCGGATGCCGAAGCGGCGCCGGATGCCGACCGCGTGCACGAGGAGCGCTGATGCGCGTTGCGGGCATCGCGGCCCGCCGCGCAGAGACACGGTCGGACGGCGACGTGGATGCCACGGTGGTGGGCGCGGGTCCGAACGGGCTGGCGGCGGCCGTCACCCTCGCCCGCGCGGGCCTGAAGGTGCGGGTGTTCGAGCGCGCCGACCGACCCGGTGGCGGATCGGCGACGGCAGAGCTGACGCTGCCCGGGTTTCTCCATGACGTGTGCTCGGCCGTCCACCCGATGGCCTTCGAATCGAGGTTCTTCCGCGAGTTCGGCCTGAAGGAGCGGGTGCCCTTCGTCACCCCCGAGCTCTCGTTCGGCCATCCGCTCGATCACGGCGCGGCCGGGCTCGCCTACCGCGACCTCGGGCGCACGCGCGAGGCGCTGGGGCGCGACGGCAGGGCATACGAGTCCCTGATGCGTCCCCTTGCCGAACGGGCCGACCGGGTGGCCGACTTCACCGGCTCGACCCTGCTGCGCGTGCCGCCGGACCCGATCACCGCCATCCTCTTCGCGCTGGGCTCCCTCGAGCAGGGCTCGCTGCTGTGGCAGAGGAGATTCTCGGAAGACGCCGCCCCCGCGATGCTCACGGGGGTCGCGGCGCACACCATCCTGCCGCAGCCGAGCCTGGCGGGCGCGGGCGCGGGCCTCGCGCTGACCGCCTACGCGCACGCGCGGGGCTGGCCGGTGCCGGTCGGCGGCAGCCAGTCGATCATCGACTCCCTGGTCGACGATCTTCGCGCGCACGGCGGCGAGGTCATCACCGGCCACGACGTGACGTCGCTCGAGGAGCTTCCGCCGTCGCGGGTGACCGTGCTCGATGTCACACCGCGGGCGTTCACCCGCATCGCGTCGAGCCGCATCCCTCCGAGGTACCGGCGCGCGCTGGAGCGGTTCCGCTACGGCGCCGGATCGGCCAAGGTCGACTTCGCGCTGTCCGAGCCCGTTCCCTGGACGAACCCCGCACTGCGCGAAGCGGGCACCCTGCACCTCGGTGGCACGCGTGAGGAGATCGCAGCCTCCGAGAACGCGGTGTCCCAGGGCAGGCTCAGCGACTCGCCCTACGTGCTCGTCGCGCAGCCGTCGCAGTTCGACCACAGCCGGGCGCCCGCCGGGCAGCACACGCTCTGGACGTATACCCACGTGCCCGCAGACTCCACCGCCGACCGGCGGGAGGCCGTCATCCGGCAGATCGAGCGCTTCGCGCCCGGCTTCCGCGACACGATCCTGGCCACCTCGTCGCGCTCGGCGGTGGACCTGGCCCGCCACAACCCGAACTACGTCGGCGGCGACATCGCCTCCGGGGCGGCGAACCTGCTGCAGCTCGTGCGCCGCCCGGTGCTCAGCCCCGACCCCTGGCGCACCCCCATCCCCGGCGTGTACCTCTGCTCGGCGTCGGTGACGCCGGGGCCCGGGGTGCACGGGCTCGTCGGCTGGCGGGCGGCGCTCAGCGCCCTGCGTCACGAATTCGGCACCCGCACACTGCCGGATCTCTCGCCGCGGAGCGCCATGCGAGGAGCAACAGGATGAAGCACGAGGGCAAGGTCGTCGTCATCACGGGCGCGTCGAGCGGCATCGGCCGGGCGACGGCCCGGGCCTTCGCGGAGCAGGGGGCGCGACTGGTGCTCGCCGCCCGCAACCCGGCCGGGCTCGAGGCGGTCGCCCGGGAGTGCGTCGAGCGCGGGGGACAGGCCATCGCCGTGCGCACCGACGTGAGCGACGAGGAGCAGGTGCTCGCCCTCGCCCGCCGCGCGGTCGACGCCTTCGGCCGCATCGATGCGTGGGTGAGTTCGGCTTCGGTGATGAGCTACGGGTCGTTCGAGCAGACCCCGTCGGCGATCTTCCGTCAGATCATCGAGACGAACCTCATGGGGCAGGTGCACGGCGCCCGCGCGGCGCTGCGGCAGTTCCGCCGTCAGGGTTCGGGCTCGCTCATCATGGTGGGCTCCCTCTTCTCCGAGGTCGGCTCGCCCTACATCTCCGCCTACGTGACGAGCAAGTGGGGCACGCTCGGCCTCGCTGAGGTGCTGCGACAGGAGCTGCGCCGCAGCCGCGGCATCCACGTGACGGCGGTGCTGCCGGGGTCGATCGACACTCCGATCTACCAGCACGCCGCCAACTACACCGGCAGTCGCGTCCATCCGCTGCCCCCGATCTCGTCGCCCGAGCGGGTCGCGAAGGCGATCGTGCGCTCTGTCGGGCGGCGCCGGGCGGTGGTGGTCGTCGGACGGAGCCAGCGCATCGCGACCGCGCTGCACGGCATCGCGCCGCCGGTGTACGACCGCGCGGCTTCCGTGGCGCAGGACGTGCTCGCGCTGCGCGGCAACGGCGTGCCGCGGTCGGCCGGGACCGTGCTCGAGCCGGCGACGGAGGACGGGGGAGTGACGGGAGGCTGGCGCTCCACGCCGGCGCGGGTGATGGGCGTCGCCGCGGTCGCCGGGATCGGGCTGCTCTACCTCCGGCGACGGATCAGCTGAAGCCTTCGCGCTGGGTGTCCTCGGCCGCGACGCGCACCCCGTAGTGGTACGCCAGCTTGCCGCCCAGCCAGCCGGACGCGCCGAGCACGGCGAGCCCGATCACCGTGAGGACGAGCCCGACGATGCTCACTTCGTCGTGGTCGCTCGCGGCGCGCACGAAGTAGTTGATCGCGAACAGCACGATGGCGCCGAGGTTGAGCACCATGTGGAGCGTTCCGGTGCGGCGTGCGGGCGTGCCGGCGGCCAGCTGCCGGTAGTCCATGAAACCCCACACCGCGGCGAGCAGCGCGCCGATCACGCCGATCGCGATCAGCACCTGCGCGCCGATCGCATACGGCTCCGGGTCCTCCGCGAACAGGCCGATGATGTCGAAGACGAGGCTGGCCGTCCACGTGCCGATCGGGATGGTCACGAGGATGGGGTGGAAGGGATGTCCGTACGGCCCGGCCAGGGCGTTGGCGGGGCGCTTCGCACGCATAAGGGGTGTTGAGCGGTCGTCCACGGCAGTCCTCCGATTCGGGCGGCGCGCCTGCCGCCGTGGTCAGGCTACGTCGCTTGCAGCGGGCGCCGGAGGGGGTTGACAGCCCGAGCGTCAGGCGCCCGTCATCCGCTTCAGCGTCAGCGCATTGCGCACGGCGTGCCCCTCTCCGTCGTTGTTGAAGTACGCGTACACGTCGCGTCCGGAGTCCCGCCACTCCCGCACCCGTTCCGCCCACCACGCGAGGTCTTCGTCCGAGTACGACCCGGCGTAGAGGTGGTCGTGGCTCGGTCCGTGCAGGCGCACGTAGGCGATGTCGGTCGTCGCCCTGAGGATGCAGGAGAGCCCGGCGCCGCTCATGACGCAGTACGCGGCGCGATGCCGGGCGAGCAGCTCGAAGACCTCGTCGGTCTCCCACGACGGATGCCGGAACTCGACGCAGATGCGCATCCACTCGGGAACCCGCTCCAGGAAGTACGCCAGCCGATCGTCGTCGCGCTCCATCTTCGGCGGCAGCTGAGCGAGCACCACGGCGCGCTTGTCGCCGAGCTCGTGCAGGCTCGCGCTCATCCGGCCGAGCCACTCTTCGGGCGCGTAGAGCTTTCTGGCGTGAGTGAGCCCGCGAGGTGCTTTGACGGTCATGGCGAAGCCGGGCGGCAGGCGGCGATTCCAGCTCTCGAATCGGGGCGGCGCCGGCCAGCGGTAGAAGCTGGCGTTCAGCTCCACGGTGTCGAACACGCTCACATAGCGCTGCAGCCGGTCTCGCGCCGGCATCCCCGGGGGATAGAGCACGCCATCCCAGTGGTCGTAGCTCCAGCCCGACGTGCCGATCCGCACCGTCACGAGGGGTGGGGTTTCTCGTGGCGGTGCGGCGGCACGACGGCGTCAGCCCCGGTCGAACAGGTCGTCGTCGTCGGCGTCCGGGTCGACCGCGAGGCGATCGGCGTCGGCGCTGTCGATCTGGTCGTCATCCAGGTCGGGGTCGAGGGTCTCTTCGTCGTCGAGGTCGCGGGTGGCGCCGTCGGGCTGCGACCCGAAGGCGGCGTCGAACCCACCGGCCGGGGGAATGGGGTTGGAGGCGTTGGTCATGTTCGCTCCTTTCCTTCGCCGCCCACGGTATGACCACGTCGCCCTCGCGCGAATGGGCTTGACCAGGGGGGAGCGGAGCGCTACTCCGTCGGCGCGGCTTCGGGGCGCGGGCCGCCGGACGGCGGCTCCACTTCCCACAGCGCGGCCAGAACGACGTTGTCCGTGAGCAGTCGGATGGCGTCGGCGGCGTCGACGTGCGGGGTTGCGAAGCTCACGAGGCACAGACCGCGCCCGTCGGGGAATGCCAGCCAGTAGTCCAGCACGAGAAGGGGCGTGTCCTGACCGCCGACCTCCGGGGCGCCGTGCACACGGTGCGTGTGGCGGACGAAGGGCCCGGAGGCGGCCTCGGCGCGGGCGAGCTCGTCCTCCCCGCCGAGGCTGCCCTGCAGTCGCTCCGTCAGGCCGTCGAGATGCGCCGCGCCGGTCGGCTCGCCCAGCTCCTGCCAGTACACGGTGACGGTGAGCGCGGCGGCCGCCGTCTCCGTGCGACGCACCAGGTACGCCATCTGGCGCCCGCCGGCGCCGGCCGCGGTCCTCGCGCTGGAGGTCAGCCATGCCGTCAGCTGGCCACGCAGCACCGGTGCCTGAGGAATGTCCTGGAGCTGCCTCGCGACGAGGGCGCCGACGTCCTTGGAGAGCCGTCGCCGGTCGGTCAGATCGATGATGGCCCAGTCGTCCGGCAGCGCGAGGTCCAGGCCGACGACCCGCTCGCCCGGACGCAGACCCTTCTCCGGCTCCGCGCCGGCGATCCACGCGACCGGATCGTCGGAGGCATCGGGCTGCAGCGCGGCCAGCACGTCGTCGACCGAGGCCTGCACCGGATGCGGTCCCGCCGGATCGAACACCACGCGCCGCAGCAGCGAGCGGTAGGCCTCGATGAGGGGCACAAGGCCGGAGCCGCGCTGGATCGCGAACTCGCGCTGGAGGTCACCGGCGAGGAAGTCGCTGAACGCCTGAGTCGACGAGAAGACGCAGAGCTCCCAGCGCCGCTCGCCCTCGGGATCGTCGGCCGCGACGACCCGGGTCTGCGTCTCGCCCCCCGGTCCGCGGGTGAGCGGCACGATGACGTAGTCGTTGCGCAGCGCCCGGCCGATCGCAGCGACATCCATCGCCGCGAGAGCCGTTGCGAGGCGCTCCGAACCGATGTCGGTGGAGGGGGATGTGACGATCGACGCGTCGGGGTCCGGGGTCATCACACCATCCTCGCCCACCGGAGGGCGACCGCTCGCGCTGCCACGGTCAGCGCCCGTAGGCCGCGCGCAGCGAGGGCAGCACGCGAGGGTCGGCGGCCACGATCGCCTCGGAGACTTCGCGGAACGCGCGTCCGTTCGAGGGGAGCCCGGCCGGATCGCGGCGCAGATCGCCGGACACCTCGTAGAGCAGCCCCTCGCACACGGGGACCCCCTCCTGTGTCCACGTCGTACGCCCCGCCATGTACGCGTAGCGCGCATCGGGCTCCGTCCCGTGGCGCACGTACCCGCGATAGGGCGAGTCGGTGACCGGTGCCGTCGCCGCGATGGCATCCACCTCCCACGCCGGGTCCGCAGCGGCGAGATGGACGATGTGCGCGAACTCGCGTTCGCGGAGCGGCGCGGCCCTCACGGCACCATGAACGGGACGTCGAGGTCGGTCACCCTGCCCACCGATGGATTGGTCGGGCTCCCGCCGGGGAACACCCATTCGGCGCCCCCTCCGGGCTGTCCATCGAGTGGCAGGGCGTGACGCACATGCCGCACCTGGCTGGCGTCGGTGACATGCCCGACCGACAGCGTGCCCATGTTGTTGACGTCCGGGAGCCCGAGCGTTTCGCGCGGGTGCCGGAGGGTGCGGGGGTCGATGCCCGACCAGGAGCCGCCGCCGGCGCCCGAGCCCCCGCCGTAGAGGCGGAAGGCGTCGTCGCCGTTGCGCGGAGCGGCGACCGGCATCCGCCACGCCTGCTCCGCTTCGCGCATCGCGCTCGGCCGCACGCGGAGCGCCTCCCGCACGGTGAGCACCTCGCCCGCCCAGCCCGACTGCATCCGGGCGAGCCCGTTGATCCGGGCGGCCGCCGCCGCCGAGCCCACGAGCCGAGCTGCGGCGCCGAGCCCCACCACCGACAGCGCGGCGCCGACGATGCTGATCACCGCTTCGGTCCACGATCGCTCGCCGGTCGAGGCGAGCACGATGTTCCCGATGGCGTTGATGACCGCGGCGATGCCGGCCACCAGCAGCAGGGCGGCCGCGAGCACCTGTCCGATCACCGGAATCCACGACACGCAGAGTGCCAGCACGCCGGCGATGGTGGACACCCATCCGGCGACGTCGGTGATGACCTTGAGCACGTCGGCGCCCCAGTTGTCCCACCAGGAGTCCTTGAGCCCGTCGTTCCCGGTCGTGTTCTCGATGCGGTCGATCGCGGCCTGCGCGGCGCGGTCGCGCGAACTCTGCGCGGCCCGGATCTGGTCTTGAGCGGCGTGGATCCGGGCGCGCGCCGTGCCGCCGTCATCCGACGCGTTCCCCGCGAGGTTCTCGTAGCGGAGGGCATCGGCCGGATCGTCGCTCTCGCCGGCGAGCGAGAGGTAGCGACGCTGCGTGGATGCCGCCTGCTCGGCCTCGTCGCGGGCCGAGCGCGCGCGGTACAGCGCCTCGAGCGAGTCGGACTGGGCATCCTCGAGCCGGCCGGCGTAGGAGACCAGCGCGTGGCCCGTCTCGCGGTAGCGGGCTTCCGCCTTGGCGATGTCGTCGGCGACGCTCGAGGCGGTCTCGGCCAGCGCATCCACGGCCTGGGAGATCGCGCCGTCCACCGAGAGGGATCGCAGCCGCGAGGCCGTGCGGCGGATGGTCTGCGCGACGTCGACGTAGTCGTTGCCGCCGTTGCGCACCGTGGTGGGGTCGCCGGGCACCGGGTCGCCGCCGAGCTCGACGGCCGACCAGTCCGCGGGCCTCATCGCGCTCCTCGGTTCACGGGGGAGCTCGGCGCGGGTGCGTCGAAGGCCGCCTCGAGGTCGGCATCCGTCTGCATGAACACGTCGGCGATCACCGTGGTGGCCTCGCCGAGTCCCTTGATGCCCTCGACCATCTTCTCGCGGGTGTCATCCCACGAGTGCGCGAACGAGCGGACGGCGTCGGCGAGCCCGGCGTGCCCCACCGCATCGGCGAGTCCGTCGCTGCGCACATTGGCGCCCTCGAACTCCCCGGCGAGGCTCTGCAGGTCACTGCCGATGGCACGCACTGCATCGAGGTCGATCTTCAGGTCCGGCATCGTTCTCCTTCCGCTCGTCGAGTCTAATGACGCGGTCGAGGGGCCACCCATGGGGAGGAATACCCATGCCCGCAGGCCGTATGCGGCACGGGCGTCGGCGAAGCGCGGCGCGTAGGCTCGGGGCGTGCCCGATCCCCGCCTCGACGCCCCGATGCGCCGGGCCCTCGCGCTCGCCGTGGAGGCCGCCGCCGACGGCGACGTGCCAGTGGGGGCGGTGGTGATGGATGCCGACGGCCGCATCATCGGCGAAGGGCGCAACCGTCGCGAACTGACGTCGGATCCGACGGCTCACGCCGAGGTCGTCGCGATGCGCCAGGCAGCGGCATCCCTCGGCTCGTGGAACCTCGAGGGCTGCACCCTCGTGGTCACGCTCGAGCCCTGCCTCATGTGCGCCGGAGCGCTGCTGCAGGCGCACATCGGCCGCCTGGTGTTCGGCGCGTGGGACGAGAAGGCCGGGGCGGCGGGGTCGATGTACGACGTGGTGCGCGACCGGCGGCTGCCGTACCGAGCCGAGGTGATCGGGGGAGTGCACGAGGATGAGGCGCGCGTGCTGCTGCGGAGCTTCTTCGAGGCCCGCCGCTGAAACGCCGGCCCCCCCAACGCTCAGTCGACCGACTTGATGACGATGGCGTCGGTCTGCAGCTGTTCCCGCTCGCCCCCCGGACGATAGATGTCCGGCTCGAAGTAGAGCACGCGCGCCGTGGGCACGGCCGCACGGACGCGGGCCTCGACGAGGTCGATGTCGCTCGCCACCTCGCCCAGTTGCTTGTCGGCGGGGAAGCCGAGCTTCGCCGCGACGAGCATCTCGTCGGGGCCGAGGTAGAGGGTCTTCATGTGGATGAGGCGCGGGCCGTCGGGGGTGCCCTCGATGGCGGCGACGATCGCCTTGTTCTCGCTCTCGGTCGCGCCCTCGCCCACGAGCAGGCTCTTGGTCTCGATGCCGAGGATCACGGCGATCACGATCAGCAGCACGCCGATGCACAGGGTGCCGATCGCGTCGAAGACGGAGTTGCCGGTGACCCAGGTGAGCGAGACGCCGAAGAGGGCGAACACGAGACCGATCAGGGCGCCGATGTCCTCGAGCAGCACGACCGGCAGCTCGGGAGCGCGGGAGTGCCGCACGAACGACACCCAGGACTGCCCGGGCTGGCGCACGTGGTTGCTCTCCTTCACCGCGGTGCGGAGCGAGAAGGACTCGAGCCCGATGGCGACGAGAAGGATGACGACCGGCAGCCAGGGCATGTTGAGCGGATGCGGGTGCGAGAGCTTCTCGATGCCCTCGTAGATCGAGAACAGGCCACCGACGGAGAACAGGATGATCGAGACGACGAATGCGTAGACGTAGCGCTCGCGCCCGTAGCCGAAGGGGTGCTCCTTGTCGGCCACCCGCTTCGCGCGGCGCCCGCCGAGAAGCAGCAGCAGCTGATTGCCCGAGTCGGCGACGGAGTGCACCGACTCCGCCAGCATCGAGCTCGAGCCGGAGATCAGGTAGCCGATGAACTTCGCGACGGCGATGCCCATGTTGGCCAGGAAGGCCGCGATGATCGCCCTGCTTCCCCCGGATGCGCTCATGCGATGAGTCTATGGAGCGGCCCCGGCCGTGTCAGTCCTCCGACTTGAGGATGAACGCCTCCGTGGGCGGGTTGGGGTCGGTCCCCGGGTTCACCGGGGCGGGCGCGATGTGCGCGAGCAGGGCGTCGCGGAATGCCTCGGGCCGCTCGATGTTCGGCGTGTGCCCGGTCCCCTCGAACAGCGCCTCGGTGACGGAGCCGCCGGCCGCCGAGTAGGCCTGCAGCACATCGCGCATCTGGCTCACCATCGGCTGCGGCGGAGCCGCGTCCGCACCGGGCCAGCCGGGGACGATCCCGAGCTGACCCAGGTAGTTGACATCGAAGAACGACGCGTCCGACACGATGGCGTCCGAGTCGCCGTGGATCCAGAGGATGGGCGGCTTCTCGTCGAGGTCGACGATTCCCGCGACGTTGAAGTACTTCGGCGAGATGGTGTTCAGCACGCCGACGCGGCCGGGCGCGAAGCCGGGCCAGTGGGGGGAGTTCTCGGAATCGCCCGGGTAGTTGCCGGTCGCCGTCGAGGTGGTCAGCATCGACTCGACGAAGACGTCCTCGTGCTCGGTCACGAAGCCGGGCGCCACGTAAGACGCCCGGAAGACGTTCCGCGGCGACGTCTGCGCCTCGTCGGTGGCGTCCTTGTCGATCAGGCGCTGCACGAAGTCCGGGTTCGCGGCGCCCGCGCCCGTGCCGGCGTCGTCGTCCGTGAGCCGGGTGCCGTCCCGGCGCGTGCCGCCGAACCCGTACGGGGAGACCGGTGCCTCGAGGGTGAGGCTCAGCACCGGGTGGTCGAGCGCGTACTGCAGCAGCACCACGCCGCCGAGCGACCAGCCGACGAAGTGCGCGGTCGGGATCCCCAGCAGCTCGAGGGTGGCGTGGATGTCGTCGCTGTAGTCGCGCACGCCGCGCGTCGCGTCGACCGGCGCGTGCTCGGTGCCGCCGTACCCGCGCAGGTCGATGGCGATCAGCCGCAGGTCGCGCGGAAGGTCGAGCATCGTCGGCATCCAGAAGAGGCTCGAGGAGATGTTGCCGTGCACGAAGACCACCGTCTTCGCGGGGTCGGCGTTCTGGTCGTCGCCCTCCCTCTCGAGGATGCTCACGCCCAGCCCGGGAACGTCGAGAGTGCGCTGCGTGATGCCGGGAAACAGAGTCATGACCGTCCTTCGATGCGTGCGCGGGGGGCCACTGCGCCCCTCCCCGCTCACGAGCATAGACCCGGGCGCGAGTGGCCTGAACGGACCCTCATGTCGGCGTCTGCCGTCGGCGGGCCGATCGTTCGGGGCGTCCCGCCGGCGAGCGGCGCGGGTGCCGAAACATAGGATGGCGCCATGCCTTCGGACCTCATCGCCCTCCCGCCCATCGCCATCCTCGGAGCCGGTTCGATGGGCGGCGCGATCCTCCAGGGACTGGTGCGTTCGGGCCTCGCGACGGCCGGCGTCACGGTCACCAATCGCACGCGTGAGAAGGCCGCGCTGCTCGCCGGTCTGGACGGCGTGACCAGCATCGCGCTCGAGGACCGGGCCGACGGCAACGCCGCAGCCGCGGCATCCGCCGACGTCGTTCTGATCGGGGTGAAGCCGGCCATGGTTCCCGATCTGCTGCGCGAGATCTCGCCGCACCTGAGCCCGGGAGCCGTCGTGGTGAGCCTCGCGGCGGGCGTCACGATC
>DASUQB010000078.1:0-3426 GCA_036280835.1 Microbacterium sp. | reverse complement strand
TTCCTCGAAGTCTGGCAATCCGCGGCCCGCTTCGCTCCGAATAGGGGACAGGGAAGGTCCTGGGTTCTCACGATCGCCCACCGGAGGGCCGTGGATCGGGTTCGCGCCGCACAGGCGAGCACCGACCGCGACTACCGCGTGGGCATTCGCGACACCGAAGTGGCACACGACTCCGTCGCCGAGGAGGCGCAATTGCGCATCGAAGGCGAAGAGGTCGCACAGGCACTCAAGGCCCTTCCCGAGCCCCAGCGCGAAGCCATCGTGCTGGCCTATTTCGGGGGTTACAGTCAGAGCGAGATCGCGGCGCTCATCGGGGCGCCGCTGGGGACGGTCAAGACCCGGATGCGGGATGGGCTCAGCCGGTTGAGGATGGAGATGGGGGTGACGACATGAACGAGAAGGAGTTCGCCGAGCTTGCGGCCGGACACGCCCTCGGGGCGCTGAGCGCCGACGACGAGCGAAGCTTCGAGGCCGCCCTTGTCGCGCACCCGGAGTGGGCGTCCCTCGTGGACGCCGACATGGCGGTCGTCGCCCGCCTCGCCGACATCGTGGGTGACGTCCAGCCCCCGCCAGCCCTGAAGAGCGCGCTGTTCGCCCGTCTCGACGACGCCCCGGCGACCAGTGCCGCGCCGCCGGCAGAGACCGCGCGTGCCGAGAAGGCCCCCGAGAAGGCCGTTCCGGCGCGAGCGTCGCGTCGCGGCGGCCGGGTCTCCCGCACCTGGTTCGCGCTCGCGGCATCCGTCGCCCTCCTTCTCGCCGTCGGCATCGGCGCCACGAGCCTCGTGCAGACGCTGACGCGCCCGGCATCCGTCGTCGCCCTGGAACGAATCGAGGACGCCCCCGACGCCCAGCAGGCGCAGGCCCAGATCACGGGTGGAGGCGATGCGACGCTGCACTGGTCGCCCTCGCTCGGCGAAGCCGTGCTGGTCTCCGACGGCCTGCCGACGCTCGCGAGCGATCAGACCTACGAGCTCTGGTACGTGCGCGGTGACGAGCCGATCTCGGCCGGCACCTTCGACGCGTCATCCGGGTCGACCACGGCGGTGCTGGAAGCGGGCATCCAGCCGGGCGACGCGGTCGCCGTCACGGTGGAGCAGGCGGGCGGATCGCCCGACGGCACTCCGACCACAGACCCCATCATCGTCATCTCCACGGCCTGACCGCTCTTCGCGCCGTTAGCCTGGAAGGGTGAGCGATGCCTTCCACAAGCCCGTGAAGCGACCCAGCGAGCTCTTCGATCGCCTGTTCGGCAGCGAAGACCCCGCCGAGGTCTCCCGCGTCGCGCACCAGACCGCGCACGCTCTCCTCTCCCGCGTGAGGGAGGAGCCCGAGGGCGAGGTGATCGACCGCCTCGTCGCATTCACCGACGAGCACGGCATCGACACGATCGCGGAGCTGTGGTCGCGCTCGCCCGCGAAGACGCTGCCCGGCACGCTGTGGCGCATCTACCTGCTGCAGCTGATGATCCACGCGGACCCGGCCACCGCGAGCCTGCTGTACGAGCGGGGCCGCACCGAGCTCGGTTCCGCCGACGCGCTCATCGCCGGCGCGCCGTCGCCGGCCGGCCCGGACGAGCTGATCGCCCTCAGCGACACCATCCTCCGCGGCGTGTTCGAGGGCGATTTCGCCGTGGCGCTCGACAGGGCCGCATCCTTCTGCCGTGTGCAGGCCTCCGGCGCAACGCACCTCGCCGATGACTACGAATTCACCGAGACCGAGCGCGCGACGACCCTCACCACGCGGGCGCTGCGGCTGGCCACCTACGCCGGCGATCTGGATGCCGCGGCCCGCCTGTGGCGCACGGGCTCGCTGGTCTGAGCCGGTCGATTCCGCCCGTTCGGAATACCCTCGCGGTGGCATCCGTTACACTGGAACAGCCTGGCCGCAGTAACCCCGGGCTCCAATACTTGCCGCTGTGAGCGGCCTCGCGCCGAGAGGCGTTCTGCGGCCCGGCACTACTGTGTCCGGAAGCCGGCGCGGGGCATCGCGGCCCGCGGCCGGGCGGTGTGCCGCCGGATAGGCTCGGGGCATGACCTGGCGTTCTGCGCTCATGATCGAGCCCGCGGCATCCGATGATCACCGCTCGGACTTCTCCGACACCTTCCACCACGTCGACCCGTCCGCTCCCGCCCTCAGCGTCGGCGAGCTCAGCACCCAGCGCGGCGACGGCATCTTCGAGTCGATCGGGGTGGTCGACGGGCACGCACAGGAAGTGCAGGCGCACCTCGACCGGCTGGCGCACTCGGCGCGGCTCTGCGACCTTCCGGAGCCGAATCCCGCGCAGTGGCGCGCGGCGATCGAGGTCGCCGCGGCGTCGTGCGCGCCGGGGGAGTCCGTCATCAAGCTGATCCTCAGCCGCGGGGTCGAGCACGGTCCGGCCCCCACCGCCTGGGTCACCGCCGCTGAGGCAGCGGACTTCCGGGCGGTCCGGGAGCGCGGCGTCCGCGTCGTGACGCTCGACCGGGGGCTCGACAGCGGCGCTGCCGCGCGGGCGCCCTGGCTGCTGCTCGGCGCCAAGACCCTCTCGTACGCGGTCAACATGGCGGCGATCCGTGAGGCGAAGCGCCGAGGGGCGGATGACGCGATCTTCGTGTCGTCGGACGGCGTCGTCTTCGAGGCCCCGACGGCCTCGCTGATCCTCCGCATCGGCGACCGCTTCATCACCCCGGAGCCCAGCGGATCGATCCTGCAGGGCACGACCCAGGTGAGCCTCTTCGAGCACCTCGAGCGCCGGGGCTTCGAGACGGCCTACGAGGCGGTTCCCGCGGCGACGCTCGCGAGCGCGGGTGCCGCGTGGCTCGTGTCGAGCGTGCGGCTCGCGGCGCCCATCACGGCGATCGACGGCGCACCGGTGCCCCACGACGCCGAGCTGACCGCCGCGATCAACGCCTACCTGCTCTCGCCCCGCGACTGAGGCGAGGCGGGCGCCGATCGGCCCGGCGTGCCCTGGCCGGTCCCTGAGCACAACTGCGGCTATCGTTCGCGACACGCCGGTGCCGCGCGCCCTCGACCGGCGCGCCTCCCGTCATCCCCGCGATTGTGGCTGCGTGTCCGCTTGGAGGTGCCCGAGGATTGCGCGCTCGACCAGCTCCCAGTCGTGGATGACCAGCGCATAGTCGAATCTGAGGACCGCGTAGCCCCACATCGCCGCGTTCGCGTCCCGAACGAGATGCGTGTGCCGGAGCGACTGGCCGTGGTGATTCTCCCGCCCATCGACCTCCACGAGCAGTCGGTCGCCGATGAGGAAGTCGACGCGTCCCACGCCGTCCACGTGCACCTGGGTGCGCACAGACAGCCCGTGCCGGCGCAGGCGCCAGCGGAGGAGCGACTCGAGGCCGCTGTCCGCGTCGGCGCGTGCGAAGTCGATGGCGTAGCGCCCCGCGTCGTTGGTGTGCAGGCGCAGCCAGAGGAGACCGGCATCCGTCA
>DASUQB010000077.1:0-5936 GCA_036280835.1 Microbacterium sp. | reverse complement strand
GCGACTCAGCTCGGGGCGAGCCAGACCGTCGTCTCGCCCGGCACGATGCCGAGCGGGGCCTCTTCGCTGGCGAGCAGCACGTCGGCGCGGTCGAGCTCGTAGTCCTCCGATCCGAAGTTCGTCACGACCTGCCAGCCGTTCGGCCGGGCGAAGCGCAGCACGTCGGCGCGTCCGGTGTCGATCCAGTCGAGCTCCTCGTCGGTCTGCAGCTCGTGCCTCAGCGCCAGCGCGCGACGGTAGAGGGTCAGCGTCGAGTCGGGCCGGCCGTCCTCGACATCCACGGCGTGCAGCGCGAACCACGCCGGCTGCGGAAGGTGTGCCCCGCCGTCCCCGAAGCCGAACGACTCGCCCTGGGCGCTCCACGGCAGGGGCACCCGGCATCCGTCCCTGCCCTTGTCCACCCCGGGGCTGCGGAAGAACGTGGGGTCCTGCCGCTGCACGTCGGGGATCTCGGCGACCTCGTGCAGGCCGAGCTCCTCGCCCTGGTAGAGGTACGCCGAACCCGGCAGCCCGAGAAGGAAGAGTGAGGCGGCCCGTGCGCGGCGCAAGCCGCCCACACGGTCGAGCACGGGCTGCATGCCCCCCGACAGCAGCCACTCGTTGCCGTGCTTGCGCACGGGCCGCCCGTCGGAATCGCGCCCGGGATGCGGCAGCCCGTAGCGCGTGGCATGGCGCACGACATCGTGGTTGGACAGCACCCAGGTCGTCGACGAGCCCGAGAGCTTCGCGAGGGCCACGTTGTCGGTGACGATGCGGCGGAACTGGGCGGCGTCGAAGTCGGCCTCCAGCAGGTCGAAGTTGAACGCCTGACCGAGACTCTCTGCGCGTGCGTAGAGCGGCACGCGCGACGAGTCGACCCACGCCTCGGCGACCGCGGTGCGCGGCGGATCGTACTCGTCGAACACCTTGCGCCACTCCGCATAGACCTCGTGCACGTCGTCGCGGTCGACCAGCGGGTGCTGGCCGTCGCGGGGCATGGCATCGAGCTGCGCCTTGGACGGCAGCGGGGCGGTGAGGTCCTTGGTGAGCATGTGCGCCACGTCGATGCGGAATCCGTCCACCCCCCGGTCGGACCAGAACCGCAAGGTGCGCACGAAGTCGGCGCGCACCTCCTTGTTGTCCCAGTTCAGGTCGGGCTGCTCGACGGCGAAGTTGTGCAGGTACCACTGCCCGTCCGGAACCCGCTCCCACGCCGATCCCCCGAACAGCGACTCCCAGTCGGTGGGCGGCTCGGCACCCTCGGGCCCCGCCCCGTCGCGGAAGATGTAGCGGTCCCGCGCCGCCGAGCCCGGCGCCGACACCAGCGCCTCCTGGAACCACTCGTGGCGGTCGGAGGTGTGGTTCGGCACGATGTCGACGACCACTTTGATCCCCCGCGCGTGCAGCGCGTCGACCATCGCGTCGAAGTCGGCGAGGGTGCCCAGCCGTGGATCGACGTCGCGGTAGTCCGCGACATCGTAGCCGCCGTCGGCCAGCTCGGACGGATAGAAGGGGCTCAGCCACACCGCATCGATCCCCAGGTCGGCCAGGTAGCCGACCTTCGACGTGACGCCCGGGATGTCGCCCAGCCCGTCGCCGTTCGCATCCGCGAAGCTGCGCGGATACACCTGATAGACGGCCGCCTGCCGCCACCACGGGGCTTCGTGGTGGGAGGGCGCGGTCTGGAGCTGGGGCGAGGTGTTGAATGCAGTGGTCACAGAGACCGGGTTCCTTTCATCGGTGCGGCGAGTGGGGGGCGATGGATGACGGGGCTCAGCCCTTCACGGCGCCCTGGGTCACACCCTCCATGACCCAGCGCTGCGTGAAGAGGTAGACGATGATCGCGGGCGCCATCGCCATCAGGTACGACGCGAAGGCGACGTTGTAGTTGTTGCTGAACTGCGACTGGAACAGCGAGTTCAGCACGGGCAGCGTCTGCAGCGCCGGGTCGGCGATGATGAGCGAGGGCATCATGAAGTCGTTCCACGCGTACAGGAAGGCGAAGATGCCGATCGTGGCGCTCATCGGGGACAGCAGCGGGAAGATCATGTGCCAGAACGTCTGCCACGTGCTCGCCCCGTCGATGCGCGCGCTCTCCTCCAGCTCGAACGGGATGGAGCGCAGGAACGCCGTGAACAGCAGCACGCTGAAGCTCAGCTGGAACATGGTCGCCAGGATGATGACGCCCGCGGGATTGGCGAGCCCCACCAGACCGGTCAGCTGCACCTGCGGGAGGGCGACGACGGGGAACGGGATGAACATGGCCGCGAGCAGGTAGAAGAACGAGTAGCGGAAGAACTTCCGGTCCCAGTTTCGGACGATCGCGTACGAGGCGAACGCCGACAGGAAGATCGTCGCGATCACCGTACCGGCGGTGACCAGCAGCGACATGGCGGCCCCCATCGGGAAGTTCGTGAGGTTCCAGGCCGTCACGAACCCCTCGATGCTGAAGGGCGCGGGAAGCGAGAACGCGTTGCCGTCCACGGATTGCGCGGTCGTCTTGAACGCCATCGACACGGTCACGTACAGGGGCAGGAGGACCGTGACCGCGCAGAGGATGAGGATGATGGTGCCGGACCAGTTGACACGCTCCATACCGGTCCGACCCCCGGCCGGTCGGGGCTTGCGGCCTTCGAGCACCTCGGTGGCCTCGACCGTTTCGACGACGAGAGCTGGCTGAACAGACATCAGAGGGCGTTCCTTCCGCGCGTGATCGAGAGTTGGGCGACGGCGATGAGGATCGTGATGACGAAGAAGACGGTCGCGTTCGCCATCTGGAACGCGTAGTCGCCGGTGGTGAGACCCGAGATGACGGTCATCGCGATGCTGTAGGTGGAGGTCCCGGGGCCGCCGCCGGTGAGGCCCTTGATCACGTCGTATGCGCTCAGGAAGCCCTTGAAGCCCAGGATCACGTTGATCACGATGTAGCCCAGCATCAGCGGGATGGTGATCCGCATGAGCTGCTGGGTCTTGCTCGCCCCGTCGATGTCGGCGGCTTCGTACACCTCGCCCGGGATCGACAGGATGCCGGCGATGTAGATGAGCAGGGCGCCCGGGACCGCCTGCCACGCCGTGACGATGACGATCGCGAGCCAGGCCCAGTCCGGTTTGGCCAGGATGCTCTCCTGGAGCCACTCGATGCCGGAGATGGTGCCGAACGCCGGCACGGAGTTGGAGAACAGGAATCTGAAGACGAAGGAGATGATGATGGCCGAGATCACCATCGGGATGACGAAGATCGTGCGCAGCGGCGTCTTCAGCCGGATCCGCGAGGTGAGCGCCACCGCGAGGAGCAGGGCGATGATGTTCACCGCGACGACCGTGACGAGCGAGAATCCGAACGTGAACAGGTAGCTCTGCACGACCAGCGGATCGGCGAACAGGGCGATGTAGTTCGTGAGCCCGATGAACTTCCACTCCCCGAGGCCGATCGAGTTCGTGAAGCTGAAGAAGATGCCGATCACCGCGGGGACCGTGATCGCCAGCGTGAACAGGATCAGGGTCGGGACGAGGAACCAGTAGTAGATGGGCTCGACGCCGCGGCGGGGCCTTGCCTGCCCCGTCTGCCGCTTCCCCTGCGTGATCAGGGTCGAGGTCGTCGCATCAGGCGTAGTCGTTGTCATGAGAAACTCCTTCGTTCCCGGATCACTGCTGACGGAATGCGAGCCGCGCGTAGTCGGCGTCGATGTTGCTCAGGATCCTCTGCGGATCGCTGCCGAGCATGATGGCCTGCGTGTAGTTCATGATCGGGATCGCCCGTGGCACGAGCGTCGTCGAGCCCTGGTACATGGCCCCCTCGTCGATGTACTCCTGCAGACCGACGATGCGCTCGTCGGTCACCGGCGGGGCGTCCTTGGTCGGCGTGAAGCCCAGCTGCGACTCGTTGTACCCCTGGATCACCTCCGGCTCGAAGAGGTATTCGAGGAATGCGCGTGCCGCCTCTTGGTGATCCGACGCCTCCGGGATCCAGGCGGCGAGGTCCATGTTGATGCGGGCCTTCAGGTCGTCCGGGTCGTCGGTGACAGGCAGCGGGAACGTGCCGAGGTCGAGGTCGGGGGCCGCCTTCGCGATCTCGCCGAACGCCCACGGGCCCTGCATGTACATAGCCGCCTCGCCGTTCGCCATCGCCGTGTTGCCGTCGCCGTACAGGCGGCTGGCGGCGTCTTCATTGACGTACTGCGACAGCTCGAGCATCTTCTCGACGGGCTCGGCCTGATCCTTCTGGAACGAGACCGCGGAGTTCGGGCCGACGTTCACGCCCTCCTCGGCGAGCTGGTCGAAGAACTCGACCGTGTCGAGCATGCCGCCGACGGTGTAGTCGTACCAGCCCTGCCCGATCGTCCAGTTGTCCGCGAAGGTCGCGTAGAACGGCGTGACCCCGGCAGCCTCCAGGGCCTCGCACACGGCGATGAGCTCATCCCACGTGGTGGGCACCTCGAGGCCCTGCTGCTCGAAGATCTCCTTGTTGTAGATCACCGCGGCGCCCATCAGCGAATACGGGATCGCGCTCGTGCGGCCGGGGCAGACGCCGAACTGCTCCATGAAGGGGTCGAGGTCCTCGCGGACGCTCTTGGCCGCCGCCGTGTCGGAGAGGTCGGACATGGCGCACCGCTCGATGAAGCGCGCGGTCTCCTGGTTGTAGTTGTTCAGCGCGATGTCGGGCGGATCGCCGCGGACGAACGCCGCCGAGACCGCGTCGATGCCGGAGGTGTCCATCACCACGGTGACGTCGTCCTGCGAGTTGTTGTACTCGGCGACGAGCTCCCGCATGTACTCGAGCGCCTCGCGTTTGGCGAAGGCGAACCGGATCGTCTCCTGGCCGCCGCCGGAGCCGGCGCAGGCCGCCAGCGCACCTCCGGCGAGCCAGAGCCCCATGGCGGCGGCGGCCACGCGCATCCATCGTCGGTGTGAACGTCGGGAGTCTGCAGCCACGTCGCTGTCCTTCCACGTGCCGTCGTCGCTGACGGTCGATGTTTGGTTCGGGGATTAGATTTACAACTCGAATCAACTATCTGTGCACCATAATGCAGTGAGCGAACCGAAAGATCAAGACCTTTGTCCAACCCGACTTCGTCTCCATCCCCGCGCCGCGCCAGCCTCGACGCGGTGCTCGCCTACGCCTGGGAATTCGGCGTCTTCACGGCGAGCGAGACGATGTCCGCGGTGGGGCTGACCCGGTCGACCACGATCGACGTGCTCGAGGAGCTCGTCGCCCGCGGCCTGCTCCACGAGCTGCCGAACGCCCGCGCCGGCGGGGAGTACCAGAAGGGCCGGCCCGCGCGGCGGTTCGAGCTGCGGGCCGACGCCGCCGTGGTGGTGGGCATCGATGCCGGGCGGGCACACATCACGACGGCGGTGGCCGACCTCCGCGGCGCCGAGCTCGCTCGCGAGCACGTCACCCTCGACCCGGAGCACGACTCCCCCGAGGAACGCCGGACGGCGGTGCAAGCGGCGGTGGATGACGCGCTCGAGGTGGCGGGACGGTCCCGCGCTGACGTGCTGGCGATCTGCGTCGGGGTGCCCGCCCCGGTGGATCGGGAGGGGAAGTCCCCGCCCCACCGGGACGGCTTCTGGCGCCGCATGAACCCGGAGTTCACCGACCTGTTCGGCTCCTGGGCGCCGATCGTGCGCGTCGAGAACGACGCGTCGCTCGCCGCCGTGGCCGAGGGCTCGATCGGCGCGGCGGTGGGATGCCGCGACTTCGTCACCCTGCTGGCCGGCGAGCGGCTCGGCGCGGGAGTCGTCGTCGACGGCACTCTGCTGCGCGGCGCCCACGGCGGGGTCGGCGAGATGGTCGCCTTCGACCACGTGATCGGGGTCGAGGGGGCCTGGGGCCTGGGCTACCGGGCCGCCCAGTGGGCGCGCGAGGCGGTGGCGTCGGGCGACGTCGCGCCCGGTGGCGCGCTGGCGAAGCTGGATGCCGCGGACCTGGACGGCCGCGCCGTGCTGGCCGCCGC
>DASUQB010000076.1:0-15416 GCA_036280835.1 Microbacterium sp. | reverse complement strand
TTGCTCACAGGCCGAGCCTATCGACGCCGGTGTTCGCGTCGATAGGAATCCAGCGGGGTCGGCGATCCGTCCAAGAGCGCGGAGTTGACCAGGATGGCAAAGGGGAGCTCGCCCGGCAGGAGCCCAGCGACAGCCTGGAACACCCGCACCCAGCTCGTTCGCGCTCAGATGCCAGGCGATCGTGTCCGGAGTAGCCCTTTGCGGTCAACGTCGATCGATGACGATGGCCCGAGCGGCCGCTCCCTGACCGCCTGCTCGATCTGCCACCGCTCGCCCACTCCACGAGATCGCCGTTCCATGTTGCACCCATGCCGGGCTGAACCGCCACACGCCCCGTTTGCACGAGCGGTCGAGGATCGATGACCGGGCGTTCCGCGAGATGCCGCGTCGGGATCGGCCTTTCGGCCACAACCGCGCTGTGTCAGGGTGACCGCGTGAAGATGATCGATGGACGCCAGCCCGAACGACGTGTCGGACTGAACGGCGATCCGGCGGACGGTCCGCAGGAGTCACCGACCGGCGAGGACGTCAGGGGCAAGGAACCATCTCGGGAAGGAGAGGCAATGAAGAGTTCAGAAGTGCCGGCCACGATGTACGCGCAGATTCCCTATCGGGACGCGCCTACGGCGCTGCGGTGGCTGGAGCGCGCCTTCGGGTTCACCACCACCATGGAGTGGCCGGACGAGGAGGGAGGCATTCAGCACGCCGAGATGCGGTTCGGCGACGCCGCCTTCACCGTCTTCTCCGACCGCGCCGGCTTTGTGCGCCCGGAGCCACGCGGTGACTCGGTGGGCTTCGGCTTGGTCTTCACTCTCGCAACGCCCCAGGCGGTTGATGCGATCCACCGCTCAGCCCTCGCAGCCGGGGCGGTGGAGGTCATAGCGCCGGCAGACACCGAGTGGGGCAACTATCGTTGCCGCGTTCGCGACATCGAAGGCTACGAGTGGACCTTCGGAACGTATAAGCCGGGTGAACCACAGGACTGGTCCGCATGAATTGAGACCGGACCGACGCGCCCGACTCCCGCCGTCGCGTCCGCTCCTCGGGGCTCCGCCCCCCGAGACGCCGCACCGGCCTCTCGCTACGGTTGACGGGTGGGCGAGATGATCCTGGTCGAAGGCGGGACCTTCCGCATGGGCTCCTCCGAGTTCTACCCGGACGAGGCGCCGGTCCACGAGCGGTCGGTAGCGACCTTCCTCCTCGATCCCTTCGCGGTGACGAACCAGGACTACGCCCGGTTCGTCGACGACACGGGGTACGTCACCGTCGCCGAGCGGGAGCTCGATCCGGCGGATTTCCCCGGCGCCGACCCGGCGGACCTCGTGCCGGGAGCGATGGTCTTCACGCCGACGAAGGCGCCCGTCGACCTGCGGGAATGGCGCAGCTGGTGGAGGTGGGAGGCGGGTGCCCACTGGCGAGAGCCGTTCGGGCCGGGTTCGTCGATCGAGGAGCGGATGCGGCATCCCGCGGTGCACATCGCGTACGAGGATGCCGCGGCATACGCCGCGTGGGCCGGCAAGCGACTGCCCACCGAGGCCGAGCACGAGTACGCCGCTCGCGGCGGGCTCGAGGGCGCCCGCTTCGCGTGGGGAGACGAGCCGCACCCCGGCGGCCAGGTCATGGCGAACTCGTGGCTCGGCCGGTTCCCCTATGAGAACAGAGGGGTGGGGGATGCCGCTCCCGTCGGATCGTATCCACCCAACGGCTACGGCCTGTACGACATGACGGGCAACGTGTGGGAGTGGACGTCCGACTTCTACACGCCCCGGCATCTGCGGCTCTCCGACAGCCCCGTCGACGCGGGGAAGCGGCAGAACCTCCTCGCTGCCGCGAGCGCGCAGGCGGGCTCCTCCATCCCGCGCCGGGTGCTGAAGGGCGGGTCGCACCTGTGCTCGCCCGACTACTGTCTGCGCTTCCGGCCGGCGGCGCGCTCACCGCAGGCCGAGGACACGGCGATGTCGCACATCGGGTTCCGCTGCGCCCGGGACGCCTGAGCGAGCTCTCGGAGGCTCGGGGTCCGACTTCCGCGGCCGTGCGCCCAGGAGGGCCATGGTCGCCGCGACCCCGCAGCCCTATCCTGACGTCATGGGCGTCATCGAGTTCGAACTGACCCGCACCGTTCGCGCCGGCATCCAGGACGTCTTCGACCGCCTCGCCGACATCGAGGGCTACAACGAGTGGATGCCCCGCAAGGGCAGCATGCTCCGGCGCACCCGGCAGACATCGCCCGGAGCGCCGGGTCTCGGGACGACCTTTCTGGATGAGACGACGGCCGGGCCCACCCCGGGTGAGATCTCGGAGTTCGAGCCGCCCCACACGCTCGTCTTCCACTGGTGGGACCGGTCCAAGGCGGGAAGGCTGCGGCTGGAGGGGTGGCCCGGATACCGGCTGGACGAGGAACACGACGGCTCCACGGTCGTGCGTCACAGCGCGAGGTTGGAGACCCATGGGGCGTACCGGTTGGCCACTCCCCTCCTGCGACGGATCGCGAAGAAGGAGCGGACGGCCACCCTCGAGGCTCTCGTGGCATCCTTCGGGCGGGGAGGGTCGCCCGCGCGGTGAGACCGGATGAACGGGCGCGACTGTAACCCGGCGGGGCGACGGATGCAAGGGAGATCCGCATCTGCGCGAACTGCTTTAGAACGATGAGCATGCAGATGATCGTGTATGCCGGTGGCGCATTCCTGACGGGGGACGAGATCGCCGCAGCGCTGCTGGAGTACAGTCGCGCGCTCGGCGAAGAGGATACGGCGCAGATCGTGGAGATACCGATCGTGGATGAGGACGGGTCTCGCGCCACCGCCCGCTTTCTCATCGGTCCCGCGAGCCAGATCGTGACGAAGTCGGTTCGCTCGGCCTCGGAGGAGCTGGTCGACGCTGAAGTGGTGCATCGCTTGCGGATGCTGGCGAGGGGGGTCAGCTTTCCCGAAGCGGCGCCCCTGGACGCGCGCGACGACAGGTCGGAGGACGACGACATCTAGCGACGGCCGCCGGGAGTCAGAGGGCGTCCAGCGCCTGGCGCGCCGCCCGGCGCCCCTCATCGATCAGGCGCGGCACGTCGCCCATCGACCACTGCGCCAACCCCTCCATCTCGGGCTGCACGAGGATGACCGACGGATCCTCTTCGAGCTCGGCGGCGCTCGAGGCGACGCGCATCATGCGCACGTTCTCCCACTTGGCGTGCAGGCGCACGACGATGACCCTCGCTGCGCCGAGGTGGCGAGCGGCGCTGAGGGGCACGTTGTCGACCATGCCGCCGTCCATGAGCACCTGGTCGCCGCGGCGTACGGGGGGCAGGAGCCCGGGCACGGCGATCGTCGCGCGGAGGGCGATGTTGAGCGGCCCGGAGTCGATCACCACCGCCTGGCGCGTGCGCAGGTCGGTGGCGACCGCCGCGAAGCGGCGCGGCAGGTCCTCGATCAGAGGGTCGTCGCCGAGAGCGCGATGGATGACGTCGGTCACGGCGCCGGAATCCAGCAGGCCCAGCCGCGGGCTCAGCGACATGCGGGCGATGGAGCTCCACCGGAACGCGAGCGCCGCTCGTTCGATGGCGTCGTGCGTGACGTCGGCCGCGTAGGCGGCCGCGACCAGGGCGCCGGAGCTGGTGCCGGCGACGATCCCCGGACGGATGCCGCGATGCCGCAGTTCCTGCAGCACGCCCACGTGCGCCGCGCCGTAGGCGCCGCCGCCGCTCAACGCCAGCCCCAGCGTGGTGTCGTCGCTCACGAACCCGACCCTAGCCGGTGAGCGGGACCGGCTACCCCTTGCCGCGTCCCGGCTTCGTGGGCGCCGGGGCCGGCTCGGGCGCGGGAGTGGGGGCGGGAGCCGGGACCGGCGCGGGGGCCGGAGCGGGCTCGGGGGCGGGCGCCGGTGCAGGAGCGGGCTCGGGATTCGGCGCCGGGGCCGGTGCCGGCTCGGTGAGCGCAGGAGACGCGGCGATCGACGGCGCGGCCGGCGGCGTGTAGCCGTCGGTCCGCACGCGCAGCGTGTCGAACTTCGCGCTGCCGGCTGTCACGAGCAGGCCGAACCGCCCGTCGGCGAGCGCCGCGTTGTAGGCGCGCGACCGGACGAATGCCCCGTTGAGCATCAGCGACACGGACGCGCCCTTGATCGTGACGAGCATCGTGTACGTCACCCCAGCGGTCAGCGCCCAGCTCACCGTCTCGTCGACGACCGCGCGGCCTCCGGCGACGTGCCCGAACACCACGGCCTTCGCGACGAGGTCGAGGACGAGGAACTTATAGTCCGACGAGCTGTAGAAGTCGTAGACCACTCCGGCCTTCGCGCCGGCGGTCAGCACGAGGGATGCCGTCAGCTCGAGGTAGGCATTCGCCGCGAACGGAGCACCGAGGTTCGCCAGGGCGACGGCCGCGGGACCGGCGGCGGGGGTCGATCCGTTCAGGAAGCCGCCGGATGCCGACCAGGTTCCCGCTGCGCCCGCGACGACGCCCGCGCCGGTGGTGAAGCCCTCGGTGACATCCAGTGTGATCGCGGGCGGAAGTACCTGCACCGAGATGTTGTCGAACTTGCCGCGGGAGCGATCGGATCCGACCCCGACCATTCCCTTGTTGAGGCCGACGGCGGCGCCGTCCAGCATCCGGGCGGCGAAGGTGTGCGTGAAGGCCGCCTTCCCGTCGAGCAGCACCGTGACGGTGGTGCCGTTGACGGCCACCAGCATCGTGTACCAGGTGTTGTACTTCACGCCGCCGACCACGGACGCCTGGACGTCGACGATCCATCCCGCCGCCGTCCTGCGGCCCATGACCAGCTTGTTGGTGGACTGATCCACGCCCGCGAACTTGAAGTCGGTCGGGCCGAAATAGTCGAAGATCACGAAGGCGTTGGCCTTCCAGCCGCCCGTGGGCTTCGTGAGGTTGATCTGCGCGTGGATCTCGAAGTAGATCGGCAGGTACTGGTCGATGAAGTAGACGGCCGCGGCATCCCCGCTCGTCGAGCTCGCCGTCACCGTGAGCGTGCCACCCTCGACGCCGAACGCGCCGGAGTCGGTGAAGAAGTCCTCCGCGGTGCCCGTGCTGAACTCGGCGGACCTCAGGACGTCCCTCTTGCCGCCCGGCACGTTGCCCGGCTGCGGGTCGCGCGGCCCGCCGGTCTGGTCCTGCCAGAAGGCATCCTGCTGGGTGACGAGGCCGATCTCGCCGAACGGCTCTCCGTTGCGCGGCGCGGACATGTCGCCCGCGAGCTGGGCGATCGTGAAGTCCGCGCCCTGGGCCGCGGCGAGCCGGTACAGGAAGTCGTAGACGCCCGGGGCCACCTGGCGGCTGACCGTTCCGAGCCCGAAGGGCGAGAACGGCACCAGGTAGCTGTTGAACTCGCCGACCCAGTCGATGAGGCGATCGCCGCCCGTGTTCGCGATGAGCACGTCGAGCCCCGCGCCGCCGAACGCGCGGTCCTCGTACGACACGTTGGTGTCCGGCTGGCTGTTGAGGCCGCCGGCCGTGGTGAGCACGTCGTCGGCGTTCAGGAGGTCGTTGCCCCAGCCGCCCCACAGGGTGTCGCGGCCGGTGCCGCCGACGATCCAGTCGTTGCCGTGGTCGCCGAACAGCGCGTCGTCGCCGTCGGTGCGCGTCGTCGTGGCCACGGAGTCGAAGCGACCCTCGGTGTGGTCGAAGTTCAGCATCCATTCGCCGCCGCTGACCATGACCTTCATCATCGGGGCGTATTCGTCGTAGAGGACGAACTCCCCGGCGGTGGCGTCGAAGCCCAGCAGGGCGCCGTTGTTGAACGGGCGGGTGAAGTCGCTGCGGATGCCGCCGACGCCGTACGCGAGGGTCAGGGCCTCGCCGCCGGAGATGCCGTCGTCGCCCGAGCCGCCGTGGATGAAGTCGCCGTCCCAGCCGCCGAAGAGCAGGTCGTTGGCGTGCTTCGCGGCGTACAGGGTGTCGAGGACCTGGTTGTTCACCGCGAAGGGCGTGAGGTCGACGCGCTTGTTGAGCCTGCCGGCCGGGTAGAGGACGGCGACCTGCACGCGGCCGGGCGTGGCGATCTCGACCTGCACGTTGACCGCCGTGACGCCGTTGAGCGGCTCGGTGGACCCGTTGCGGCTGGTGAAGATGCGGCCGTCGTCGCCGAGGATGCCGTCGACGCCGGTGCCGCCGGAGATCCAGTCGTGGCCCCAGCCGCCGATCAGGTCGTCGTCGCCCGCGTCGCCGAAGACGACGTCGTTGCCGCCGCCCGCGTAGACCGTGTCGTCGCCCGACTCGCCGTGCACCTCGTCGTTGCCGATGACGTCGCCCGTGAGCGCCGAGGACGCGAAGTCGGGGCCGCCCGGCGTGTAATCGAGCAGTTCGACGGCCCGCGGCAGCAGCCGCACGGTCTCGCCGTAGCCGTCATAGGTGAAGGTGCGGTACGCGGTCGCGCCGCCGGTGCCCGCGGTGACGAGCCGCAGGATGCTGCCGTTGTCGCCGACGATGTTGTCGGAGTCGCGACCGTGCAGGGCGCTGTCGTCGTTGCGGCCGACATCCGTGCCCGCACCGCCGAAGAGGAGGTCGGCGCCGTCCGGTCGCTGCGCCTTCGTCGTCAGGGAGAACAGCGACGAGCTGCCGCCGATGATGTCGTCGCGGCCGAGGTTGCCGAAGACGACGTCGGACCCGCCGCCGCCTTCGATGTAGTCGTCGCCGTCGGTGGTCGCCTCGACGGACGGTGCCAGCACGAGCAGCCCGTTCGCGTCGCGCACCGCGCCCACCGCGATGTCGATCGAGCCGTCGCCCTGGATGACGTCGTTGCCGAGCTGGCCGAAGATCATGTCATCGTGCGCGCCGCCGGCGATGTAGTCGCTGCCGAACCGGTCGGCGGGCGTGTCGAGCGCGTGGTCGAGGAAGGTGATGCGGAAGTCGGTCCAGGCGGTCGCGCCCGCCGGGCTGTTCTGCCACGCCGCCGTGACGAGCGCGTTCCCGGCGGTCAGGAGCGCCGTGCTGTAGATCTCGGTTCCGCTCAGCACCCGGAAGCGCGGGCTGCGGTGGTCGCCGAAGGTCGCCGAGCGGTCGAGCGAGACGTTGTCGCCGAAGATCAGGTCTTCGTCGGCGCCGCCGTCGATGCGGTCGCTGCCGGTGCCGCCGATGAGCAGATCGCGGCCGCCCTCGCCCCGGACGACGTCGTTCCCGCCGCCGGCGTTGTCGGTCACGGTGATGGCCACGACCTGGAGGGAGCCCGCCCGCACCGCGATGTCCATGAAGCCGTGGTCGCCCACGACGGTGTCGTCGTTGCCGCCGACGGCGATCGCGTCGCCGCCCGCACCGCCCAGCACCAGGTCGATGCCGGCGCCGGAGGTGATGGTGTCTGCGCCGCCGAGGGTCGGGGACGTCGTCTCGATCCGGCCGGCGGTCAGGGCCAGTGCTCCCCAGGCGGGGGTGGCAGGCCCGACGGCGGCTGTGAACCGGCCGTTGTCGCCGAGCACCACGTTGCGGCCGTCGGAGACGGAGATGACGTCGGCGCCGAGGCCGCCGACGACGAGGTCGTCGCCGCGCCCGGTCGAGATGGTGTCGGCGCCGCCGAAGGCCGGGTCGATGGACCACAGCCGGTCGATGTCGGCGGAAGCGGCGTCCTGGCCGACCCAGTCGATCAGGCCGTGGTCGCCGAAGACGAGCCCGCTCGCGTCGGGGGTGGCGGCCGTCTCGCCGCGGTTCGTCGTGATGATGTCGCCGCCGGCGCCGCCGAGTACCACGTCGGCGCCGACACCGGTCGTGATGAGGTCCGCGCCCCCGATGGTCGGATCGACCGTGGTGACGAGCCCGACGGGGCGCACGGCGCCGTCGGTGAAGTCGCCGACGCCGCCGTTGCCGGACTGCGCGACCACCGCGCCGCTCGCGTCGACCCATTGCACGAGTCCCCGGTCGCCGAAGACGATGTCGCCGCCCGTGCCGCCGTGCAGCCTGTCGGCGCCGATGCCGCCGAAGACGACCAGCGGGAGGGTCGAGGTCTGGCCGTTCACCAGGTCGTCGTCGGTCGCGCCGGCCGGCAGGATCGCGCCCGAGGCGGGCATCGCGAACTGCTGCGACGAGCTGCGGGTGACCTCGACCAGGACGTGGGCGGCGGCTCCGCCGCGCTGCGCGCCGGTGGCGAAGGTGAGGAGGGAGCCGGATGCGGTGATCTCGGATGCCGCGAGCAGGCGGCCGTTCACCCAGACGCGGTACCCGATGAGGCCGGCCGTCGAGCCGAGATCGAACGTACCGCCGGTCTGGACCGCCCAGGACGTCAGGCGCAGGGTGACGGTGACGATGTCGCCCGGCAGCAGCGAGTCGAAGAGGCCGATCGTGTCGAGGCGCGTCGAGGTGACGTAGCGCGCAGGATCGATCGTCGTGGTGACGCCCGCCCGGGTCACCGTGATGCCGGCGACCGCATCGGCGCGCAGCGGCTCGTCGCCGTCGTCGAGGTCCGCGTCGAGGTCGAGCAGGTTGTCGTTCGGGCCCTGCGTGTTGAGCACGAAGAAGCCGTCTTCGTGCGCCTGCAGATCGACCGTCACGGTGTCGTCGCCGAGCCCGGTGTTCAGCCACGTGGTGGTGCGCACGCCGTCGCGGGTATGGGTGCCGTCGATGCGGATCGTGTCGGCGGAGCCGCTCGTCCAGATGCGGATGCCGTCGGCGAAGGTTCCGGAGGGCGCGGCGCGCCACGAGATCCCGGCGGGGGCGAGTCCGGTGACGAAGATCTCCCCGTCGGCGGCGAGGGCGGCATCGCGGGCGATCGCGACGCTCGGGACGTCGGTGATGAGCACGTTCGCGTCGCCCGCAGCGGCGCCCTCGTCGCTGAGCAGCAGGGTGTGCCGACCGGCGCCGAGGTCGAGGTTGAGCGTGCCCGCGATCGCGTCGAGGTCGCCAGCCAGGAACTCCGGCTTCTCCGCGATCCCTGCGTCGGCGCGCGACGAGATGTACACGCGGTCATCGCCCGCACCGAGCAACACGTTGGTCACCGGCAGCGTGCCGCGCACGTTGAGCACGTCGTGGCCCGAGCCGAGCGACAGGTTCAGCGTCTCGAGGCCGTGGTACCGGATGCCGGCGCGGGCCGTCACGTCGGTGGCGACATCCGTCCCGCCGATCGCGGCGAGCTGGATGGTGACCGGCTGCGCGGTGTCCTCGTTGACCTCGCCGCGGAAGCCGATCAGATAAGTGCCGCCCACGAGCCAGACGTAGACGCTGGCCGCGCAGCGGGTGGCATCCTCGTCGCCGCAGCTCATGGACACGCCGGCGTCCGCCCCGGGCGTCGTCGGGAACAGCAGGGACTGCAGCGCGGCCCGCACGACCTCGGCCGATGTGCCCGCCGCGAACGTGAGAGCGCCGATGCCGGTGGCCACGCCGCCCTGCACCTGGGAGAGCAGGATCGTGAACGTCGCGCCACGCGGGGTCACGGAGTAGAGGCGGTCGAGCGGGCGTCCGAGCGAATCGGTACCGGCGCGAGGCGCCATGCCGAGGCCGGTCAGGGCGTCCTGCGTCAGCCAGCCGAGGTTGTTCTGCGCGTCGCCGAAGTCGTTCAGGTTCGCGACGTCCTTGCCGACACCGCCCTCGAGCACGAGCAGCGCGGCGAGCAGGTCGAGCAGTCCGGATACCGTGCCGATGTGGAACGTGTCGTCGTCGGTGTTTCCCAGCAGAGGCGTCGCGGAGCTGGTCGGGCCGCCGACCACGCGGGTGTGGCCGTCGATGGTGCGGACGGTGATGACGTCATCGCCGGGGCCGGCGTCGATCGTGGTGGTGCCGGCATGGGTGCCCTGCACCGTGAAGACGTCGTCTCCGTAGCCGAGCAGGATCGTGAGGTCCTCGAACTCGGTGTAGCGGATGCCGCCGGGCATGGGCCGGCCGGCGAGGGAGCGGTCGGGAGCCATGCCCAGGCCCGTGATCCGATCGCTCGTCAGCACCCCTGTGTCGTTCGCCGGGCTGCCCTCGTTGTGGATGACGAGTGTGTCGACCTGGGCGCTCTCGATGGCGTCGGCGGTGCTGGCCGTGACCGGGAGCGGCGTGCTGGACTGCTCGCCCGGCAGGACGATCGGCAGGTAGTCGTCGAGCTCGAGCCGCACGGGCGGGTGGGGGTCGTCGCCGCCGGAGACGGAGAGCGGGCCCTGGATGAGGTGCACCCGGCGGGCCGCGTCGGCGAACTCCTGCACGTCGCCGCCGTCGATGACCGCGTCGTCGATCGCGCGCACGATGACCGTCTGCGCCGTCGCCCAGTTGCCGGCGGTGAAGGTCAGCGCGAGCTGCCCGACCCACGCCGAGCCGTTCCAGAACTCCAGCTGCGCGGCCCGGCAGCCGTTCGGCAGGCCGCAGTCCGGTCCGCCGATGTCGAGCGTGAAGGAGGCGATCGCGTTGACCCGCACGGTCACCGTCTCGCCCGCCGCCGGCGCCTTCGTGAGGCGGACGGTGTAGCGGGCCTGGGCGCCGAACTGGGTGCCGGTCGCGCCCTCCACGAGACGGATGTCGCCGCCGATCGGCGTGATCACCACACCGGCCGTGTCGCCGTCGTGCACGAGCGCGTTGACGCCCGCCACGACGATGCCGGCGATCTCGGCGATGTACACCTGGGTGACCCCCGGCGTGAAGGCGGCGGCGCCCCACGGGTCGGTGACGGTGATCGTGGTCGCCGTGTTGGTGGCGATGGTGCGGTAGGTCGCGGTGCCGTTCGCACCGACCACCCGCAGAAGGGCGCCCGTGAGTCCCCCGCCGGCGGTCGGCAGCGCGACGCCGGTCAGGGTGACGGTGCGGCCGTCGGCCGAGATCGCGGAGACGGTGCCCTGCAGGGCGGCCTGAGTGATGGGGGCGGTGTAGCCGGTGATGACGAACGAATCGCCGAGGGCGGGCGCGACGTCCCACTCCCCCTCGATCTCGATCGTCGTGGCGGTGTTGTTCCAGATGCGGTGCACCTGCCCCGCGCCGGCGCCGCTCGTGATGCGGATCAGGTGTCCCTTGAGGCTGCCGGCGGCCGCGGTCATGCCGGCGAAGGCGAACTCGCCCGCGACTCCGCCGGTGGCGCCGATCGTGCCGAGCTTCTGGTCGGTGGAGGTCACGACGGCGGTGATGCCCTCGACGTGCTGCCCCTCGACCGCGGTGTCGTCGACGGCGCGCACGTGGATGGTGCGGGCCCCCGCCGAGGTGAAGGTGAGGACGAGGGAGGCGACCCAGGTCGACCCGTCGGCCGAGATCCGCAGGCCGGCGGGCGCGGTGACCAGCACCGTCACGGGGGAAACGGGCGTCGACGTGATGCGCACCTCGTAGGTCGCGGTCGTGCCGCCCGCCCCGCCCGACGGCTCGACGACGCGCACTCCGCCGTCCGGCACCACGACCGGAACGGCCGGCGCATCGTCGTCGATGACGCGGACGAACGTCGTGGCGACGAGGGCGCCCGCGTACTCCCCGCCGGTGACGACGACGTCGATGGGCGACATCCACTCGGCCTCGGCGGCGAGGTCGGCGATCGCCCGCACCAGCACCGAGCGCTCTGCGGTGTCGCCGGGCGCGAAGACGAGCGTCACCGAGGTCTGCCAGCTCGCGCCGCCGTCGACGGAGAGCTCGATGGAGCGGCCGCGGCTCGTGGACGTCGGGTCGATCGCCGGGCCGACGAGGGTCACCCGGACGGTGGTGAGCGGCGCCTTGGTGAGACGCACGGTCACGGCACCGGGCGCCCCGCCCTCGGTCAGGACGAGGGATGCGCCGCCCAGCGGCGCGATGACGACGGTCGGCTCGTCGTCGTCCATGATCTCGGTCGCGATGCCGTTGACCGGGAGCAGCGCCCAGGCGCTGTTGGCGACGGTGCTCTCCACGCCGTGACGGACGAGGCCGGTGTGCCCGAGCAGGTCGTCGGCCTGCACGGCGGGGGCGGCGCTGCCGACCTCCACGCGATCGGAGCCGAGACCGCCGAAGATCGACAGCTCGATGGCGGGGTTCGTCGAGAGCACGTGGAAGACATCGTCGCCCTCCATGCCGTAGATGGAGACCCGCTCGACATTGATGTACCGCAGCACGCGCCCGGCACCGTAGACCCCGGTCGCGGTGATGACGAAGGTGTCGCCGAACTCGGTGCCGATGATGACGACGACGTCGTAGCCGGATCCTCCGTCGATGTTGACCGGGGCGTTCGTCGCGTACTCGATGAAGTTGCGGCCCTCGCCGGCGTTGAGCGCGGTCAGCTCGGACTCGCCGACGAAGGAGCGGATGACGAAGGTGTCGTCGCCGGCGTCGCCGTAGAGGTTGAGCGTCGCGACGTTGCGGAACACCTGGAAGACGTCGTCACCGGTGCCGCCGAAGACGGAGGCGGTGTACGAGACGCCCCGGGTGAGCAGCCCGCGAGTGGACGCGAAGAACGCGGTGGCGGGGAACTCGGGGTCTGCCACGTAGGACGTGTACAGCTGGCCGAAGCGGAAGGTGTCGTTGCCCGAGTCGCCGTTCACGACGACCGTGGATGCCGTGTCGTCGAAGGCGAAGCTGTCGTCGCCGGCGAGTCCGTTGACCACGACGCCGCCGGTGATCTCCTGGCCGTAGGTGACCTTCTCCACGGCGCCGAACTGGCCGAAGACGGCGCCCGGGGCCGACAGCAGGGCGATCAGACCGCGCGTCGCGCTCGCCCGGAGGAGGAAGGTGTCGCTCAGCGCCGAGCCGTTGACGACCAGGACGTTGGTGCCCCCGTCGAGCACGTCGATCGTGTTGATGCGGCTGTTTCCCGCGCCGAACAGGTCGATCAGGAAGTAGTCGGAGTTCGCGCCGCCGTCGAGGTTCAGCGTCTGGCCGGCCATGGGATTGGTGCCCACGGGGCCCGGAGCGGCGTTGACGACGAGCCAGTCGTCGCCCTTCTGCCCCTGGATGGTCGTCGTCCCCGAGAGCGCCTCGATGAAGACGCGGTCGTTGCCGTCCGCGGCGTGCACGGTCGTCGTGCCGGCGTGCGTCGAGTCGACGGTGAGCACGTCGGATCCCGACCCGAGGATGAGGTCGAGCGCCTCGAAGAGGGTGTAGTCGACGCCGCCGTCGGTCATCCGAAGGACACCCGTCGTGACCGAGCCCCCCGCCGCGGGGACGAGGGCGTGCCCGGCGACGGCCGTCAGCGAGATCGTGCGCGCCCGCCCGGCGGCACCGGCCAGCGCACCGGCCCAGGCGATCGTCCACCGGCCGCCGGCCTTGGTGACGACGACGTTGCCGGTGCCCACGAGGGCCTCGAGCGCCGCCCGCACCTGTGCGGCGGTGGCGTCGAAGGCGAGCTGCGCCGTCGTTCCGAACCCGGCGACGGTGATCGCGAACCTGCCGTCGACGGCGCCCAGCACCGTGACGACCTGGACGAGGGTGGGCACCGGCATCCCGCCCGTCATGCCGAGGCCGGAGATCGCGGTGCCGGTGAGGACGCCGACGCGGTCGAGCACGGTGGCGGCGTCATCGAGGGAGAGCGTGTCGGCCCCGGTGCCGCCCGTCAGGGTCAGCGGGGCGGTGATGCCGGTCAGGACTCCCCCGATGCCGCTCAGGGTCGAGCTGATGCGCACCGTGTCGGCGCCGGCGCCCGTGTGAACGGTGGTCGCGCCGGAGACCGTGCGGATGACGACGACGTCGGCGCCGTCGTTGGTGGTGAGCGCGGTGGTGCCGGCGTGCGTCGAGTGCACGGTGAAGGTGTCGCCGCCGGAGCCCAGATCGATCGTGAGCTGCTCGAACGCCGCGTAGGTGACGCCCGCGCTCATGCCGAGGCCGGTGATCGTCGTCGACGTCAGTTCGCCGGTGTTGGCGGCGCCGTCGCCGGTGTCGTCGATGGAGAGCAGGTCGGTGCCGGTCGCGGCGCCCGGGCCGTTGCCTCCGTCGATCACGAGGGCCGCGCTGATGCCGTTCACGGTGCCGCCGGTGTTCGTCCACGCGCCGCTGGTCGTGCCGGCGCCGGCGGCGTTGGACCCCACTGCGACGCGGTCGGTGTGCTCGCCGGTGGAGATGCGGTGCTCGACCTGGATGGCCCGGACAGCCACCCGGTCGCCGCCGGTCAGGGTGCGGATCTCGACGAGCTCGACACCGGAGTGCGTGATCGAGCCGAGGGTCGTCATGACTCCGGCGCCGTCGAAGGAGACGCGGCGGATGCGGTTCGCCTCGGTGCCGGCGGTCGGCGCGGCGACGACATCGACGATGAGGTCATCGGGCGCCGTGGAGCCCCACACCTCGAGGCGGTCGGTGCCCGCCGAATCCTTCACGTGCACCGCCATGCCCGTCGAGCGGGTCAGTTCGATGCGGACGAGGTCGTTGCCGGCACCGGCGTCGAGGAAGGCGGTGCCGGTCCACGGATTGGCGGTGCGGGTCGCGCCGGCCACGATCACCCTGCCGTCGGCGTCGCCGACGAGCATCGTCGTGGCGCCGGAACCGGTCGAGGTGAGCCGGGCGATCTCGAAGATGCCCTTCAGGTCTTCGGCGATGGAGCCGATCCCGAAGTCGGTGCCGACGGCGATGCCGACGATCAGGAGGTTTCCGTAGAGGCCGAAGTCGCCGGAGGCGAAGGACTCCACGAGGGTGTCGCTGCCCCCGGCATCCACGAACGTGTCATGCCCGAGGCCGCCCGTGACCGTGTCGTCGCCCGCGCCCGAGTCCAGCACGTCATCGAAGCGCGAGCCGATGAGGACGTCGTTGCCGGTGCCGCCGATGAGGGTGAGCGCCAGCAGGTCGGCGGTGACGCCGGAGGCGTCGAGGGAGTCGCCGCCGCCGCGGCCGTCGATGAACAGGGCGTCGCCCTGGGCCCGCACGCCGCCGGTGACCCAGACCGTGTAGGAGGTGGCGGTCGAGCGCACGATCCTGGCGCGGATGCCGTCGGTGGAGATCGCGAAGGTGTCGCCGGCCGTGTCGGATCCCAGGATCGTCACGAGGTCGTTGCCGCCGCTGCCCATCAGGATCTCGACGGTCTGGACGCCGTCGGCGCCGACCGCGGTGACGTCGGAGAGGATGATCTGGTCCGAACCGGCGCCCGCGTCGATCACGAGGTTCTCGATGCCCGAGCTCGTCCGCGTGAGCCCGCCGAGGGTGTGGCTGAGCACCCCGGTCGACGGGTTCACGACGGTGAGCTGGTCGTCGCCGCCGCCGAGCACCAGCACGAACCGGTCGGTGCCGGTGCCGCCGATGACGACCTGGGTGTCGGTCGACGTGAACATCTCCGCGGTGGTGGTGATGAGGTCGTCGCCTGCGCCGCCGTCGTAGCGCTGAGCCAGGCCGGACAGGGTGTCGTTGCCGTCGCCGCCGCTGAGGATGTCGGTGATGAGGCCGCCGAAGAGGTGGTCGTCGCCGCCGTCGCCGTTGAGCGTGACCGTGCCGGTGCCGGTGTGCCGCAGGACATCGTTGCCGTCGCCGCCGTTGACCGTTGCGGTGCCCGTCCCGGCGACGGTGATGGTGTCGTTTCCGCTGTCGCCGGAGAGGACGCTGCCCGATCCGGAGCCTTGAGCGAGGATCGTGTCGTTCTCCGAGCCGCCGTCCACC
>DASUQB010000075.1:0-4943 GCA_036280835.1 Microbacterium sp. | reverse complement strand
GCTCTCGCGGCGGGTGGCCCGGTGGCCCGGCTGCTCTGGTGCTCGTGTGGTCACAACCCACTCCCGACCCGGGACGGATCCCGGCAGTCCTCGAGTCGACCAGGGCAACGAGTCGCGGTCCTGAAGGCCGACTCGACCGGGCGCCTTGCCCGATGAGATGAACGTACGTCCGCAAGCTCTCGTGCGCGCGGGCGACACGCCTTCTCCGGGGTTACGGGCGTGTGAATTCCGGGCGGCCGCCAGACGCGGGGCTCACCAGACGCGTGTCTGCGCGAATGCGGCGAGCGCGTCCCCGAAGAGCCGCAGGGTCTCCGCGCCCGTGCCCACGTGGGGCGCGACGCGGATCTGTCCCGATCGCGCCGTCACGGTGAGGCCGTGATTGGCGAGGGCGGCGCCCAGAGGAGCGACATCCTGCGGGTGGGGCGCGAGCGCGACGATCCCGGCACGGTGCTCCGGCTCCCGGGGCGTCACCACGGGGATGTCGAACCGGTCGGCCGAGTGGATGACGTCCCTCGTGCGCGCGACGAGCTCGGACTCGATGCGGCTGACGCCGGCATCCCGAACCTCCCGCAGCCCCGTGGCCAGGCGCGCGGCCGCGAGGAAGTCGGGGCTCGTCACGGTGAAGGCTCGAGCGGATGCCGCGGGGCGCGGCACCTCGTCGACGGGAAGGTCGCCGTCCACGCCCTGGTACCCCGAGAGCACCGGTGCGAGCCGCTCCAGGGCCCGGTCCCCGAACCAGGCGAAGCCGGTGCCGCGGCCGGCGCGCAGCCACTTGTAGCCGTTGGCGCAGACCACGTCGGCCGCCAGGTAGTCGGCATCCACCACGCCGAATCCCTGGATGGCGTCGACGATGAGCAGCCGGTCGGGTCCGATCGCGTCCCGCAGCGCCGAGAGATCTGCGCGGTAGCCGGTGCGGAAGTCCACGAGGCTCACCACGAGCGCGGAGACGTCGTCATCGAGCGCGTCGCGGACGGCCTCGGCCGTCACCGCCCCGCCCTCGGGCGAGATCCATCGCGGGATGACCCGCCCCAGCGCGTCGGCCGCGCGCGTCAGGGTCACCGTGATGCTGGGGAACTCCGCGGAGGAGGCGATCACGTCGCCCCTGAGACCGTACAGCGCCTGCATCAGCCCGTACGTCGTCGATGGCTGCAGCGTCACCTGGTCCTCGTCCCCGCCGATCAGCTCGGCGACGAGCGCCCGCGCTTCGCGCGCATGGTCTGCGACGAGGTCGATGCTGGAGGATCTCCCGGAGCCGAGCAGCTCGGCATCCGCGTGCACCTCGCTCCGCACATCGGGCGAGAGGGGCCCGAACGCGGCCCAGTTCAGATATCCGGGTTCGCCGTCGAACGAGGACTGGTACGCCTCCATCGTGGTCACCGTGACATCATGGCAGTTTGCGCCGCACGCGTGGGCGGCCGTCCCGTCCGGCGGGCGAGGGCTCAGCTGCCGTAGCGACGGTCGCGCGAGGCGAAGTCGCGGATGGCCCGCAGGAAGTCGACCTCGCGCAGATCGGGGCCCAGCGCCTCGACGAAGTAGAACTCGCTGTGCGCGCTCTGCCACACCAGGAAGTCCGAGAGCCGCTGCTCCCCCGACGTGCGGATGACGAGGTCGGGGTCCGGCTGCCCGCCCGTGTAGAGGTGCTCGCCGATCGTCTCCGGGGTGAGGTTCGCGGCGAGCTCTTCGAGGGTGCCCCCGTCGCGCTCGTGCTTGGCGATGATGCTGCGCACGGCATCCACGATCTCGTTGCGCCCGCCGTAGCCCACCGCGAGGTTCACGTGCAGTCCGTGGTGTCCGCGGGTGCGCTCCTCCGCCTGACCCAGCACGCGGGCGAGCTCGGGGGGCAGCAGGTCGCGCCGGCCCACGTGCTGCACGCGCCAGTCGCGTCCGGTCGAGAGCTCGTCGGTGAGCTCGGCGATGATCTCGATGAGGTCGTCGAGCTCCTGCGAGTCGCGCTTTCGCAGGTTGTCGTTGGAGAGCAGGTAGAGCGAGACGACGCGGATGCCGACGTCGTCGCACCACTCCAGGAACTCGCGCATCTTCGCGGCGCCCGCGCGGTGCCCGTGTGCCGCGGTCGAGTAGCCGAGCTGCCTCGCCCACCGCCGGTTGCCGTCGATCATCATGGCGACGTGCTTCGGAACGCTGTCCGGCGAGATGCGCCGGCGCAGGCGATTGATGTAGAGCCGGTAGAGGGGACCGCGTCCCTCATTCGATGCGGCTCGGTTCACGCCCCTACGCTACCCCTCCGCCTGCTCGGATGCGGGGCATGTAACCCTCCGGGCATGCGGCAGGGCATACCCTCGAGGAGTGATCCGCCGCGCGAAGAGCCGAGTTCCCGATGTGCCCGAGCTGCCGCTCATGGAGGCCGCGGCCGTCGACGCGCACGTGGACATCAAGCCCTCGTGGCGGGGCTGGATCCACGCGGCGATGTTCCCCGTGGCGATCGTCACGGGGATCGTGCTCGTCCTCGTCGCCGAGGGTGCGGCGGCGAAGTGGGCGTGCGCGGTGTTCGTGGCCTCGTCGCTGCTGCTGTTCGGCAACTCCGCGCTCTACCACCGCTTCGATTGGGGCCCGAAGACGAAGGCGGTGCTCAAGCGCATCGACCACGCCAACATCCTGCTGCTGATCGCGGGCACGTACACGCCGATCGCGGTGCTGGCGCTGCCACCGGGGCAGGGCACGATCCTTCTGTTCGTCGTGTGGTCGGGCGCACTCCTCGGCATCCTGTTCCGCGTCTTCTGGATCGGCGCGCCCCGCTGGCTGTACGTCGCGCTCTACCTCGCCCTGGGATGGGCCGCCGTGATGTACCTGCCCGACCTCCTCCGCGCCAACGCCGCGATGATGTTCCTCGTCATCATCGGCGGGCTCCTCTACACGGGCGGCGCGATCGTCTACGCGATGAAGCGCCCGAACCCCTGGCCGGGGCACTTCGGCTTCCACGAGATCTTCCACGTGTGCACCATGCTGGCGTTCCTCTGCCACTGGACGGCGTGCCTGCTGATCGCCCTCGCGCCCTACTCGCCGTCGCTGGGCCTGCCCGGCTGAGCTCAGGGGCGCGGGCCCCCGGGGTCGATCGACTGGTCGTCGACGTCGGACGCCTCTTCGGCGGCCTCGGCCTGACGCGCGGCCGCCTGCTCGGCGTCGAGCTCCTCGTTGATCTCCTCGCGGTAGCGGGTGCGGCGGACGCGCCGCTGCATGTCCCACACCAGGAAGACGACCGCGAGGGCGATGAACACGATCGCCGCGAAGCCCCAGGGCCCGGGAGTCACGAGCTGCGGGTCGACCGTCGGCACGGGACTCGGCGTCGCGAGGCCCCCGGCGACCGCGGCCCGGACCCCGTCGAGGGCGGCGGCGAGTGCGTGCATCGTGTCCTTCGTTCCGCGCCGCAGCGCATAGCCTGGATTCCAGCCTAACCACTCGATGCCCCGGCACTGGACGGAACCGATGACGACGAAGGAAGAGCTCGACGAGCGCTACGGCCGCGCCCGGCGGCCCGGCCGGCGTCGCGCAGCCTGGATCATCGTCGGCGCGCTGGCCGCGGCATCCATCGGCGCCCTCGCCTGGGTCACCGTCGGAACCTCGCTCAGCACGGTGGGCTACGACAACACGGGGCACGAGGTCGTGGACGACCGCACCGTGACGGTGCTCTTCCAGGTGACTCCCCCGTCCGGCGCCGGCTTCGCGTGCGCGCTCGAGGCGCTCGACGAGGACTTCGGCGTCGTGGGCTGGCGGGTGGTCGAATACGCGCCGTCGGAGGAGAACTCGCGGGCCTTCGAGGAGACCGTGCCGACCGTCGCCCGCGCCACGACGGGTTTGGTCCACTCCTGCTGGGTCACGTAGACTTGACGGACTGCAATTCACAGACGCCCTGGCGAAAGCCGGGGCGTCTGTGTACATAGGCGGTGCCCGCGCCCCCGCATCGAGGCCGATCGCGGCCCGCCCTCAGATTCAAGGAGATCCCGTGGTAGACGACGCCCCGGTCACGTTCCTCACGCAGGAGGCGTTCGACCGCCTGCACACCGAGCTTCAGTACCTCTCGACCACCGGTCGTGAGGAGATCGCCGCGCGCATCGCGTCGGCCCGCGAAGAGGGCGACCTCAAGGAGAACGGCGGCTACCACGCCGCCAAGGACGAGCAGGGCAAGCAGGAGGCGCGCATCCGCACGCTCCAGCACCTGCTCAAGACCGCGACCGTCAGCGAGGCCCCCGCCAGCCACGGCGTCGTCGAGTCCGGCACCGTCGTCACGGCGATCGTGGCCGGCGGCGAGGAGGTCTTCCTGCTCGGCAACCGCGAGATCGCGGTGGACTCCGAGCTCGACGTCTACAGCGAGGCCAGCCCCCTGGGCGCCGCGATCCTCGGCCTCAAGGAGGGCGAGTCCTCGAGCTACACCGCGCCCAACGGCAAGCAGATCAGCGTCGAGGTCGTCAAGGTCGAGACCTACTCCGGGCAGTAGCCGCCCACAGGCGCCGCACGGCGTCGGTACGCGGCGCGTGCGAGGTCAGTCCGCGACGACGCTGGGGCTGAAGCCCGCGTCATCGAGGGTGTCGATCACGAGCGCGCGGTGCTCCTCGCCGCGGGTCTCGACGCTCACCTGCAGCACGACCTCGCTGATCTGCATCCCCTGGCCGTGCCGCGTGTGCAGCACCTCGATGACGTTCGCACCGGCGCCCGCGATGAGCTCGGCCACGCGGGCCAGCATCCCGGGACGATCGGGCAGCGGGATGCGCAGGGTCATGTAGCGACCGGATGCCGAGAGCCCGTGCGCCACGACGCGCTGCAGGAGCAGCGGGTCGATGTTCCCGCCGGAGAGCACGGTGACCGTCGGGCCCGAGGCCTGCACCTTGCCGGCGAGCATCGCGGCCACGCCCACGGCACCGGCGGGCTCGACGACCTGCTTCGCGCGCTCGAGCAGCACGAGCAGTGCCCGGGCCATGTCGTCCTCGGTG
>DASUQB010000074.1:0-5019 GCA_036280835.1 Microbacterium sp. | reverse complement strand
GCGAGCCGGAAGCCAGGCAGCTCGTCGCCGCCCTCGGTGCGGAAGGCGCCGAAGGCGGCGAAGCGGCGATCGCCCACCGGGTCGCCGTCGCGCCACGCGCCCGTGGCCGGGGGCCGTCCCAGCAGCATCCGGGCGTCGGCCTCCGTCACCGGTGCCGACGGCACGGTGTCTTCCGAGGTCTGCCAATCCATCAGTCGAGGCCTTTCGGGGGCGGGGCGTCGTCCGATCGGGTCGCGGCCACGCGAGTTCCCAGGCTACGGCCCACCGCCGGCCGAGCGGCCCGTGTTACGGCCCACAATGGTGCCATGGCGCGATTTCTGGTGTTGGCCGCGGGCAGCGGCATCGGGCGGGCGAGCGTGGAGTTGCTGCGCGCAGAAGGACACGAGGTGCTCACGACGGCACGCAACGGGGCCGCGGGGGCCGACATGGTGCTGGATGCCACGGACTTCGCCGCGGTCGACGCCGCCTTCGCGCGGGCCGGCGACATCGACGGGGCGGTGTGCTTCGCGGGGTCGATGCTGCTCAAGCCCGCGCACCTCACCACCCGCGAGCAGTACGACGAGATCATCGGCGCCTCCTTGACCACCGCCTTCGCGACCGTGCGGGCAGCGGGTCGGCACATGCGCGGCGGGGGCTCGCTCGTGCTCGTCTCGTCGGCGGCGGCGCTCGCCGGGCTCGCGAACCACGAGGCCATTGCCGCGGCGAAGGCCGGTGTCGTGGGGCTCGCGCTCTCGGCCGCGGCGTCCTACGCGTCGCAGAACCTGCGGGTCAACGCCGTGGCTCCGGGCCTCACGCGCACGCCGCTCACCGCATCGCTGACGTCGACCGAGGGGTCGCGGAAGGTGTCCGAGGCGATGCACGCGCTCGGGCGCCTGGGGGAGCCGGACGATGTCGCCCGCGCCGTGGTCTTCCTCCTCGACCCGGCGAACGACTGGATCACCGGACAGGTGCTCGCCGTCGACGGCGGCCTCTCGCACGTGCGCCCGAAGACGCGGGCCTGACGCCGCGCCTCAGGAGCGGAACGCGGCGGTCTCGTACACGGCGCCGTGCTGGCCAGCGAGCGCGATGGGGCGGCCGTCTTCGGTCTGCACGAACCGATGCCACGTGTCGAGCCCAGCCGGCACCTGGGCATCGATCTCGTCGAGCGTCCCCACCGTCTCGTTCGAGAGCCACAGAACCCGTCGATCGATGGCGCTGCCGAGCCCGCCCACCAGTTCGGCGAAGCGGCGTCGCTGCTGGTCGTCGAGGTAGAGCAGAACGGCGCTGTGGAAGACGACGAGCGTCGCGTCGGCCGGTGCCTCCGCTGCGACGTCGTGAAGCCGTTCGAGCAGATCGCCCCGCTCGATCCGCGGCGGATCCGAGGCCGCCACCGCCGCCGCGGCTCGCAGGCGGGCGACGCGCTCGTCGTGCACGGGGCCGGGCCAGATCAGCGTGGCGAGCCAGTCGATCTGACCGGGATCGGAGGCGTCGATGGGAGCCAGGTCGATGCCCCGCCGCCACACGACGTCGGGGTAGCGCGTCGGCACGGCGTCGTCGTCGTCGATCCGGCACGGGAGGGTGACCCCGGCGGGCGCGTCGGGCTCGAGGCGGCGGATGCCGGAGGGCGTGGTGTACTCGTAGCCGTAGCGATCCGGGAACAGGCACAGCCCCGCCGCTGCGCCGACCTCGAGCAGGGCGACCGGGCCGTCGATGCGCGAGAGGCGCGGCATCCACGTCGCGCAGCGTCCCGCCTCGTTCGTCTGCGTGGTGCGCGCCCGGGCGACCTCGGTCACCGCGTCCCAGTTGCGCACCATCCAGTCCCGCCACGCCGGGTAGGCCACGAGCGGCGAACCGGCCCATCGGGCGGCCGCGAAGATGAGGTTCGGCTGGCGCTTCTCGGGCGGCAGGCCCTCCAGGAGGGCGATCAGCTCCGGGTCGGAGGCGATGCCGACCGACCACTCCTCGTAGAGCGGGGATGTCTCGTGCGCCCAGTGGCGGCCGAAGGTGTCGTACTGCGAGGCGACCGCGTCATCCATGACGACACTCTAGGGAACGCTCGCGCGCATCGGCGGCTCTCCGTGCGACGGGCGTCGCCGGCACGACCTACACTCGCCGGCATGGACGTTCTCGGATGGCTGCTCGACTCCGATCCCGCGATCCGGTGGCAGGTGCTGCGCGACCTGACCGACGCGCCGGCGCACGAGGTCGCGGCGGAGCGTGCGCGGGTGGCCACCGAGGGATGGGGTGCGCACCTGCTGTCCCTCCAGGGCGATGACGGGCAGTGGGACGGCGGCACGTACCGGCCGGGCTGGGTGGACGAGTCGAAGCCGTTCTTCGACGCATGGACCGCCACGCACTTCACCCTCCAGTCGCTGCGGGAGTTCGGTCTCGATCCGCAGAGCGAGCAGGCTGGGCGGGCGCTGGCGCTGGTGCGGGAGAACGCGCGCTGGGAGTACAACGGCGAACCGTACTTCCACGGAGAGGCCGAGCCGTGCATCAACGGGATCGCCCTCGCATCCGGCGCCTACTTCGGGGAGGAGGCCGGTCGCATCGTCGAGCGCCTGCTTGAGGTTCACCTGGGCGACGGCGGCTGGAACTGCTGGGCCGAAGGACCGGACGCCGTCTCCTCGTTCCACTCCACGATCTGCGCGGTCGAGGGGCTGCTCGAGTGGGAGCGGGCGAAAGGCGGTGGCGCGGCGGCCGCGGACGCGCGGCGAGCGGGCGAGGAGTATCTCCTGGACCGCGCGCTGTTCCGCCGCCGCTCCTCCGGCGAGGTGGCCGACCCCCGGATGCTCATGCTCTCCGACCCGGTGCGCTGGTTCTACGACATCCTGCGCGCCCTCGACCACTTCCGGCTCGCGCGGCCCGAGCGCGACGAACGGTGCGCGGAGGCCATCGAGGTGCTCCGCTCGAAGCGGAGGCCGGAGGGGTTCTGGATGCTGGAGAACGCGCATGCCGGCCCCGCCCATCTCGAGATGGATCAGGCGGAGGGATTCCCGAGCCGGTGGGTCACCCTGCGCGCATTGCGAGTGCTGCGGTGGTGGGACGGATCCGCCGCGGAGGCCGCGCCGGCGGTGTGAACGACGGATGCCCCGGGCCGAGAAGGACCGGGGCATCCGTCGACGCGCGACGACTACGCGCGAGCGGCCTCCGCCACGCGGCGGGCGGCTCCGAGCGCCTGCTCGAGGTCGGCCTTGAGGTCCTCGATGTTCTCCAGACCCAGCGAGAGGCGCACGAGGCCCGGCGTGACGCCCGTCGTCAGCTGCTGCTCGGGCGTGAGCTGCGAGTGCGTCGTGGAAGCGGGGTGGATGACGAGCGATCGCACGTCGCCGATGTTGGCGAGGTGGCTGAACAGCGTCAGCGAGTTGACGAACTCGCGACCGGCCTGAACGCCGCCCTTGAGCTCGAACGACAGCACGGCGCCGACGCCCTTCGGGGCGTACTCGTTGGCCTTCGCGTACCAGGGCGAGGTGGGCAGACCCGAGTAGTTGACCGAGGCGACGTCATCCTGATCCTCGAGCCACTCGGCGATCTCCTGCGCGTTCTGGACGTGGCGCTCGATGCGCAGCGACAGGGTCTCGATGCCCTGGATCAGCAGCCAGGCGCTCTGCGGCGAGATCGCGGCGCCGAGGTCGCGGAGCAGCTGCACGCGCGCCTTGATGATGTAGGCGAGTCCGTCGCCGACGGCCGCGGTGTAGCTCGCGCCGTGGTAGCTCGGGTCGGGCACGGTGAGGCCGGGGAACTTGTCGACGTTCTTCGACCACTCGAACTTCCCGCCGTCGACGATGATGCCGCCGATCACGGTGCCGTGACCGCCGAGGAACTTCGTCGCCGAGTGCACGACGATGTCGGCCCCGAACTCGAAGGGCTTGATGAGGAAGGGCGTCGCGATCGTGTTGTCGACGATCAGCGGGATGCCGTTCTCGTGCGCGACGTCGGCGACGAGGCGGATGTCGAGGATGTTGATCTTCGGGTTGCCGATCGTCTCCGCGAAGAAGAGCTTCGTGTTGGGCCGCACCGCGGCGCGCCACTCCTCGGCGTCGTCCTGGTTCTCGACGAACGTGACCTCGATGCCCAGCTTCTTGAGCGTGTACTTGAAGAGGTTGTACGTGCCGCCGTAGATCGACGAAGACGAGACGATGTGGTCGCCGGCCTCGGCGAGGTTGAGCACCGCGATGGTCTCGGCCGCCTGGCCGCTGGCCACGAGGAGGGCGCCGGTGCCGCCCTCGAGCGCGGCGAGACGCTGCTCGACGACGTCCTGCGTCGGGTTCTGGATGCGCGTGTAGATGTTGCCGAACTCCGCGAGCGCGAAGAGGTTGGCCGCGTGGTCGGCGTTGTCGAAGACGTACGAGGTCGTCTGGTAGATCGGCGTCGCCCGGGCCTTCGTGGTCGGGTCGGGCTGGGCTCCCGAGTGGATCTGCTTGGTCTCGAAACGCCAGTTCTCGGGTGCGGACATGGTGTGCTCCTGCGCTGAGTCGGGTGGACCGGAGCGTCTCGCCCGGTTCTGCCACGGTACGGGCGGGCCGAGTTGTCAACAACGCATGGGAAATGTGACGTAATACGGGCGACGGAGCACCGGGCCGCTCGCGGGTAGCGTGGAGGGATGACGACGCGACGCGCTGTGGTGACGGGTGCCAGTTCCGGGATCGGCGAGGCGACGGTGCGCGCTCTGCGGAAGGGCGGCTGGGATGTCGTCGGCGTGGCCCGCCGCGCCGACCGCCTGGCGGCGCTCGAGGCCCAGACCGGCGCGGCCGTCTTCGCGGCCGATCTCACCAGTCAGGCCGATGTCGACGCCCTGTCCGCTTGGCTCGCCGAGTCCGGTCCTGTGCACGCGCTCGTGCAGGTCGCGGGCGGCGCGCGGGGGACGGACCGCGTCGAGAGCGCGCGACCGGAGGACTGGTCGTGGATGTTCGATGTCAACGTGCTCGCCGCCCAGCGCATCGTCGCCGCCCTGCTTCCGCACCTGCGACGCGCGGCGGATGCCGACGGCTACGCCGACACCGTGTTCGTCACCTCCACCGCCGCCCAGACGGCCTATCC
>DASUQB010000073.1:0-4774 GCA_036280835.1 Microbacterium sp. | reverse complement strand
CCCTCGGGCAGCATCCGCTCGACGCCCTCGACGATCGGGCGCATCTGCGCCGGGTCGAGCTCGCAGTGGAAGAACAGGAAGTTGAAGGCGAGGTGCAGCTCGTCCTCGCCGAGGCCGTAGAACGGGATCAGCTGCTCGAGGTCGAGCACGTAGGTCTCCCCAACGAGCACCGGCTCGTCGCCGTCGCGGGCGTCGGTCAGCGCGCGCCAGCGGCGCAGCACGTCGTGCAGCTCGGGCCGGTTCATCGAGTACACCTGCTTGAGCCCGCGCTTGACGACGTGCGGGTGGTCGCCGGAATCCGGCGCAGGGTCGTCGCGCAGCTCGCGGTCCTTGACGATCGCGTGGCAGACGTCGATCCGGAAGCCGGCCACCCCGCGGTCGAACCAGAACCGCAGCACCTCGTCGATCGCCTCGCGCAGGTCCTCGTTCCACCAGTTGAGGTCCGGCTGGGTCGGCAGGAACTGGTTGAGGTAGTACTGGCCCGTCGGCTCGTGCAGGGTCCACGCCGAGCCGCCGAAGTTCGAGATCCAGTTGTTCGGCGGCCCGCCGTCCGGCGCCGGGTCGGCCCACACGTAGAAGTCCCGATAGCGCGCGTCGCGCCCGCTCAGGGCGTCCTGGAACCACGCGTGGCGGTCGCTGGTGTGGTTGGGGACGAGGTCCAGCAGCACGCGGATCCCGCGCTTGCCGGCCTCCGCGATCAGCTCGTCGAGGTCGGAGAGCGTGCCGAGGTCCGGGTGCACCGCCGTGAAGTCGCTGACGTCGTAGCCCCAGTCGTCGTTGGGCGACGGATACGTCGGGTTGAGCCAGATGCCGTCGATCCCGAGCCACTCGAGGTGGTCCAGACGCGCCGTGATGCCGCGCAGGTCGCCGATCCCATCGCCGTCGGAGTCGCCGAACGAGCGCGGGTAGATCTGGTACAGGACGCCGTCGCGCCACCAGTTGGAGCGGGCCATGGCGCGCCAGGATACGCACCCTGGCGTGTGCGGCCCGTTGACAGTCCAGCGCGCTCCGTGATTGGATGGAAGCGGTTCCACGAGGGGGAGCTGGAGGGGTGACAACGATCGCGAGAGTCGCGCAGGAGGCAGGTGTGGGCGTGGGCACGGTCTCGCGCGTCATCAATGGCTCGGCAGCGGTGAGCGAGGCCACGCGAAGGCGCGTGCTCGAGGTCGTTGCCGAGCTCGGCTACGAGCCGAACGCCACCGCCCGCGCCCTCTCGACCGGCCGCACCCGCTCCGTCGGCGTCATCGCCCCCTTCTTCACCCGCCCCTCCGTGATCGAGCGACTCCGGGGCGTCGCGCCGCTGCTCGCCTCCTCGGGCTACCAGCTCGTGCTGTTCGACGTCGAGCGGCCCGACCAGCGCACGGGCGTGTTCCGCTCGGTCATCGGGCGCGTCGACGGGCTGCTCACGATCTCGCTCGCCCCGCCCAAGGCCGACCTGCGCCGGCTCGCCGCCGCGGGCATCCCCGTCGTGCTCGTCGACCACGCGCACGAGTCCGTTGCGACCGTGACCGTCGACGACCTCGAGGGCGGCCGGATGGCGACCGAGCACCTGCTCTCGCTCGGGCACCGGCGGATCGCGTTCGCCGGCGACACCGACGACGGCGTCCACGGCGCCTCCGCCAGCTCGCGGCGCTGCATCGGCTACCAGCGCGCGCTCGCCGACGCCGGCGTCCCGCTGCGCCCCGAGCTGGTCAAGCTGCGCCCGCACGGCCGCGAGGCGCCCGCGATCGCGGAGGAGCTGCTCGCGCTCGCGACGCCGCCGACGGCGGTGTTCGCGGCCTCCGACCTGCAGGCGCTGGCCATGATCGACACGCTCGAGGAGCGCGGCATGGGCGTGCCGGACGATCTTTCGGTGGTCGGGTTCGACGACGTCGAGCTGGCCCGCTACGCGGGCCTGACCACCGTCGCGCAGCCGCTGGAGGACAGCGGCACCAGGGGAGCGGAGCTGCTGCTCTCGGCATTGGAAGGGGATGATGTGCTCCAGGCGAGGCAGCACCTGTCCCTCGAGCTGGTGGTGCGGGGTACGACTGCACCGCCGCGTGAGGGTGAGACGGGCCGTGGGGAGCACGGCCCCAAGACCGCCACGGATGGCATGATCTCGCAAGCTTCACCGACGTAGGACCGAGGAGGATGGAGTGACGAAGCGTCTCATTCTGATGTTGTGCGCCGTGCTTCTGTGCGGCGTGTTCGTCGCCGCGTGCGGCGATGACGAAGGTGGCGGTGGCGGCGGTGGCGGCGGCAGCACCGAGGAGTCCGGCGCGACCGAGGGTGCCAAGGTCATCGACCCGAGCCTGGCCGACAGCGCCAAGGGCGAGGTCACCTACTGCCAGGGCAAGGACACCTCGGGCAACGCCCATTACATGATCGACGAGTTCAACAAGAAGTTCGGCCCGGACCTGAACGCCAAGCTCGTCGAGTTCCCGGCCTCCGCCGACGAGCAGCGCAACCAGTTCATCCAGCGCCAGCAGGCGAAGTCGGGTGACTGCGACGTGTTCTCGGCCGACGTGATCTGGACGGCGGAGTTCGCCTCCCAGAAGTGGCTCTACGACATGACCCCCTACATGGAGGACAAGAAGTCCGAGTACATCGAGGCGCCCGTCGAGACCGTCACCTACGACGGCAAGATCTGGGGCGTCCCGGAGACCAGCGACGCCGGCCTCCTCTACTACAACACCGACAAGGTCGACGAGATCCCGGCCACCTGGCAGGAGGTCTACCAGCAGGCCCAGAAGGAGGGCGGCATCGTCTACCAGGGCGCGGCCTACGAGGGCCTCACCTGCGACTTCCTGGAGCTGTTCTTCGGCGCCGGCGGCGAGGTGCTCTCCGAGGACGGCACCAAGGCGACGATCGCCGAGGGCGACGCGGGCGTGAAGGCGCTGACCCTCATGACCGACGGCCTCAAGAACGGCGCGGCCCCCAAGGCCGTGACGACCTACATGGAGCCGGAGTCCCTGACGGCGTTCCAGACGGGCAAGTACGCCTACATGCGCAACTGGCCGTACGCGTACGCGCTCAACCAGAAGGCCAAGAACGTCAAGGACAACTTCGACGTCGGCCCGCAGCCGACGTTCGAGGGCGGCGAGAAGGCCGGCATCCTCGGCGGTCACAACAGCGTGATCTCCGTGTACTCGAAGAACCCGGGCGCCGCGCTGAAGCTCATCGAGCACATCGGCTCGCCGGAGATCCAGAAGGAGTACGCGGCGCAGTTCTCGCTGTCGCCCGTCAAGGCCTCCGTCTACGACGACCCGGAGGTCCAGGAGGCGATCCCGTTCGCGACCGACCTGCGCCAGGCCATCACCCAGGCGCGTGCGCGGCCCGTGTCCCCCGTCTACCCGCAGATCTCGCAGGCGATCTACAAGAACGTCAACGCGGCGCTGTCGGGTCAGCAGTCCCCGGAGGATGCGATGAACCAGGCTCAGTCCGACATCGAGAAGGCGCTCGCGACCTTCTAGGCCATGGCTGAAGCCACCGCTCAGACGGGAGCGCCGCAGCAGCGGCGCTCCCGGGGCCTCTCCGAGAAGGGGCTGGCGTTCTGGATGGTCACGCCGTCGATGGTGCTCATCGCACTCGTCGCGGCGTATCCCATCATCTACGCGATCTGGCTGTCTCTCCACGAGTACAGCGTCCGCGTGGCCGGCCTGTCGCGCTGGGCCGGTCCGTTCGGACTCGGCAACTATCAGGATGCGCTCTCGAACTCCGACTTCTGGAGCGCGATGGTGACCACGCTCATCTTCACCGCGGCGAGTGTGTTCCTCGAGCTGCTCATCGGGCTCGCGATGGCGTTGGCGATGCACGCCGCGTTCAAGGGCCAAGGCCTCCTGCGCACGGTCGTGCTCGTCCCGTGGGCGGTGCTCACGGTCGTCACCGCGATCATGTGGCGGACGATCTTCGAGTCGCCGCAGGGCTTCGTCAACCAGATCCTCGGCGGGGACACGGTGTGGCTGGGATCGGAGCCGCAGGCGCTGATCGTGATCATCATCGCCGACGTGTGGAAGACGGCGCCGTTCATGGCGCTGCTGATCCTCGCCGGCCTGCAGGTGATCCCGGGCGACATCTACGAAGCCGCGAAGGTCGACGGGGCGACCGGGTGGCAGCGGTTCCGCAAGATCACGCTGCCGCTGCTGACCCCGGCGATCCTCGTCGCCCTCATCTTCCGCACGCTGGACGCGCTGCGGATCTTCGACCTCCCGTACGTGCTGACGAAGGGCGCGAACGGGACGACGACGCTGTCGCTGATAGCGCAACAGACGTTCGCGGAGAACCGAATATATGGACTCGGCGCGGCGTACTCGATCCTCACGTTCATCACGGTGATGATCGTGTCGTTCACCTACATCTGGACCGTGGGCGGCAACATCCGCGGCCTGGCGGAGGACTAGGCGATGGCGAGCGAAGCAGCAGTCGCCGAGCGGGCCGAGCCCCGCACCAAGACCAAGACGAAGGCCCCCAAGCCGAGCGGCGGGACGCCGTGGTGGATGTGGGTCGCGATCGGAGCGATCGTGGTCTTCTGCCTGTTCCCGTTCTACTGGCTGGTCAACCTGTCGCTCAAGACGGGCGCCGACCTGGGGGACTCGTCCCTGTTCCCACCGAATCCGACGCTCGCGAACTACGAGTCGATCTTCAACAACGCCGACTTCACGCGGGCGCTGCTCAACAGCGCGATCATCTCGCTCTCGACCACTGCGCTCGCGCTGCTGGTCGGCTCCTTCTGCGCCTACGCGCTCGCGCGTCTGCGCTTCCGGGGCAAGTTCGGGATCCTCGCGCTGGTCCTGTC
>DASUQB010000072.1:0-11626 GCA_036280835.1 Microbacterium sp. | reverse complement strand
CAGTGGATGCCGCGGCCGCCGGCTTCGAGGACGCATCGGACGGCGGCTCGGGCGCGCCGGCCGCGCCCGGCACCGGAAGCGGGATCTTCACCGGCATCCTGTGGTTCCTCGTCATCGGCCTCGGGGTGCTTCTCGTCGTGTGGCTAGTGATCCGCAGCCGGCGAAAGAGGAAGCAGCCGGCCTTGGTCGGCCAGGCGGCGCCCGCCGTCGAGCAGATCCCGACCGAGGAACTGGCGCGACGTGCCGGCTCGGCCCTCGTCCAGACGGATGACGCGGTCAGGACCAGCGAGGAGGAACTGGGCTTCGCCAGGGCGCAGTTCGGCGACGCGGCGACGACCGAGTTCGAGGCGGCGCTCGCGAGGGCGAAGCAGAACCTCACGCAGGCCTTCTCGCTGCAGCAGCAGCTCGACGACGCCGCTCCCGACTCCGAGCAGCAGGTGCGGGCCATGAACACCGAGATCATCCGGTTGTGCGAGGAGGCGAACTCCGGCCTCGACGACAAGGCGGCGGCCTTCGACGAGCTGCGCAAGCTCGAGCAGAACGCGCCCGAGGCTCTGGCCCGCGTCCAGGAGGAGCGCGCCGCCGTGGGTGCCACGATCCCCCGGGCGGAAAGCACGCTCGCCGAGCTCGGCCGGCGCTACTCCCCCGAAGCGCTCTCGACCGTGGCCGACAACCCGCAGCAGGCGGCGTCGCGGCTCTCCTTCGCCGACGAGCAGCTGGCCGAGGCGCAGCGCGACATCGGAGCCGGCAAGGGCGGCGAAGCCGCCGTCGGGATCCGGGCGGCGGAGGAGGCGGTCGCGCAGGCGCGCCTGCTGCAGGACGCGATCGCCAAGCTGGGCTCCGATCTCGCCGCAGGCGAGACCCGGGCCACCGCGCTCATCGCCGAACTCGAGCAGGACATCGCCACGGCATCCGCCCTGCCCGACCCGGACGGGCGCCTGGCCGGTGTCATCGCGGCCACGCGGCAGCAGATCGAGCAGGCCAGGACCCACATGACGGGCGCCGCCCGCCGGCCGCTCGTCGCCCTGCAGAGCCTCGAAGCCGCGAACACGCAGATCGACCAGCTGATCCAGGGCATCCGCGACGCGGCGACGCAGGCGCAGCGCGCCCAGCAGATGCTCGGCCAGACGATGCTGCAGGCCCAGGCGCAGGTGTCGGCCGCCGAGGACTACATCGTCGCCCGTCGCGGCGCCATCGGCGCCGAGGCGCGCACGCGGCTCGCGGAGGCGGGCGCCTCCCTCGTGCAGGCGCGGCAGCTGCAGGCATCCGACCCGCAGCAGGCGCTGGCGTACGCGCAGCGCGCGAACCAGCTCGCCGCCCACGCGATCCAGTACGCCCAGAACGATGTGGGCGCCTTCGAGAGCCAGAGCGGGGGCATGTTCGGCGGCGGTGGCGGTGGCCGTGGCGGGGGCGACATGATGGGCGCCGTGCTCGGGGGCCTCGTGATCAATTCCCTGCTCGGCGGCGGCGGACTCGGCGGCGGCCGAGGCGGCGGCTTCGGCGGCGGCGGGGGTTTCGGCGGCATGCTCGGCGGCGGCGGGGGCGGGCGGATGAGCCCCGGCAGCTTCGGCGGCGGCGGCACCCGCGGCCGCCGCGGCGGAGGTCGCTTCTGAGCCGGCCGGGCGGTCCGACATCCGCCCTCTCCCGCCCCAGAATTCCACAGAACAGATCTGACATCTCGATAGAAAGGAAGTAGCAATGATGGCAAAGCAGTCCATCTTCGGCCGCATCTCCACCCTCCTCCGGGCGAACGTCAACGCGATGATCGACCAGGCGGAGGATCCGCAGAAGATGCTCGATCAGCTCGTGCGCGACTACACGAACAACATCGCCGACGCCGAGTCGGCGATCGCCGAGACCATCGGCAATCTGCGGCTGCTCGAGCGCGACCACCAGGAGGACGTGCAGGCCGCCGCCGAATGGGGCAACAAGGCCCTCGCCGCCAGCCGCAAGGCTGACGAGCTGCGCGCGATCGGCCACACCGCGGACGCAGACAAGTTCGACAACCTCGCCAAGATCGCGCTGCAGCGCCAGATCTCCAGCGAGTCCGAGGCCCGCGTCGCTGAGCCCACGATCGCCTCGCAGACCGAGGTCGTCGACAAGCTCAAGGACGGCCTCAACGGCATGAAGGACAAGCTGGGCCAGCTGAAGTCCAAGCGCAGCGAGCTTCTGGCCCGCGCCAAGACCGCCGAGGCCCAGATCAAGGTGCACGACGCGGTCAAGTCGATCGACGTGCTCGACCCGACCAGCGAGCTGGGTCGCTTCGAGGACAAGATCCGTCGTCAGGAATCCCTCGCCGCCGGCAAGCAGGAGCTCGCCGCGTCGAGCCTCGACGCGCAGTTCAACAGCCTCGAGGACATGGGCGAGCTGACCGAGGTCGAGGCGCGTCTCGCGGCCCTCAAGTCGGGCACCGCGCCCGCGCAGGAGGCCATCGAGGCACCGAGCGCCCCCTACACGCCGTAGGGTACCGGCCGGACAACGGGCGCCGTCCCGCCGCTTCCGAGCGGCGGAACGGCGCCCGTTCCGCCGCGCGGGATCCGACCGGCCGCTTACGCCCGCAGCGGCATTTCGGGATGCCGCCGCCGGCGTGCGGCAGGATGGTCGGATGACCCGATTCCTCGTCGTCCCTCAGTGGCAGGGAAGCCCCTCGGCCAGGGCGATGCAGCTCATCGACGGCGCGAACGCGATCGCCGGAGACCTGCCTCGTTCGGCCACGACCGTGCTCGATGTGCCCATGGAGGCCGGCGAGTCCCTCGGCACCGGTGTGCACCGGCTGAGCGCGCTGCTGCGCACCAGGGCCCTGGTCGACGAGGCCCTCGCCCCGCAGTTCGAGCCCGTCGTGCTCATCGGCGGCGACTGCGGTGTCTCGATCGGCGGGGTCGCGCACGCGGCGCGCGCGCACGAGGACCTCGCGGTGGTCTGGTTCGATGCGCACCCCGACCTGCACGATCAGGAGTCGTCGCCGTCGGGCGCGTTCGGCGGCATGGTGCTGCGCGCCGTGCTGGGCGACGGGGCCGACGGGCTCGCGCTCGAGCCGGGAACGGTTCCCGCGTCCCGTGTCGTGCTCGCCGGGGCACGATCGTTCGATGACGAAGAGCAGGACTACGCCCAGCGGGAAGGGCTGCGAGAGCTGGATGCCGGAGCGCTGGCCGACGCGGGGGCCCTCGCGGACGCGGTGCGAACGACCGGAGCCGGCAGCGTCTTCGTGCACGTCGACCTCGATGTGCTCGACCCGGCCGAAATCTCGGGCGTGACGTCGGCGCAGCCCTTCGGCGTCTCCCTGGCCGATCTGCTGGCGTCGATCGCCGCGCTCCGCGCCCAGGTGCCGCTCGTCGGGGCCGCGATCACCGGCTTCTCCCCCTCGTCGCCGGATGCGGCCATCGAGGACCTCGGTACGATCCTGCGCATCGTGGGAGCGCTGGCGTGAGCCCCGCGACGCCCCCGGCCGGCTGGCGCGCCGCGGCCTCGACCGCCGTCGCGAGGAGCAGGCGCATCGAGAGCCTCATCCCGCCGGTGCTCATGGACTCGCCGATCAGCCGCGTGGGCTACTGGTACGGCTCCGCGGTGGGCTGGGTGTGGGGCTCGATCTGGAGCACGGGCCGCATCGAGCGGCGCAACGGCCTCTGGGTCTTCCGGGGCCTGCCCCGGTGGGCGTTCCCACGCGGCGGGGTGTGCGTGGGGGGATGCTTCCTGACCGGCGACGGCGCCGCTGCGGTGAGCGACGCCATCCTGCGGCACGAGGCGGTGCACAAGCGTCAGTGGCAGAGATACGGCATCCTGATGCCGCTGCTCTACACGCTGTCGGGCCGCAACCCGCTCCGGAACCGCTTCGAGATCGAAGCGGATCTGGCGGACGGCAACTACATCCCGCGGGGCGCGTAGCGCGCCGGGTCAGCGCGCGGTCAGCAGCCCGAAGCGCTCGGGGGTGTGGATCGCTTCGGCGGCGATCCCGCGGGCTGTCGTGAGGTGATCCACGATGTCGGCCGTGCCGAGGTAGCCGCCCAGCAGGAAGATGCGGGTGTGGTCCTCCTCGCCGCAGAGCATCTCGTCGGCCCAGGCCGTCACTGCGCGGGAGAGAGCCACGCCCGGCGCGCAGCCGCGGCCGGTGCCCGGGGCGCCGGAACGGCTCGAGCGGTCGAGCCAGGTCACGATCATGCGGGCGGGAGTGTGCAGCTCGACGATGTCGGCCGCCTCCGGGACCTCGACGAACACGCGACCGGTGGAGCAGATCGGCAGGGTGGCGAGCAGGACCTCGAGCTCGGCGAGCGAGTGCTCGTCGGCCGTGATGAGGTGCTGCACGCGGGTGTGCCGCGCGGACCGGCAGGCCGCGGCGTTGTGCTCCGTGAGGTTCGTCATGACCCTCTCACTATACCGCGAGAATAGGGTTGCCTAACCTTGCCTGACTTCAGGCGTCATCCGCGACGAGGACTTCTCGCAGCCTCTCCAGCTCGGCATCCGTGAGGCCGTGCGCCTGGAGGTAGGCGGTCGGCGAGCCGTACTGCTCCGTGAGGTAGGCGAGCAGCTCTCTCATCACCTGGGCCGGCGAGCGCGTCGCCAGTTCTTCGAGGTTCACCGCCTCGGGATGAAGCGAGGACAGCATTCGGACGATGTCGCGGTTGCGCCCCTCGGGGAGCATGCCCTCGGTGCGCGCATAGTCGGCGATCACGGCCTCCTCGTCCACGCCTGCCGCTGCGAGCGCGAGCGCCACGGTCACCCCGGTGCGATCCTTCCCTACGGTGCAGTGCACCAGCACGGGCTGTTCGGCGAGCATGCCCCGGATCACCTCGATGACCCGGGCCGCCGAGTCATCCACCATCGCGCGGTACATCTCCGCCAAAGAGGTGTCGCGCTCGAAGAACGACGCGACGGAGCCGAGGAACAGCGGCACGCGCACGGTCTCGAGGTCGATCCCGTCGACGCGGCTCGGCGCGTGGCGCACCTCCTCGTCGGCGCGGAGGTCGATGATGCGCCGCACCCCCAGGGCTCGAAGGGCATCGACGCCATCCCGCTCCAGGTGAGCGAGGTTGCCCGACCGGTACAGCACGCCGGGCCTCGTGGTCCCGCCGTGCGCGGGGAGGCCCCCGGTGTCGCGGAAGTTGACGGCGCCGGGGATGAGCGAGCCGTTCGCGTCGCCGCTCATGGCTCGGATCGCGGCGGCACCGGGTAGCGGCCGGCGATGGCGACGCGGTTGAAGGCATTGATGGAGACGCAGATCCAGCTCACGGCGACATACTCCTTCTCGCTGAGCACGCCGCCGACGCGGTCGTACACATCGTCGGGGATGCCGCCGCGGTGGATGAACGTGAACGCCTCGGCCAGCTCGAGCGCGGCCCGCTCGCGGTCGTCGAAGACGCCCGAGTCACGCCATGTGGCGAGCTGCCCGATCTCATCGACCGTGACTCCCGCGGCGATCGCGCGATCGACGTGGATGCGCACGCAGAACGCGCACCCGTTGAGCTGCGAGACATGCAGCATCACGAACTCCTTGAGCCGCGCGTCGATGCCGTTCGCCTTCGCTATCCCGTGGACGGCCTTGGTGAACGCTTCGAGCGTCTTGTAGGCCTCCGGTTCGGACCGGGAGAGATGCACGCGCGTCTCGGTCATGCCTCCACTCTATGGTCCCGGCGGTGGATCGGGCGGGCGGGAATCGATCGCCTGCGCAGCGCGAGATCGTTGTGAACAAAGCTTCGATAAATGCAGAGTGCGAAGCAAACGAATGCGATGATGAGCAGATAAACAATTCCTAGCCCTGTCTGACCGTGCACTCTGCGAGTCAATTTCGCATCGACCGCGAAAAGGGCTGAGAATGAAGCATCCGCTCCCACACGATGAGGATGCCGCGTGAGCACTGACACCACCGCGACCGACACGTTCGACGAGTTCTCCTACCTGCCCGAGCAGGCGCAGGAGCTCGGCGGTGCATTCGCCGTGCCGTCCGGCGAGAGGCTCCACCTCATGCTGGCCGACGGGCGGGTGCTCAGCGCCCTCCGTTACGGCACCGGCGCTCCCGTCGTCACCTTCCTGCACGGCGCCGGGCTGAACGCACACACGTGGGACACCACGATCATCGCCCTCGGCCTGCCGGCCCTCGCCATCGACCTGCCGGGGCACGGCGATTCCTCCTGGCGCACCGACATCGACTACTCCCCCCGCACGCTGGCGCCCGACGTGGCCGCCGGCATCGACGCGTGGACGGATGCGCCGCAGCTCGTCGTCGGCCAGTCGCTCGGCGGCCTGACCGCCGCGGCCGTCGCGGCATCCCGCCCCGAGCTGGTCAGCGAAGTGATCGTGGTCGACATCACCCCGGGCATCGACACGTCGGCGGGGCCCTCGCAGCTGCGCGACTTCTTCGCCGGCCCCACCGACTGGGCGACGCGTGACGAGGTCGTCGAGCGTGCGCTCGCCTTCGGACTCGGCGGATCCCGCCGGGCCACGGAGCGCGGGGTCTTCTTCAATACGCGCGTGCGCCCCGACGGGCGCGTCGAGTGGAAGCACCACTTCGCCCACCTCGCCGCGGCGGCACTCGCCCCCGCCGCCGACGTCGACGTCACGATTCAGGCCGAGACGGTCCCTCCGACGCTCGGCCCCGCCGGCTGGGAGGACCTCGCGGCCGTCGCCGCCCCCGTCACCCTCATCCGAGGCGACCAGGGGTACGTCTCGGAGGCGGATGCCGAGGAGTTCGCTCGACGCCTCCCCCGGGCGGGCGTCACGACGCTGCGCGCAGGACACAACGTCCAGGAGTACGCCCCCGCCGAACTCGGCGGCCTCATCCGCGACGCCGCGGCCCGCACCGGGAAGCATCCCTGATGCCGCGACGTTTGCCGTAACGCCCCGCCCTCCGCCCGAGCCCCCACCCATAGGCTGAATCCCGCACCGAGCGCCCGCCGCGTCACCAGACAGCATCCGATGACGCGGCCCCGAAAGGACACATCCACATGCTCCGCCGCACCGCCTTCCTCGCCACCGCCGCCGCCGCCGCGCTCGTCCTGAGCGCCTGCAGCGGCACCCCGGAGGCTGCGCCGACCGAGACGGGAACGCCCGACCCGGACGCCTCCCTCACGGTCGGGCTCGTCCTCGAACCCGACAACCTCGACATCCGGCACACCAGCGGCGCCGCGCTCGAGCAGGTGCTCGTCGACAACGTCTACCAGGGTCTCGTGACCCGCACGGAGGACAACGAGATCGTTCCGGCGCTGGCGAGCGACTACGAGGTGTCGGACGACGGCCTCACCTACACGTTCACGCTGAACGAGGGCGTGACCTTCCAGAACGGCGAGCCGCTCGTCGTCGAAGACGTCGTGACGTCGCTCACCCAGGTGAAGGACGACCCCACCATCGTCGGCAACAGCGACTTCGCGAGTGTCGCGTCCATCGCCGCACCGGATGCGAGCACGGTGGTCATCACGCTCACCGAGCCGAACCAGAACTTCCTCTTCATCCTGACGAGCCCGGCCGGACTCGTCTTCAAGGCCGGCGACACCACCGACCTGCAGACCGACGCCAACGGAACCGGACCCTTCGCGCTCGAGCGCTGGAGCCAGGGCGACAGCCTCACCTTCCTCCGCAACGACGCGTACTGGGGCGAGGCTCCGCAGGTCGCCGAGGTCGTCTTCCAGTACATCCCCGACTTCAACGCGGGCGTCAACGCGGCCCTGGACGGGAGCCTCAACGTGCTGACGGCCGTCGACCCCAACCTGGCGCCGCAGCTCGAGGGCACCGACTTCACGCTGACCGAGGGCAAGACGACCGACAAGGGCACGCTCGCCTTCAACAACGCCAAGGCCCCGCTCGATGACGTGAAGGTGCGCGAGGCGCTCCGCCTCGCGATCAACCACGACGCCCTCGTCGAGGCCCTCGGCGCCGGTTCCACCATGTTCGGTCCGATCCCCGAGCTCGACCCCGGTTACGAAGATCTCTCGGATGTCGTCACCTACGACCCGGAGCGAGCCAAGGAGCTGCTCGCCGAGGCCGGCGCCGAGGATCTCGAGCTGACCCTGACGATCCCCTCGTTCTACGGCACGACCGTGCCGCAGGTGCTCGTCTCGGACTTCAACGACGTCGGGGTCACGCTCACCGTCGAATCGGTGGAGTTCGCCACCTGGCTGCAGGACGTCTACACGAACAAGGACTACGACCTGAGCTTCGTGCTGCACGTCGAGCCCCGGGACTTCAGCAACTTCGCGAACCCCGAGTACTACTTCAACTACGACAACCCCGAGGTGCAGGCGCTGTACGCCGAGGCGATGGCGACCGTCGACGCCGACGAGTCCGCCGAGCTCCTGGCCGAGGCCGCCCGCCTCGTGTCGGAGGACCACGCCGCCGACTGGCTGTACAACGGTGCGACGATCACGGCCGTCGGCACGGGTGTCTCCGGCTTCCCGGTGGACTCGATCAACTCGCGCATCAACCTCGCCGAAGTGACGGTCTCGAAGTAGCGGTGTCGCCGGAGTGATCCGCTACGCGCTGACGAGGCTGGCCCTGCTGGTGGTGGGGCTGCTGGTGGCCAGCGTGCTGATCTTCCTGACGCTCCGCGTGCTGCCCGGCGACGTCGCGCAGCTGATCGCGGGCACGCAGGGCACTCCGGAGCAGGTGGCGGCGATCCGGGAGCGGCTGGGCCTTGACCAGCCCCTCCCCGCCCAGTACGTCGACTGGATCGGCGGCGTCCTCCGCGGCGACCTCGGGTCGTCGATGCTCACGGGCTCCTCGGTCGCCTCCGAGCTCGCCCAGAAGGCGCAGGTCACGGTGCCGCTCGGCATCATGGCGCTCCTCATCGCCGTGCTCTTCAGCGTCCCGCTCGGCGTGCTGTCGGCGATGCGCCGCGGCCGCGGCGATGGCACCGCCCTCTCCGTCGGCGCCCAGGCGCTCGCCGCGGTGCCGGTGGTCTGGGCCGGCATGATGCTCGTGGTGGTCTTCGCCGTCTGGCTGGGCTGGCTGCCCGCTCAGGGCTTCCCCCGCACCGGGTGGTCGACGCCCTGGCTCGCGTTCACCTCCCTGCTGCTCCCGGCGGTGACGATCGGCCTCGTCGAGGGCGCCATGCTGATGCGCTTCGTCCGCAGCGCCACCCTGCAGGCGGTCGGCCAGGACTACGTGCGCACGGCCGCGGCCAAGGGCCTGACGCGCAACCAGGCCCTGATCCGCCACGGGCTCCCGAACGTCGGCCTGTCGGTCATCACCGTGCTCGGCCTGCAGGTGGCGGGCATCATCGTCGGCGCGGTCATCATCGAGCAGCTGTTCACCCTTCCGGGCATCGGGCGGATGCTGGTCGCCGACGTCGGCGACCGCGATCTCGTGAAGGTGCAGAGCGAGCTGCTCGTGCTGACGGGCTTCGTGCTCGTCATCGGCTTCTTCGTCGACCTGCTGCACCGCGTGATCGACCCCCGTCAGCGGGAGGCGTCGTGAACCGCTGGATCTGGCTGCGACGACTGTGGCGCCTCTCCACCGGGCGGTTCGGGCTGATCGTGGTGGCCGTCATCCTGCTCACCGCGGTCGTCGCGTCGTTCTGGACGCCCTTCGACCCCCGCTCGGTCGACATCGTCAACCGCTGGGCGCTGCCCGGCATCCCGCACCTGATGGGCACCGACGGGTCGGGCCGCGACATCCTGAGCCTGATCATGGCAGGCGCGCGCACGACGGTGTTCGTCGCGATCGGGGCGGGCGTGATCGCCACGTTCTTCGGGGTGCTCTTCGCCGCCCTCGGCGCACTGACGGCGCGGTGGTTCCGCGAGACGATCGCGGTCTTCATCGACATCCTGATCGCCTTCCCGGTGCTGATCATCGCGATGATGATCTCGTCGGTGTGGGGCGGCTCGCTCTGGGTCGTGATCTGGTCGGTCGGCATCGGCTTCGGCGTCAACATCGCCCGCGTCACCCGGCCCGAGCTGCGCCGCGTGCTGCACAGCGAGTTCGTGCTCGCGGGCCGGGCGTCCGGCCTCTCCCCCGCGCAGAACCTGTGGCGGCACCTGCTGCCGAACGTCGCGCCGGTCTTCATCGTGCAGCTGTCGTGGTCGATGGCCGTGGCCGTGCTCGCCGAGGCCGGGCTCTCCTACCTCGGGTTCGGCGCCTCGGTCACCGAGCCGTCGTGGGGCCTCCTGCTGGCCGACCTGCAGCGCTACATCTCCGTGTATCCGCTGTCGGTCGTGTGGCCGGGGCTCGCGATCACCATCACCGTGCTGGGACTGAACCTGCTGGGCGATGCGCTGCGAGAGGCCACGGATCCCACGCTCTCGCGCGGCAAGGATCCTCTGCACCCACCGCGCGGTTCGATCCGCCACGTGCCGGAGGTCGTGTCGTGAACGCCGAGGTGGTCTCGTGAGTCTCGAGGTGCGCGACCTGACGATCGACATCGACGGCCGGCGCGTCGTCGAGGGCATCTCGTTCGCCGTGCCCGACGGGGCGCGCGTCGGGCTGATCGGCGAGTCCGGATCGGGAAAGTCGCTGACCGCCCTCGCCATCCTCGGACTCCTGCCGGAGGACGCGACCGCCGGCGGCAGCGTGCGGTGGAACGGCACCGAGCTGATCGGGATGCCGGACGACGAGCTGGCCGCCCTCCGAGGCGACGAGATCGGGATCGTCTTCCAGGAGCCGCGCACGGCGCTGAACCCGATCCGCACGGTCGGCCGCCAGATCGCCGAGTCGATCCGCATCCACAACGACGTCTCCAAGGCCGAGGCGTGGCGGCGCGCGATCGCCGCCGCCGAGCGGGTCTCGCTTCCCGACCCCGCGGCGATCGTGCGGCGGTACCCGCACCAGCTCTCCGGCGGCCAGCGGCAGCGCGTCGCCATCGCCATCGCCCTCGCCTGCTCCCCACGGCTGCTGATCGCCGACGAGCCCACCACCGCACTCGACGTGACGATCCAGGCCGAGGTGCTCGAGCTCATGCTCTCGCTCGTCGAGGACGCCGGCATGTCCCTCGTCTTCATCACCCACGACCTGGCGGTGCTCTCGCAGATCGCGACGCACGGCGTGGTGCTCGAACACGGCCGCGTCGTCGAGGAGGCATCCGTCGCCGAACTGCTGTCCGCACCGCGGTCGCCGGTCACGCAGGGTCTGCTGCGCGATGCGACGGCGACCCTCTGGCGGCCGGGGGCGGCGGAATGAGCGCGCTGATCGAGGCCCGCGGCCTGACCCGCCGGTATCCGCTGCCCAAGGACACGCTGTTCGAGAAGAAGCGGTACGCAACGGCGCTGGAGGGCGCCGACCTCGACGTCGCGGAGGGCGAGGCCGTCGGCATCATCGGCGAGTCCGGATCGGGCAAGTCCACTCTCGTGCGGCTGCTCCTGGCCCTCGACGAGCCGACGGAGGGCACCGTCGCGTTCGACGGCAGACCGGTGGATGCCGCGGCCGGCGCCCGCTCGCTGCACTGGCTCCGTCGTCAGACGGGCATCGTGTTCCAGGACCCCTACGCCTCCCTCGACCCCCGGATGAGCGTCGGACGCATCGTGGGCGAGCCGCTGTGGGCGCTGGACGTCCCCGGCGACCGTCGCGCGCGTGTGCGCGAGGTGCTCGAGGACGTCGGGCTCGAGGCATCCATGGCCGATCGCTTCCCGCACGAATTCTCGGGCGGTCAGCGCCAGCGCATCGCGCTCGCGCGTGCCATCGTCCACCGTCCGCGCGTGCTGGTCGGCGA
>DASUQB010000071.1:0-7517 GCA_036280835.1 Microbacterium sp. | reverse complement strand
GAGCGCCGTCCGACCCCCAGGTCACCGAATCGATGGAACAGCCGGTCAACGCAACTGAGACCACGAGCACGACCGACGCTGACGCTGCACCATGAAGAACACCCACCACGCGAATCTAGCGAAGGCTTACCGCAGGAGCCGGTGATCACGCTCCAAGGTGAATCGAGGACCGGACGTGAACCCGCTCCTGACATCGCCCGAAGGCCGGTCCTCGGATGCATCGCTGAGCGACCGCCGCTGCCGTCCGTTCGGCGGTGATCATCCGAAGAGGAAATAGCACACCAGGGCGACCGCTGGGAGGCTTGCCTGCCCGACGGCACTCAAGACAAGGCGACTCTCGGTGATCCACAACCAGATGCCCAGAGCGAAGTGCGCCGCGCAGCAGAACAGCACGATCGCTACGCCCGCGTCCTGATTCGTGAAGTTGATCATCCACAGTCCAGCGGCGATCCCCAGAGCGAAGGTGATGTTGTATGCGCCGATGTTCATCGCCCACATCCGCACCGCTGGAACGTCTTCCTCCTCGATCAGAAAGAGCGAGTGGAACCGTTGGTTCCCGTGAAAGAAGATCTCCAAGATTCCGACACCGGTCAAGACCACCGCCGTCAGACCTGCGAAGACTTGACTCAGGATGTTCATCGCGCTCCCCGCAACAGTCCGGCCCACCCTCGCCTGAATGCTATTGCGCCGAGTGAGACCTCTCAACGGTGTCATCGCGCCCGAGCCGAAGGACAAAGGCTCCGTCAGCCGACCAGTCCGGCCAGGGCGTGGACGGCCTCGGCGGTCGAGGGCAGGTCGGCGATCGCGGCGGAGACACGACGCGCCGACGCGGTGTACGTCGGATCTGTCAGCAACCGGGGTACTTCTGCGGCGGCGACTTCTACCGATGATGGCCCCGGCTCGACAGTGAGTCCGGCACCCACCGCCGCCACATGGTGGCCGTTGACGATCTGATCAGAAGTGAAGAGCGGCACGACCACCTGGGGGACTCCTGCGGCCAGGGCGCCCATGGTCGTCCCGAATCCACCGTGCCCGAGCATCGCCGCGGCCTGCCTGAGCACGGCATCCTGCGGACACCACTGCTCCACGTGAGCGTTGGATGGCAAAGGCCCGAGCCCGGCCGGGTCCACCTTCCGCCCGACCGTCAACAGCACCCGCGCGTGGACATCGGCCAACGCATCCAGTGCTCGCCGGAAGGTGCCGGCGAACGGCGGCAGCGATCCGGTCACTGAACCGAAAGTGACATAGATCAACGGAAGCTGCGGGTCGCCCCAATCGGGGAGGCGCTGCGCACTGGCGGCCGGCGGAGGCTCGTGGAACCGCAATTGGCCATCGCTTCGCCGCGGCACCTGCCCATCAGGGAAGTCGAGGACCTCCGGGACCAGGCTGAGGACGGGTTCGGAGGCGAGAGCGGAGCTCATCCGACCCTCGCCCAGACCGGCCAGCCGCCCGAGCTCTTCCAGGGGATCCCGCATGGCCGCCGCGAATCGAGGCAGGATCTCCTGCATGCCGATGCAGACGTGCACATGGGGCACCTCGGCTCGCTCGGCAGCGGCGAGTGAGGCGAGCTCAGCGGTCTCTCGGAGAATCAGATCGGGACGCCAGCGCCGGACCGTCTCCATGAGGGAGGGCAGAGCCGCCTGTGCGTCGATTCGGGCGAACACCTCACGGATGACGAGGTCGTCGGCCTCCTCGAACGCCAAGGTCGGCAGCCTCCCCATGACGGGAGCGATCAGCTCGCGGGGCGCATCGGCGAAAGGTGCGTGTACGAAACCCGCCTCAGCTACCCTGCCTGCGTACGACGAGGGAGCAGCCACCCGGACCTCGTGTCCCGCGTCTGCCAAAGCTCGCGCGAACGGCAACAGCGGCCCGAAGTGGCCGTCGTTGGCCGTAGTCGCACACAGCACGCGCACATGCCCAGGCTCCCACCGCACTCGCCTCTCGGCAAGGCAGGTCTGGGCGTCGACTCGGGACCTGTGCCCGAACTGCGCGCCCCCTCGCGAACCTTCGCCTGTGGTTGCGCACCCCTGACGTCAGGCGAACGACGAATGACCGACCCCGTGGGGGAGAGGAGATGCGCTCACTCTTGCTCAGACGCGGCGGTGCCGACCTCGGCAAGTGCTTCCTCAGCCCACGTGACCTGCTCGGGCGTTCCCCATCGGGCAGCGGCATCTCGTGCCGCTTCGAACCGCGCGAGTGCGTCGGGCAGTCGCCCGGCGTCGAAGAGGGACCAACCCGCATTGCTGTGCAGCGTGACCCGCCAACGAAGCGTCCGCGGATCCTGCGTCCGCTCGAGGACATCGAGCGCGGCATCCGTCCACGCCTCCGACCGCTCGGGATCTGCGATGGCGAGCATATGCAAGGCGTCGACCTCGAGGAAGAGGAGGCCCGCGCGTGAGGCGCCGTCCGCTGCGGCACGGAAGAACGGGATCGCAGCGTCCGCATTTCCGGCGGAGTTTCGCAGCCGTCCTCGTTCGAGGGCAGTCCGCACGACAGCGGCGGAGCCTTCGGGCGTGACGGCGTCGAGGACGGCGTCGGCTTCTTCGAAGCGCTTCTGCAGACCGAGCGCCCGAGCGACCTGCGTCCCCAGTTCTGCCCGCGTCGACGGGTCCGCTTCGCGCTGAACGGCGGCCCGCAATCGCGACTCCGAGCCGACGGGATCAGCGAAGTCCCACAGCTCGTCGAGGTGACTCTGCGCAACCGTCATGGCGGCATCCTATTTCGCACGTCTTGCCCCGTCCGCGACCCCCAACCCGAGACGGCGTCCTGTGTGAGGCGTCGCCGCGCGGTCCGTCGGACCGCATGGTTTACGGTGTAAGTCATGGGCACTGTGTATTACGGCGGGTCAGCGACTGCGATCCATATCGAGGACCGCGCGCTGGCGCATCTGAAGGTCGTGATCGCGACGAAACTCCGGCGGGGCGAGAGCTTCACGGTGTCTTGGCGGCATCCGGCAGATCAGCCTCGCGGGCGCAGCACGCTCTGGCTGCACCCTTCCATCCCTTTGCGGTTCGTCTTCGACAATCCAGAGCCCGCCGTGCTGAGCCGGGAATGGGTGGAGGAACTGGCGAACTCCGCGAACTCGTCCGGCGGCATCATGCTCGTCGCCGATCACTTCGATACCGAACCGCTGTCCGCGGTCAGCGCTGAATCGGCCGGCTGAAGCAGAACGCGCGACAGCAGCGGAAGTCATGCTCACGAGCAGGCTTCGGTGTTGGGTCTCCTACCAACCGCCGTGGACGCGCGTGTCAAGGCCCGCAGGCGAGATGGCTGACGCGGGTACGGTGCTTGCATGAAACATGTCACGTTCGGGGAGAAGGCCCACTTCATGGGCGATGACGCGGCGGACACGTTGCTTGAGTACGCTCGTGTCATCTCGGCCACGGCGGAGGCCGACACGGTCACGTTGCGGGCCATCAGTCCGGATGGCAACACGGTGGATGCCTCGTACCTCCTCAACGCGCATTCGGTGCTGCTTGTCGAGTCCACCAACTCGCATGTGAATCCGCCCGACAACGACGAGGCCGTGCAGGAGATGCGGGATCGGATCAGCGCGATCAGGCGGCCTGCGTCGGCGACCGCGTCCGACCAGTGGGATCGCGCGGAGCAGGAGATCGCCGAGTCTCTCTGAGGGGATCCTCAAGGCCACACGGTTCGAGTAGCCGACGCGGGGCTTAGGCCCTCCTGGGGAGTCATGCTGGGGGCGCGCCTCGACCCAGGAGGGAGACTTCGACCAGGGGGCGTCACGCCATCGCCGGCCCTGGACCCGCGGCGTCAGCGGCGGTCCGTGAAGGAGTCTCGCAGCGCCTGGATCTTGTCGAGCAGCGCGAAGGCGGCATCCGCGTCGAAGAGCTCGTCCGGATCGTGCTCTCTGTACGTCACCGCGGTGTCGATGCGCCAGCCGATGCGGAGCTGCGCGCGACTCGTTGATCCGCGGGCCGTGATGAACGGGATGTCGATGACGTCCAGCGATTCGGCGCGTGCCAATTCCAACCCGTAGGTCATGACCGCGTCGGCGATGTCCGCGCCCGTGAGGAACGAAGCGCTGGCTGTGTGAACGGTCTTCATCGCGGCACCCCTGGCAAGTCGTGATCGAGCGATTCGTGCCGGGGTCTGAGGCGACACTGCAACGCTACTCCGCATTGACGCCGGGCGTAACCCGGGAGCGCTGGACGGGGGCATTGGGGGGCGGAACGGCAGAGACCGGCCCCCTGGAGCAGGGGGCCGGTCTCCGGGTCGCATCAGGAGCGGGGCGGGACCGCCGAGGGACGGGGCGGGATCGTCGCGGCCGGTGCCGCGGCGTGCTGAGCCCTCTGCTTTGCCTGCTGTGCCTGCTCCGAGACGCTCGGGGCGCCCTTCACCTGCTGCTGGATCTTCGGAGCTTCCGCTTCGGCCTTGGTCAGCATCCCTTCCCAGCGCTGCTGCATGGGGCGGATGAGGCCACCGCCGACACCCACGATGATCACGCCCGCGATGATCGCGAGGACCGCGATGAGGATCGGGGTGGTGACAGTGGTCGCCACTTCGATCTGGTTCAGCGCGGCAGTGACGCCGAGGAACAGGATGAAGATCGCGACGATGTTCGCCAGGATCTTTCCGTAGGACAGTCCGCCGAGGGTGTTCTGGATGAGGCTCTTGGCTCCGGCCGCGATGGCGGCGGCGATGACGATGATGATGATCGCGACGATGATCTTCGGCAGGAACGCGATGATCCCCTCGAGCAGGTCGCTGACCGGGTTGGGGCCGAAGACCCCGAACGCGAACTGCAGCACGAACAGCACGAGCGTGTAGTAGATGATCTTGCCGACGATGTCGGAGGCGTCGAGCTTGGATCCGGCGAGGGCCCTCTTGATGCCGCCGCGCTCGACGAGGCGGTCGAAGCCGACCTTCTCGAGGAGCTTCTCCACGCCCTTCGAGATGAGCTTGGCGACGATGAGGCCGACGATGAGAATCAGCAGGAACAGCAGTGCCAGGGGAACGAAGGCGATGACCGCGGCGAGTCCGTCGCGGAGTACTTCGGGAACATTCATGTGGGTGTCCTTTCAGGACGTGGGGCGACTTCGCAGGGATGCGGTCGTCGGGTGTGATCTGAGAGGTGAATGCGGCGGAAGACCGCGTGCGTGACGCACCCCCGCGGCGGCACCCGGATGGGTGGGCCGGCGCGGGGGCGCGCGTCGCAGCGATCAGCTGCGGTCGGTGCGGGTGTTGTCGTCGTCGAACTCGATCTCTTCCTTGCGGACCTGCTCGGAGACCGTCTCGTTCTCGGTCACCGTCTCGGTGCCGAGGCGGACACGCTCAACCGGGACCGTCTCCTTCGCGACGACGGGCCGCTCCTCCGTGAGGACGACCTCGTGCTCTTCCTCGCTGATGTCCGGACCGCTGAGCGCATCGCCGACGTTCGCGTCCGTGATCGGCTCCCGCTCGAGACGCACCTCTTCGCGGCTGACGGGAACCGTGACCGTCTGATTCTCCGTGACGACGTACTTCCGCAGGCGTGCGCGGCCGGTCTGGACCTTCTCGGTGCCGACGTGCAGGCGCTCCTCGGAGCGCGTCATGGCGTCATCCGTGGTCGGCCCGGACGTGTCGTAGCCCTCGGTGTCGCGGACGCCGTTGTCGCGATCGGTGGTCCCGGTGCGACCGCCGGTCCCGCCCGTGTAGTACGCGTAGAGGTTGTCGGTCTCGTCCTCTTCCAACGCGCCCTCATGGTCGATGTTCGGGGCGTCCTTGACGAATTCCTTGGTGTAGGGAACGCGGATGTCGTCGCCGGTCTGCTCTGCGGAGTCGAGCGGAACGAAGGACTCCCGCATCCCGAACAGGCCGGTTCGCACGGTGATCCAGTTCGGCTGACCGCTGTCGGGGTCGACGTAGACCTGACCGACGGTGCCGATCTTGTCGTCGTCCGAGCCGATGACGTTGCTGCCGATGAGGCTGCCGAGGTTGCTTGTGCTGATCATGTTGCTACTCCAGTTGTGTTGTGGGCGGGATTCGTAGGGGTCGGCGAGGACGCCCGGGATCACCGGGTGGTCCTGGGGTCGAGTCGGTCCGGGAATGAACCATGTCGCCGCTTACACCGTAAGCATGACTAGCGTGAGCGTAACCTCACCGATCAACCGGTGAGGGGGACTTGTGGCAGGCGAGGAGTGTGAGGTATGGCCGGAACACCGAAGAAGAAGCCGACGGGGTCTCACGCGCGGCGTCTCAGTCGCGACCTGATCGTGGAGACCGCCCTCGCCCAGATCGACCGTGCGGGCGCCCAGAGCCTGTCGATGCGGTCCCTCGCCCAGGAGCTGGGAGTGGAGGCGATGTCGCTGTATCGGCACGTCCACGGCAGGGAGGATCTGCTCGAGGGAATCGTCGCCTCGCTGATGGACGACCTGGTCTCGGACCTCGACGAAGAACTCGCGCAGCACTGGCAGGGCTTCCTCCAGACCGTCGCTCACCGGGTGCGCCGCATCGCCGTCGAACATCCCAAGGCCTTCCCGCTGGTGGCCACCCGCCATCCCGCGGCGCCCTGGCTGCGACCACCGCTGCGCAGCGTCGAGGTCGTCAACACGTTCCTCAGCACCCTCATCGACCAGGGATTCACCGACAAGCAAGCCGTCGGCGCCTACCGGGCATTCAGCAGCTTCCTGCTCGGGCAACTGCTGCTCGAGGCCACCGTGCGCGGCGCGGAGACCGGTCCCGTCGAGGAACCCCTCGATGAAGGCGACGCGGACATACCCGAAGGCGACGGCCAGACGACGCTCGCCGACACCGCTCCCGAGGTCCGTCGCCTCCGTCCCCTCCTCAGCGAGGACCGCAGCGATGAGGAATTCGAAGTGTCCCTCGAAGCCCTCCTGGACCGACTCAACCGAGAGCTGACGCAGTAGCGAATCGCGCTTGCGAAGACGTGCGGGCGATGCTAACGCGCGGCTCTGCCCCTGTCCAGGCGCTTCCCCGTCGGCGGGGTCGCGGAGAGGGTTGGTGAACCGACCCAAGGAGATGCCGATGTACTTTCACCTGCAGAATCTGATCAACCCGATCGAACAGGACGAGCCGGACCCGGCCGCCGGGAACGCACTGCAGGAGGGCCTGGGTGGGCAGTTCGGCGAGATGCGCACCATGATGCAGTACCTGTTCCAGAGCATCAACTTCCGCGGCGCGAACGCGAAGCCGTACAAGGACCTCATCCAGGGCATCGGCACGGAGGAGATCAGCCACGTCGAGCTGATCGGCACCACGATCGCTCGACTCCTCGATGGCTCTCCCCGGTACCAGGGAAAGAAGGGCGACCCGGTCGACAAGCCGGGCGCGGGTGGGGCGACCCCGCTGAACATCGCACTCGATCACGGCAACATCCACCACTACCTGGTGGGTGCCCAGGGCGCGCTGCCCGTGGACGCGGCCGGCAACCCCTGGCTGGGCAGCTACGTGTACAACTCCGGCAACCTGGTCCTCGACCTGCTGTACAACCTGATGCTCGAATCGACAGGTCGGCTGCAGAAGTGCCGCTTGTATGAGATGACCGACAACAAGAC
>DASUQB010000070.1:0-8949 GCA_036280835.1 Microbacterium sp. | reverse complement strand
GTACATGCCGGCCGGGATCGGGCCGCGGTTCGCGACCCACTGGTGCTTGGGATCGGTGTAGTCCTTCTTCTCCGGATTGCGCGGGTTGTGCGGCTTCATGCCGGACGTCGCCGGCGACTCGATCGTGTCGCCGCCGCTGTCCGTGAGCGTGAGGGTCTGGCCGTCGAAGGTGAGGGTCGAGACCTCGCGGCCGCTCTCGAGACGCGGCAGCACCGTCTCTTCGTCGGGGTTCTCGACGCGGATGCGCTCGATGAGCTGCTCCCGGTGCTTCTCCCCGTCCACGGCGATCTGGAGCGTGTACGTGCCGGTCTTGGGTGGCTCGTTCGCCATGCCCTTGAACGTCCCGTCCCAGATCGCCTGGTGGTACCCGGGTTTCGAGCTTATGTTGAAGGTCCTCATCCAGGTCCTGTCGGCCTCGCGATCGTCCCCGGGATCACGCTCGTGGACGATGATCATGGCGGTCACGCTCTTCACCTTGTCGCCGAGCACGAAGGAGATCCGTGCCGCCTCGCCCTCGCCGACCCGGATGACGGGCGGCGTGACCTTGAAGTCGGAGATCAGCGTCTTGCCCTTGGTGCTGCGGTCCTCCGCGGCCCGCTTGCGCAGCTCGTCCGGCTCTGCGCGCAGCCGGCGCAGGTCCTTCCGGATCTGGGCCTGCTCTCCCGGCCGCCGTTGCTTCGCGCGGTCGATGAACCACTCGATCCTTCGTCTGAACTCCTCGGCGGAGACCGTGGAGATCACGCGCTCGCGCTCCAGCTGAGGGATCTGCCCGAGGACCCGCTTGCCGACGCGGGCGACGTCGGCCACGTCGTCGTTGGTCGGTGCCGGGCCCTTCGCGGTGCGCGGCTTGGGCCTGGTCTTGGTCGGCTGGCGGGCGAGGACGACGTCGGATTCGGCGCTCGGCTCGGCCTCTTCGGCAGCCTCCGCACCATCCGGCGTGGTCGCCATCGCCTCGGCGATGCCCTCCAGACCCTCCGGCAGCCAGGCCATCCCGTCCGACGGCGCGTCCTCGCCCTCGGCGGCCTCGACGTCTTCGGCCTCCCCCTCCTGCTCCTCGTGCTCCTGCGCCATGCGCTGGATGGCGTGGCTGCCCACGGCCGAGGCCCAGGCGAGGCGCTGCAGGTGCGGGGCCTCCTCGACCTTCGGCGGCTTCTCAGCCTCAGGGCGTCCGGCTCTCCGTTCCTCGAGCCCGGTTCGGCGCATGACCTAAGCCGACAGTACAGGCGCTCGGGCCTCAGGTGCAACGCACCAAGACGGCCGCGGTCAGGCGCCCGCCGGCGCGCCGCTCCGGGTGATCTTCAGCCCGCCGCCGGACCCGTTGGCGCGCAGCTCCCTGGCGATCTCCTTGATGGTCTCCCAGCGCGGCAGCTCGACGATGCGCCCGTCGTCGTCGCAACGCACGAGCTCGAGCACCCGCTCGAAGACCTCCCGGTCGATGCGGATCAGCTGGGGCGCGTCGTCAACGGTGAAGTTGCGCTTGTACCAGCACTTGTGAGGGTTGAAGTAGACGCACGTCTTGGGCTTGCGATCCGTGCCGTGGACCGTGCATCGGTTGGTCTCCTGGTCGAGCAGCGTGCACACGTCCTCCACCCGGACCTGCCAGGCGCCGTCGCTGCCGAGCACCATCTCGACCCGCCCGAAGCCGAGCATGTACCGGATGTAGTCCAGGTCCGTGAACGTGTTGGGCGTGGGGTGGGGGATCAGGAGCATCCGACAGCAGGGCGCGGAGCATCCGGTGCACGGGTTGCCGCCGGCGGCCTCGTGGAAGGAGCGGGCGTCGTGATCGCCGTTCGCCTGGATCGTCGGTTCCATCAGTCTCCCGCCGCGGCACGCGCCGGCCCCCGCACTAGGCGGACATCCCGCAAGTCGCTTTACTGGGCTCGTGTCAGCGATCGAGATCGACCGTCTCACGAAGCACTACGGCGAGACGGTCGCCGTCGACGACCTGAGCTTCAAGGTCGACCCCGGGCGGCTGGTCGGCTTCCTGGGCCCGAACGGCGCCGGCAAGACGACCACGCTGCGGGCGTTGCTCGGCCTCATCCGCCCCACCTCGGGCACCGCCACCGTCGAGGGCCGCACGTTCGGCGCGTTGGAGGACCCCGCCCACACGGTCGGCGCAGTCCTCGACGGCGGGATGCTCCACCCCGGCCGCAGCGGGCGCAACCACCTCCGGATGCTCGCGCGCGCCGCGGGCGTATCGAACTCCCGCGCGGACGAGCTGCTGAAGCTCGTCGACCTCGCGGCCGCGGCCGATCGGCGGGCGGGCGGCTACTCGCTCGGCATGCGCCAGCGCCTCGGCCTGGCGGCCGCCCTGCTGGGCGACCCGCGCGTGCGGGTGCTCGACGAGCCGGCCAACGGCCTCGACCCCCAGGGCATCCGCTGGCTGCGCGACTTCCTGCGCTCGATGACCGGGGAGGGTCGTGCCGTGCTGGTCTCCAGTCACGTGCTGGCAGAGGTCGCGCAGACCGCCGACGAGGTGGTGGTGATCGCGCGCGGGCGCTCGGTCGCGCAGGCCCCGCTGAAGGAGCTGCTGGCCACGAGCGCCGGCGGCATGCGGGTGGCGGGCCCCGACGCGGGCCGCCTCGCGGAGGTGCTGCGCGGCGCGGGCGCGGCGGTGGACGCCGCGGGCGACGGCACGATCGTCGTGCACGACCGCAGCGGCGAGGACATCGGGCGTCTCCTGGCCGAGCACCGCCTGATCATCTCCGAGCTCTCACCGATCTCCTCCTCGCTCGAAGAGATCTTCTTCCAGCTGACGGGCGAGCCGGGAGCGGTCGGATGACGCGCCTGCTGTCCTCCGAGCTGCTCAAGCTGCGCAGCACCCGCACCGCCATCGCCCTGATCGCCTCCGTGGTCGGCCTCGTGGTGCTGATCGGGCTGATCGCCACGATCACCGCCGACTTCGAACAGGACGAGGTCTTCACCGTCGACCTCCTGGGGATCGCCGGATTCGCTCAGGTCTTCGCGCTGATCCTCGGCATCCTCGCGGTCACGACGGAGTTCCGCCACGGGACCATCACCCCGACCCTGGTCGTCGCCCCGGACCGCGTGCGGCTCGTGCTGGCCAAGCTCGTCGCCCACGTGCTCGCCGGCCTGATCCTCGGCGTCCTGGCCGTCGGGCTCACGACCGCGATCGTGCTCATCACCCTGTCCTCGCGCGACATCGACGCCGGCCTCACGAGCCAGGAGATCACCGAGGTCGTCTTCGGGCTCATCCTGGCCACGGCGCTGTGGGCGGCACTGGGCGTCGGGCTCGGCGCGCTGGTGCGCAACCAGGTCGGCGCGATCGTCGGCGCGCTCGGGTGGGCGCTCCTGGTCGAGAACCTGCTGACGATCATCCCCACGGTCGGCGACTGGGTGCAGAAGTACGGCCTCAACGGCGTGACCAACGCGCTGAGCAACATCGAGTCAGAGGTGACCGGCGACGTCCTCTCCCAAGCGGCCGGCGGAGCGCTGCTCGTCGCCTACACCGCGGCATTCGTGATCGCCGGCACCTTGGCGATGCGCCGGCGCGACGTCACGAGCTGAGAGCACGAGCGAGCCCAGGATCGCGAGGTCCTAGGCCCAATTGCGGATGGTGAGTGAGCACGGCGGCACCTAGCGTGAATCGCATGCTCGACACGCCGCTCCCGCACCTTCACGCGTCCGAGCCCGAGCCGCTGCCGTTCGCGCCGTCCACGCAGATCCGCGCGTTCAAGCTGGAGCGCGACGCCGGTGACCTGCTCGTCTACGCCGCACCCGAGATCGAAGCCCTGGGAGCCGTCACGCACCAGTACCTCAACCACTGGCACGAGGCTGCCTTCGGCAAAGGCCGCGCGGACGCTCCGCTCGTCGTCAACGAGGCAGACCGCGCGGCCACGGAGAAGAGCAGCCCCGTCGACGCGACGTTCGCCGGTCGCACACTCATCGACGGTGACTTCGAGCTGATCCCGATCCCCGGCCACACCCCGGGGGCGACCGCGTTCCTGTGGCACAGCGGCGAGCAGCGCCTCCTCTTCACGGGCGACTCGATCTACCTCCGCGACGGCGAGTGGGTCGCCGCGATGCTCGAGGGCAGCAGCGACCGCGACGCCTACATCGAGAGCCTCGAACTGGTGCGCGGGCTCGAGTTCGACGTGCTCGTGCCCTGGGCCGCCGGCGGCGGGTCCTACTACGCCCTGACCGGCCCGGCCGATGCCCAGCGCCGCATCGACGCGATCATCGGGCGCCTGCGTCGCGGCGACGATCACTGACGCTTCGGGGCAAGTCCGCGGGTTCTGCGCGTCCGCCGGCTCTGCCGCGCGCTTGGCGCGGACGGGGCTGCTCGGAGACCGTCAACGCCGCGCGGTGAGCTTCCGAGCGTCCGCGACGATCCGGTGCGGCGCGAGATCGATGAGCGCTCGGCCGACCCGGTGGAGGCGATTCGCCAGCATCGGCAGATGGCGTCGATCGTTTCCGCGGAGGTGGTGGACGAGCAGGTACGGCGTCGAGAGGACCGCCGCGATGAGCCCGAGGACCAGCGCCGCCACGAGGAGCGGCGCGACGACGAGGAAGGCGAGGATCGCCAGCGGCGGGCAGATGAGCAGCCCGAGGAGCACGACGGCCGTCACCTCGATGGCGCGCAGCCCGCCGGCGACGATCTCGCCGGCCAGCACAGCGTCCTCCTCGAGCTTCTCGGTGGGTGAGAGCGGCTCGTAGCTGTCGGTGCCGCCCGGTGATCCGATCGAATTGGGAGTTGTCATGTCGTCACCTTCGCGCCGGCACGGCCGGACCGCGTCCGGGTGAGTGCCGCGTCTGGGTCCCTAGTCTCCAGGCCGGTCGACTCGGGCATGGCGGAGTCGGGCGCATCGGCGACTGCGGCGAGCGCCATCCGGAAGCCGCCGGCCGCGAGCGTGAGCTGCTTGTCTCGGTTCATGTCGTGTCTTTCGATTGCGCGGAAGAGAGCGGTCGGTTGGGGCGTGGCTGGGTCGGTGTCGACGTCGCGCTCGCACTCCGCAACGTCGCGGGGGAAGGGTCCTGCTGCCGTCCCACTCGTCGCGCTCGGCTCCGTGACGAGGCACATGACCTCGGCGCGGAAGGGCGAAGGGCCGGCTGCTGCGTCGAGAGGTGGAGGTCATGCCAGGAGCCTCCTCCGTACGGGGTGCGCTCTCGTCAGGGCGACACACGAGTCGGATCCCTGGTGTCCCTGGTGTGCGGGCACGGGTTCACCCAGTCACGCCCTAGGCGACCGCGGCGCGCGCCGCGACGCGCTTCTGCGAGACCGCGAGCGCGGCCAGGACGGTGGTCGCGATGGCGCTGAGCAGCAGCGCGCTGACCTGGACCGCGAGCGGCGCGAGCAGGATCAGCAGCCCCGTTGCCGCCAGCCGCTCGCGGTTCCACGTCCCGGTGATGCGCCGTCGGAAGAGGCTCTCACCGAGCAGGAACAGCGCAGGCCCGCCGAGCACCATCGCGAGAGCGACGCCGTGCAGGGCGTCCTGGGGATGCGCGATGAGCAGGTCCTGGCCGACCGCCGTCGCGATGATCCCCGCGACGATCGGCAGGTGCCCGTAGGTATAGGCGTCCCGGGCGAGCCGGCCGGGATCGTCGCACGTGCTCATCTCGGCTCGCGCGTGCTCGGCCGTCGCGCCGAAGTACACGGCCCACAACGCCGCCGTCTCCGCGAACGCGACGACGAGGCACAGCAGGACGGTCGTGCCCAGGCCGGCATCGGCGGCGGTCGCTCCGGTCACCACGATCGACTCGCCGAGCGCGATGATGATGAACAGCTGGCAGCGCTCGGCGAAGTGGCTCCCCTCGACGTCCCAGTCGGTGCTCACGCCACGGCCGCGACCCGGCAGCCAGTAGCCGGCGGCCGGCGCGGCCAGCTCCAGCACGAGCGCCGCGGCCCACAGCAGCAGGCGCTGCTCCTCCGCCATCACCCCGCCGGCGAGCCACAACGCGCCCGATGACGCGCTCCACACCACGAGCCGCTCGAACACGTCGCGGAGCGGCACGCCGCGCCGCAGATGCAGTGCCGCCGCCGCGTTGCGGCCGACCTGGAGCGCGACGTACGCCCCGGCGAAGAGCAGGCCGTGCTCACCGAATGCACCGGGCAGCGCGGCGGCCATCACCAGGCTGGCGAGCATCACCGCGGTGAGCACCGCTCGGATGCTCGGTGAGCCGGGATCGAACCAGTTCGCCATCCACATCGTGTAGATCCACGCCCACCAGACGACCAGGAGCAGGAACCCGGCCTGCGCGACACCGCGGACCGAGAGGTCGTCGAGGATCAGATGTGACAGCTGGGTGATCGCGAAGACGTAGACCAGGTCGAAGAAGAGCTCGACCGGGGTCACGGGTTGCGCGCCGACACCGCGAGGCCGCAGGTGGGGTGACGCGTCAGGCACGACGGCTGATGGGTTCATGCCGCCGACTTTCGCGCGCGGACGGGCGCGTCTCGTCAGGGCGAGTCCCGCGTCAGGTCCCTGGCGTGGATGCCGAGTGCCACTGGGCACGGGGACGTGTCACAGATCCAGGGGGCTGTCCGGTCGATAGCGATGTAACCCCCTGCGAAAGGACCCCCATGCAGCCCACCATCGTTCTCGTCCACGGCGCCTTCGCCGAGTCCTCGAGCTGGGACGACGTCGTCGAGCCGCTGGTGGTGGACGGCTATCGCGTCGTCGCGGCGGCGAACCCGCTGCGCGGCCTGGCCTCCGACGCCGCCGCCGTCAGTGACCTGGTCCGCACGATCGAGGGGCCGGTCGTGCTCGTCGCCCATTCCTACGGGGGCGCCGTGATCTCCAACGTCGATCCCGACGCCGGCGACATCGTCGGGCTCGTGTACGTCAACGGCTTCGCGCCGGCGCCCGGTGAGCACTGCTTCCAGCTCGCGGGCATGTTCCCGGGCAGCAGGCTCGGTGAGGAGACGGCGCGGCCGGTTCCGCGCGGCGACGGGACGACCGACCTCTACGTCGCCCGCGAGAGCTTCCACACGATCTTCTGCCAGGACGTCCCCGTGCTCGAGGCCGCGGTGATGGGCGCGACGCAGCGGCCCGCCACCCAGGAGGCACTGACCGAGCCGTCGGGCGAGCGTCCGCTGTGGAAGGAGGTGCCGTCGTGGTTCGTGATCGGTGAGGAGGACCGCATCATCCCGCCCGAGCTGCAGCGCTTCATGGCCAAGCGCGCCGGCGCGCAGCGGACGGTCGCCGTCGAGGGCGCGTCACACGCCATCGCGGTCTCGAATCCCACCGCGACGCTGCACGCGATCTTCGACGCGGTCGAGCTCCGGGTCGCCGTCTGACCCGAGGGAGACGCTCATGTCAATCGACACCACACTGGCCCCGGTCGTGCTCGAACCGGCCTCGCAGGAATTCGTCGAGGCGACCGCCACACCGCCGTTCCTGTATCAGCTGACTCCCGACGAGGCGCGCAAGGTACTCGACGACGTCCAGGCCGAGCCGATCGACAAACTGCCCGTCGACGAGCGCTGGGTCACCGTTCCGGCCGACGTCGGCGACGTCCGGGTGCGCATCGTCCGTCCGCAGGGCGTCCAGGGCACGTTGCCCGTGATCCTGTACATGCACGGCGGCGGCTGGGTGCTCGGCAACGCCGGCACCCATGACCGGCTCGTGCGCGAGCTGGCCGTCGGCGCCGGCGCTGCGCTCCTGTTCGTCGAGTACGACCGCTCGCCCGAGGCGCGCTACCCCGTGGCGATCGAGCAGGGCTACGCCACCGCCCTCTGGATCGTGCGCGAAGGGGCCGCGAACGGGCTCGACCCGAAGCGCATCGCGATCGCCGGCGACTCCGTCGGCGGCGGCATGACCGCCGCGATCGCGCTCATGGCCAACGACCGCGGCGACGTCCGCTTCGTGCACCAGTCGATGTACTACCCGGTCACCGACGCGGCCATGGACACCGGCTCCTACGCGCAGTTCGCCGAGGGCTACTTCCTCACCGACAAGGCGATGGCGTGGTTCTGGGACTGCTATGCGCCCGACGTCGAGCGCCGATCGGAGCCCTACGCCTCTCCGCTGCGGGCCCGCGACGACCAGCTCGCCGGCCTCCCGCCCGCGCTCGTGATCGTCGACGAGGCCGACGTCCTGCGCGACGAAGGCGAGGCCTACGGCGCCCGGCTGCGCGCCGCCGGCGTCGCGGTCACGACCGTCCGCTACGACGGCATCACGCACGACTTCATGATGCTCAACCCGCTCAGCGGCACGCACGCCACGCGCGCCGCCATCGCCCAGGCCATCTCCGTCCTCCGCAACGCCCTACAAGGAGACATCGCATGACCCCGCCCATCGTCCTCATCCACGGCCTCTGGCTCACCCCCCGCAGCTGGGAGGGCTGGAAGGAGCGCTTCGAGCAGCGCGGCCACGAGGTGCTCGTGCCGGCCTGGCCCCGTATGGATCGCGAGGTCGAGGCCATCCGCCGCGACCCGTCCGTCCTGAACGGGCTCGGCGTCGCCGAGGTCGTCGAGCACTACGAGCGGATCATCCGCGGCCTCGACACGCCGCCGGTGATCATGGGGCACTCGTTCGGCGGCCTGATCACGCAACTGCTGCTCGACCGCGGCCTCGGCGCCGCCGGCGTCGGCCTGTCGCCGGCGCCCGTGAAGGGCGTGCTGCGCGTGCCGCCGGACCTGCTCGCCACCACCTTCCCGGCGCTCCGCAACCCCGGGAACAGGAAGAAGACGGTCGGCATGACGCCGAAGCAGTTCCGTCGCCGCTTCACGAACACGATGAACGACGCGGACGCCGAGCCCGCCTACGAGCGCTACTACATCCCCGCCCCCGGACGGGTGATCTTCCAGGCGGCGCTCGCCAACGTCACTCCGAACGCCGTCACGAAGGTCGACTTCCACAAGGACGACCGCGCGCCGCTGCTCGTGCTCGGCAACGACCAGGACAAGACGATCCCGGCCTCGGTGAGCAAGGAGGCCGCCACGCGCCAGGGCAAGTCGAAGGCCGTCGTGGAGTACCACGAGTTCGC
>DASUQB010000069.1:0-8444 GCA_036280835.1 Microbacterium sp. | reverse complement strand
ACGCGACGGTAGGCCAGCTGCCGCTCCGCCGGGGTGGCCGCCTCGTCGATGGCGACGCTCAGCAGCTGCTTCGCGGTGTCGAGGCGCCGGCGCTCGGCCTCGCTGAACGTCGAGTCGCGCAGGCGCCGCGCATCCTTCTCCGCGACGTCGAACGCCACCTCGTAGTCGTTGACCGCTTCGCGGTACTCGGCGAGCGAGGCGGCGTCGATCTTCACCCGCGCCGAGACGGGGCGCAGGCGATCGGCGACCTTCTTGGCGCGCAGGAAGGCGGCCGTGAGGGGCTGCCGGCCGTCGCTCATGGCGGGAAAGGCGATGAGCTTCGCGACATCCAGCTCGTACGTCAGCCAGCGCTGCGTGACCTCGTCGTGTGCATCCATGAGCCGCTGCAGCCGCGTCACCTGGGACTCGACGGGTGCCTTGCCCAGAAGCCCGACCGGCCCGGTTGTCGCCCGCGCCGCGGCCTGTGCCGCCTTGTACTCGCTCTTCGCGTGCAGGATCTCGAGGCGCCGCCTATGCCGGCGATCGAGTGCCTTCTGCCAGGCGCGACCGACACCGCCGGCGACCCCCATCAAGGGAAAGATCAGCCACCAGAATCCTCCGACGAACTGCCAGAACTCCTGCACATCCTCATGCTATCCGCGCGGTACAGACCGCCGCGCGTCCTGTTCCGCGACGGCGAAGGCGACCTCGAGCGCCTGGACCGCGTCCCGGTAGGCCACGAACTCGGCGGGTGTCACACGCGTCTGGGCGGTCGCGGGTCGCACGCCGGATGCCTCGGCACGGCGCACCAGGAAGGCCGCGGTGCTCGGATGCCGGGCGTCGCTCATCTGCGGGAAGGCGATGAGCTTCGCGACATCCGTCTCGTAGTCCAGCCACCGCGCCGTGACCGCGTCGTGCCGCGCCATCAGCACCGCGAGCGGCGCGACCGACGGATCCCGGGTCGCCGCGGCCATGCGCGCGCGGGCCGCGCTGACGGCCATGCGCTTCGCTCGGAGATTCGTCACCGCCGCGCGCTGCGCGCGCTTCGCGGCCTGCAGCTCGCGGTACGCGTCGGGGGCGGAGAGGAAGCCGGGCAGCCACGTGCCCGTGTCGGCCTGGGCGGTCAGCATGCGGGCCCGGGCGGCGCGGGCGTTCGCGCGCGCCATGATGATCGCGGCCTGGGCCGCTGTCACCTCTCTCCGCGCCGCGTCGACCTCCACACGGCGGGCACGGCGGCGACCGGCGGTCAGCGCGCCGTACGACACGCCACCGAGGCCGACGGCGGCGGGGGCGGCCCACCACCAGGCCTCGAACACCGCGAACACCGGGTCCATACCGACATGGTAGCGGCGCGGATGCCGGTCCGCCCGGGGTCCGGGCAAGTCCTCAGCGGGTGGCGCGCAGGGGCCGCGGGCGAACTCTCCGAGGTCAGCCGAACAGCAGGGCGAAGACCGTCGCGCCGCCGCCGACGAGCACGAGCGAGACGATCACGACCCACGCCACCACGCGGATGCGCTTCTGGCGGGCCTCGGAGTACACGGCTTCGTCTTCGTCCATCACGGCCTCAGTCTACGGTCGGCGACGGCTCGGAGATGGTCGCGCCGAACGCCGCGGGCAGCGTCGAGGTCGACAGGTCCCGGAGCTCGGAGAGAGGCACCGTGAAGAGGTCCTGCACCTCGAGCACGCTCTCGCCCGACGGCGGGGTGTCGGTCACGCCGATGCGCAGCACGGGGTAGCCGCGGCCGTCGCACAGGCCGCGGAACTTGACGTCGTCCTCGCGGGGGACGCTCACGATCACCCGGCCGGTGGATTCCGAGAAGAGAGCGGATGCGGCATCCACCCCGTCGCGCTCCATGATCTCGCGGAGCCACACGCGGGCGCCGACGCCGAAGCGCAGCACGCCCTCGGCGAGGGCCTGGCCGAGGCCGCCGTCCGAGAGATCGTGCGCGCTCGAGATGAGCGACTGCTCGGCACCGGCGCGGAGCAGCTCGGCGAGCCGCTTCTCGGCGGCGAGGTCGACCTTCGGCGGGCGTCCGCCGAGGTGGCCGTGCACCGTGCCGGCCCACGCGGAGCCGCTGAGCTCGGTCGAGGTCACGCCCAGCAGGTAGAGGTTCTCGCCGGCATCCTGCCAGCCGCTCGGCACGCGCCGGGCGACGTCGTCGATGATCCCGAGCACTCCGACGACGGGGGTCGGGAAGATCGGGGTGTCACCGGTCTGGTTGTAGAACGACACGTTCCCGCCGGTGACGGGGATCTCGAGCTCGAGGCATCCGTCCGAGAGGCCCTCGACGGCGCGCGTGAACTGCCACATCACGTCGGGGTTCTCGGGGCTGCCGAAGTTCAGGCAGTCGGTCACCGCCGTCGGGATCGCACCCGTCACGGCGACGTTGCGGTACGCCTCCGCGAGGGCGAGCTTGGCGCCCTCGTAGGGGTCGAGCTGGCAGAAGCGACCGTTGCAGTCGGTCGCGATGGCGAAGCCGAGCCCGGACTCCTCGTCGACGCGGATCATGCCGGCGTCGTCGGGGAACGCGAGGGCCGTGTTTCCCATGACGTAGTAGTCGTACTGGTTGGTCACCCACGACGTGTCGGCCAGGTTGGGGCTCGATAGCAGCTGCGTGAACTGCGCGCGCAGCGTGTCGGGGTCATCGGTGCGGGGCAGCGCGCTCGCCGAGTCGTCGCGCAGCGCGTCGATCCAGTCGGGGTACGCCAGCGGGCGCTCGTACACGGGGCCGTCGACCGCGACGGTCGAGGGGTCGACGTTCACGATCTCCTCGCCGTGCCAGTGGATGACGAGGCGACCGTCGCCCGTGACCTCGCCGAGCACGCTCGTCTCGACATCCCACTTCGCCGTGACGGCGAGGAACGCGTCGAGCTTCTCGGGCGCCACGATCGCCATCATGCGCTCCTGCGATTCCGACATCAGGATCTCTTCGGGAGTCAGCGTCGGGTCGCGCAGCAGCACCTTCTCGAGGTCGACCTTCATGCCCGACCCGCCGTTGGCGGCGAGCTCCGAGGTGGCGCACGAGATGCCGGCGGCACCGAGGTCCTGGATGGCCTTCACGAGGTCGTCGCGATAGAGCTCGAGGCAGCACTCGATGAGCACCTTCTCGGCGAACGGGTCGCCGACCTGCACCGCGGGGCGCTTGGTCGGGCCTCCGTCGGCGAACGTGTCGGACGCGAGGATGGATGCCCCGCCGATGCCGTCGCCGCCCGTTCGGGCACCGAACAGCACGACCTTGTTGCCCGCGCCGCTCGCGTTGGCGAGCTTGATGTCCTCGTGGCGCATGACGCCCACCGCGAGGGCGTTGACGAGCGGGTTGCCCTGGTAGACGGCATCGAACACGGTCTCGCCGCCGATGTTGGGCAGGCCCAGGCAGTTGCCGTAGAACGAGATGCCGCTGACCACGCCGTGCACGACGCGCGCGGTGTCGGGATCATCGATCGCGCCGAAGCGCAGCTGGTCCATGACCGCGACCGGGCGGGCGCCCATGGAGATGATGTCGCGCACGATGCCGCCGACGCCGGTCGCGGCACCCTGGAACGGCTCGATGTAGCTCGGGTGGTTGTGCGACTCGACCTTGAACGTCACGGCCCAGCCCTCGCCGACATCCACCACGCCCGCGTTCTGGCCCATTCCCACCATGAGCTTCTCGCGCATCTTGGGACTGACCTTGTCGCCGAACTGGCGGAGGTAGATCTTGCTCGACTTGTACGAGCAGTGCTCGGACCACATGACCGAGTACATGGCCAGCTCGCCGCTCGTCGGGCGCCGCCCGAGGATCTCGCGGATGCTCGCGTACTCGTCGGGCTTGAGGCCCAGCGCGGCGTACGGCTGCTCGCGCTCGGGGGTCGCCTCGGCGTTGGCGACGGTGTCGGCCGGCTTGCGGGCGGATGCCGCGGCAGCGGCGGCGAGCTTATTGGTGGATCCCGCGGCAGCGGCATCCTCGGTGGAAAGTGTCACGCGGCTGAACTCCAAGATCGCGGGGGCCGGACCTCCCCATCCTATCCGGGCCACCCGTCGCCGTTACCGGGCGGTCGCCCCGCCCGCGCAGGGTTTCAGCGGGCGGAGGCGAGGAGGCGGACGCCGTCGATCACCGCGTCGTGCGTCTCGCGGGCGCCGAGTACGCGGAAGTGCCCCGATGCCGGGACCTGCACGTTCGTGGCGCCGTCGAGCATGCTGCCGGCGGGGATGTGCGGGTCCCAGGGACCGAAGATCGAGACGATCCGCCCGTTCACGGACGACTCCCGGCCGAGCGACACGATCGTCTCGTCGTCCGGCGTGAAGGCGCGGATGCTCGGCACGAGGAACATCCGGGCCAGCACCGACCCCCGGAAGGGGGTGCAGACGGCGACCAGCCCGATCAGCCCGAGGGGAGGGCCCGCAGAGTCGGGCGCCGGCGCGCTCGCGGCCGCCTCTGCCGGGTCGCCGCCCACCGAGGCGGACACGGCTGCCGCCGTCGCCGCGCCGGACGCGACGAGCAGGTGCTTCCCGATCAGTCCGCCCTTGCTGTGCGCCACGAGCACGCGGCCGGCCGCCGGCGCCGGCAGGCGCTCGAGCAGCTGCCCGAGGCGCTCCGAGGTCTGCACCACACTGCGGCGGTTCGTGCCCAGGCCGTGGACGACACGCACGCAGTGCCCGGCGGCACTGAGGCTGTTGCCGAGCGGGCGGAGGAAGGTCCAGTGCTCGTACACCCCCGGCAGCAGCACGACCTCGGGCAGGTCCTTGCGACCGCGGCTCCATGCCTTCGGTCCCGGGGAGCGGCGGAAGATCGACCACGGGGTGGCGAGCACCGCGACCTGACGCCTCGCCGCGTAGACGTAGTCGGCCGCCCACCACCAGCCGCGGGCGATGAGCGAAGGACGCCGCCGCTCTGCGGGGGCGGGTGAGAGGACGCCGCTGGTCATCGGGCCACTCTACGAGGCGCGCTCGGCCAGCCACTCGCGCGCGGCGACGACCAGGTTCTGCACGCCGTTGTCGAGCGTCGGCTGGAGGACCGGGGCGTAGAACGGGGAGTGGTTCGTCGGGATGTCCCGGTCGGCCGTGCCGGCGGCCGTCGCGTCGGCGAAGGCCTTCTTGTCGACGCCTCCCCAGAACCAGAACACGAGCGGCACGCCGGCCTCGCGGGCGAACCACGAGACGTCCTCGCTGCCGGTGAACATGCCCGGATCGACCACGGTTCCCTCGCCGAATGCGCGGTCGAAGGCGGTCGTCAGGCGAGCGGTGGCCTCGGCGTCGTTGATCGTCGGCGGGAGCGTGTGGTCGGTCGTGATCGTCGGCGGCGTCTCCACCCCGGATGCCGCGGCCTCGGCGTTCACGATGCGCTCGACCTTCGCGAGCACGCGGTCGCGCGCCGCGTTGTCGGGGTAGCGCAGGCTCAGCTCCAGCTTCGCCTCGGCGGGGATGATGTTGTTCTTCAGCCCCGCGTGGATCGATCCGACGGTGACCACGGCCACGTCGCGCGGGTCGACCTCGCGCGAGACGATCGTCTGCAGCCGCATGACCGTCGCCGCCGCGAGCACGATCGGGTCGATCGTGGAGTGCGGGCGGGAGCCGTGCCCGCCGCGGCCGTAGAGCATGACGGTGAGCCCGTCGGAGGCGGCCATCTGCGTGCCCGGACGCACGCCGATGGTCCCCGTGGGAAGGGGCGTGACGTGCTGCCCGAGCACGACGTCGGGACGGGGCACGCGCTCGAGCAGGTCGTCGGCGATCATCGCCTGCGAGCCGGCGCCGTACTCCTCCGCCGGCTGGAAGAGGGCGACGATCGTGCCCGACCACTCGTCGCGGGTGGCGACGAGCCGCTCGATCGCGCCGACCATGGCGCTCACGTGCATGTCGTGGCCGCACGCGTGCATGACGGGCACCTCCTGGCCGGCGGGGTCGCGGCCGTGGGCCGTGCTCGCGTACTCGAGGCCCGTGCGCTCCTCGACCGGGAGGGCGTCCATGTCGGCGCGCAGCCACACGACAGGTCCCTCGCCGTTCTCGAGCACCGCCGCGACGCCCGTGAGCCCGACGCCCTCGAGCACCTCGAGCCCCAGGTCGCGCATGTGCTGCGCGGCGATGCCCGCGGTGCGGGTCTCCTGGAAGGAGAGCTCCGGATGCCGGTGCAGGTCGATGTAGAGGGCCTCGAGGTCGATGGTCATGCGTTCGAGCCTAGGGGCCTCGCCGGCGAGCCGGGGGTTCGGGGCGGAGCCCCATCAGGGCCGCGCGTGGGCTCTCAGTCGCCGTGCTGGTTAACGGTGCCGTCGTGGCGGGCGGTCGTTCCCCGCACCACGAGCTCGTACGGCAGCTCGCCGGGCGCGTGCTCGACGGGGGCGGCGTCGCCGCGCTCGAGCTCGTCCAGGATCGCGTCGGCCGCGCGCTCGCCCTGGCCGAGGGGGAACTGGTCGACCGTCGTCAGGCGGAAGAACTCGCCGAGCTCGTGGCCGTCGATGCCGATGATCGAGAGATCCTCCGGCACGCGGTAGCCGAGCTCCCGGGCGGCCAGCAGCGCCCCGATCGCCATCTCGTCCGAGGCCGCGAAGATCGCCGTCGGCTGCGCCCCTGGGCGGCCGAGCAGCTGCTTCGCGGCTCGGAAGCCGCCCTCGATCGTGAAGTCGGCGGGCTCGTACAGTCCGGGGCGGGCGGGGATGCCGGCATCCGCCATCGCCTGCTCGAAGCCCTGCCGCCGCTGGGTGGGGATGTGGAAGTCGAGGTCGAACTCCGGGCTCGCCCCGATGTGCGCGATGTCGCGGTGGCCGAGAGCGAGCAGGTGCTCTGTGGCGAGGCGCGCCACCGCCACGTCGTCGACCGTCAGCGTCGAGAGCCGCGGGTTCGGGCCGCCGATGGCGATGACCGGGAGGTTCAGCTCGCTGAGGCGCGCCGTCTCCTCCGGGCCGAGCTCGATCGACACGGCGATCACCCCGTCGACGCGCTGCCGGCGGAGGAAGGTCTCGAAGATGCTGCGCCGCACGTCGGCGTCGGCGGTGAGGTTGTAGAGCGTGATGTCGTACCCGCGGCGCATCAAGGCCGAGGCGACGCCGTTCAGCACCGTGCTGAAGAACCAGCGGTCGAGGAACGGCACGAGCACGCCGATGTTGCGGGTGCGACCGGAGGCGAGGCTCGACGCCGACGCCGAGACGACGTAGCCGAGCGTCTGCGTGGCCGCCTCCACCCGGGCCCGCGTGGCGGCGGAGACGTGCCCGCGCCCGCTGAGCGCGCGCGAGACCGTGGCGGTCGAGACCCCCGCGAGGCGGGCCACTTCGTCGATGCTGACCACGGTGTCGCTGCTTTCATTCGGGACTTCGAAAGGGGTGCGGCGCCCGATCCGGGGTCAGACGCGCTCGAACCATACTGTCGTGTCGGTGGGCACCGCCGTGCCCGCGAACGGTTCGCTCTGCGCCAGGAACACGACGCCATGGCCCCCGAGCTCGACCGGGCTCGCGCCGAGGTTCGCCACAACATACAGCGCGCCGCGGCGGAAGGCGACGACATCCGCGCCGTATCCCGGAAGCCATTCCAGGTCGCCGTGACCGAGCGAGAAGCGCGCGCGCAGCTCGAGCAGGCGCGTGTAGAGGCTCAGCGTCGACGCGGGGTCGGCCTGCTGCACCGACCGCGCGAACGCCGCCCACTCGTCGGGCTGCGGCAGCCAGGAGGCTCCGGTGTCGTTGAACCCGTGGGCGACGCCCTCGGGCGTCCAGGGCAGCGGCACGCGGCATCCGTCGCGCCCGTAGCGCTCGCCGTGCGTGCGGAACCACGTCGGGTCCTGGCGGGCGTCGTCGGGCAGATCGATGACCTCGGGGAGGCCGAGCTCCTCGCCCTGGTAGAGGTAGGCGGAGCCGGGCAGCGCGAGCATGAGGCTCGTCGCCGCGCGGGCGCGCCGGAGGCCGACATCCGCGATCGGCTTTCCCGGGGAGTCCGGGCCGATCCCGTGACCCTGCGGGTTCTCGGCCGTCAGCGCGAGACGGGAGGCGTGCCGCACGACGTCGTGGTTCGAGAGCACCCAGGTGCTCGGCGCACCGACGGCCGCGAAGCCGCGGATCGAGTCGTCGATGACCCTGCGGAGGGCCGGCGCGTCCCACGCCGTCTCGAGGTAGGTGAAGTTGAACGCCTGGTGCATCTCGTCGGGGCGCACCCACAGGGCCGTCTTCTCGATCGTCGGCAGCCAGGCCTCGGCGCAGAGGGCCCGGTCGCCGTCGTACTCCGCGAGCACCTTGTGCCAGTCGCGGTACACCTCGTGCACGCTGTCCTGGCCCCAGTAGGGCACGTTCGCCTCGTCGCCGCCCATGGATGCGGCATCCGCCGGCGGCGTGTAATCCGGCAGGCCGTCGGCCTTCATCAGGCCGTGGGCCACGTCGACGCGGAAGCCGTCGACACCGCGGTCGAGCCAGAAGCGCAGGATGCGGCGGAACTCCTCCCACACGACGGGGTTCGACCAGTCGAAGTCGGGCTGCGTCGTGTCGAAGATGTGCAGGTACCACTGGCCCGG
>DASUQB010000068.1:0-2487 GCA_036280835.1 Microbacterium sp. | reverse complement strand
GGCCCAGCAGCGGTTCGCCGACTGGGGCTACCGCCCGGTCAACGAGACCGTCCTGCAGAAGAACAAGTCGAAGTTCCCGGATCCCGACGAGCTCAAGACGATCGACGACCTCGGTGGCTGGTCGAAGGTCAACGACGAGCTCTTCGATCCCGAGAAGGGCTCGATCGCCAAGATCGAGGAAGAGGCGGGAGTGTCGACGGCCAAGTGAGCGCCGTCGCCGCACCGACCACGCGTGTGCGTGTGCCGAAGCCGAGCGCGACCGCGCTCGGCTTCGGCGTCGTGACGCTGTGGCTGAGCCTCATCGTCATGCTGCCGCTGGCGGCGGTCGTCGACCGCTCGGTCGAGGACGGCCTGTCGTCGTTCTGGCAGTCGGTGACCAGCCGCCAGGCCGTCGACGCGCTGCGCTTCACGCTGCTCATCTCGCTCGCCGTCGCCGCGATCAACGCGGTCATGGGGACGCTCATCGCGTGGGTCCTGGTCCGCGACGACTTCCGCGGCAAGCGGGTCGTCAACGCGGTCATCGACCTGCCGTTCGCGCTGCCGACGATCGTCGCCGGCCTGACCCTGCTGGCGCTCTACGGCGAGGCGATCGCGTTCACGCGCTGGGCGGTCCTGCTCGCGCTGTTGTTCGTCACGCTGCCGTTCGTCGTCCGTGCGGTGCAGCCGGTGCTCATCGAGCTCGACCGCGACATGGAGGAGGCCGCCGCGTCGCTCGGCGCCTCGCAGATGACCGTCTTCCGCCGCATCGTCTTCCCGAACCTCATCCCGGCGGTCGTGTCGGGCGTCGCCCTGGCGTTCGCCCGGGCGGTGGGCGAGTTCGGGTCGGTCGTGCTCATCAGCGGCAACATCCCGTTCCAGACCCAGGTCGCCTCGGTCTACGCCTACAAGCAGCTCGAGTCCGACAACATCGGCGGAGCGGCGGCCGTGTCGGTCGTGCTGCTCGCGCTCTCGCTGCTGGTGCTCGTGGCGCTGCGGGTGTTCGAGCGCTGGGGGACGCGCCATGACGGCTAGTCGTCTCGGGCTGCGCACCGTCGCGCTCGGCTACCTCGGCGCGGTGCTCGTCGTGCCGGTCGCCGTCGTGCTCTACAAGACGTTCGAGCCGGGCCTGGCCGCCGTGTGGGCGAGCATCACCACGCCCGCCGCGATCCACGCCTTCTACCTGACCGTGCTCGTGGCGGCGATCGCCGTGCCGCTGAACACCGTGCTCGGGATCATGGCGGCGCTGCTGCTCGTCCGCGGGAGGATCCGCGGCAAGGCGGTCATCGAGGGCCTCATCGACCTGCCGTTCGCGGTGTCGCCGGTCGTCGTCGGCCTCGCGCTCATCCTCCTCTACGGCCGCCAGGGCTGGTTCGGCGACGAGCTGGCCGAGGCGGGCGTGCGGGTGATCTTCAGCCTGCCGGGGATCATCCTCGCGACGATCTTCGTCTCGCTGCCGTTCGTGGTCCGCGAGGTCGCGCCCGTGCTCCGCGAGGTGGGCACCGACCAGGAGCAGGCCGCCCAGACCCTCGGCGCGACCGCCGCCCAGACGTTCCGGCGCATCACGCTGCCGGCGATCCGCTGGGGCGTCGCGTACGGCGTGGTGCTGTCGACCGCCCGCGCGCTGGGGGAGTTCGGCGCGGTGAGCGTCGTCTCGGGCAAGGTCTCCGGGGAGACCGAGACGATGACGCTCCTCGTCGAGAAGCGCTTCACGAACTTCGACCTCGCCGGGGCGTACGCCGCCTCGACGCTGCTCGCCCTTCTCGCGCTGGCGACGTTGCTCGCCATGACGCTCGCTGACCGACGCAAAAAGGAATCCGTGTAATGGCCATCGAGGTCCGCAACGTCTCCAAGAAGTTCGGGGACTTCACCGCGCTCGACGACGTCTCGCTGACGGTGCGCGACGGATCGCTCACCGCGCTGCTCGGCCCCTCCGGCGGCGGCAAGTCGACCCTGCTGCGCGTCATCGCCGGGCTCGAGGCGCCCGACGCCGGTGCCGTGCTCATCGGCGGCGAGGACATCACCTCGCAGGCGGTCAAGGACCGCGGCGTGGGGTTCGTCTTCCAGCACTACGCCGCGTTCAAGCACATGACCGTCCGCGACAACGTCGCGTTCGGGCTGAGCATCCGCAAGCGCCCCAAGGACGAGATCCGCGATCGCGTCGACGAGCTGCTGCGGCTCGTCCATCTCGAGGGTTTCGCCGCGCGGTACCCGAACCAGCTCAGCGGCGGCCAGCGCCAGCGCATGGCGCTCGCCCGCGCGCTCGCCGTGCAGCCGCGCGTGCTCCTGCTCGACGAGCCGTTCGGCGCGCTGGACGCCAACGTGCGGCGCGAGCTGCGTGAGTGGCTCCGTCGGCTGCACGACGAGGTGCACGTGACGACGATCTTCGTCACGCACGACCAGGAGGAGGCGATGGAGGTCGCCGAGCAGATCGTCGTCATCAACGAGGGCCACATCGAGCAGGCCGGCACGCCCGACGACCTCTACGACCGCCCCGCCAACCCGTTCGTC
>DASUQB010000067.1:0-2471 GCA_036280835.1 Microbacterium sp. | reverse complement strand
TCGGCGTCGATGAAGCGCGGCGGCCGGTCCACGAACGCCAGCGCGAGCCCCGCGGCGCGCTCGCGCAGCAGGTACGCGTTGTCGCGCACGGCGCTGGCGACGATCAGTCCGTCGACGCCGCGCGCCATGAACGCGTCGGCGAGCTCACGCTCGCGGTCGGGCTCCTCGTCGGAGCTGCCCACCAGCGTGAGTACCCCCCGCCCGCGCGCGACGTCCTCCACGCCCCGGTGGACGCTTCCGAAGAACGGGTTGGACACGTCCTCGAAGATCACGCCGATCGTCGCGGACAGCCGGTCGGCGCGGCGCAGCGAGCTCGCCGTGAGGTTGTGCCGGTAGCCGAGCAGCTCGACCGCGTCGTGCACCCGCCCCACGAGCTCCGGCTTCACACCCGCGCCACCGTTGACCACCCGCGACACGGTGCTGAGGCTCACGCCGGCGACCGCCGCGACTTCGCGCATCGTGGGGCGCCGAAGACGCTGGCGCTCGGCCGAACCGTGGCCCATGAAGGGGAAGGGTACGTCAGTTTGAAAACGATCTCAAGTACTTGACGCGGATCATTTCAGGGAGTAGCTTCACGAACTTGAAAACGTTGTCTGCGGTATGAGGGCCCCGCGGACGAGGTAACGACTCCACGAGGAGGAGAGGGACCATGAGGGCAACTCGGATGCGGGTCACGCGCGCGCTGGCCGCGATCGGCGCGACAGCCGCGCTCACCGCCGGCGTCGTCGCGTGCGGCGACGACGACAGCTCGAGCTCGGGCGGCGGTGGTGGCGGCGCGTCGAAGGACGAGGAGGTCACGATCGGTTTGATCACGAAGACGGAGTCGAACCCCTTCTTCGTGAAGATGAAGGAGGGTGCGGAGGCCGCCGCGAAGGAGCACAACGTCAAGCTGCTCACGGCCTCGGGCAAGTTCGACACCGACAACGCCAGCCAGGTGGCGGCGATCGAGAACATGACCACCCAGGGCGCCAAGGTCATCCTCGACGTCCCGGCCGACTCCAAGGCCGTCGTCCCCGCGGTCAAGAAGGCGCGAGATGCCGGCGTGCTCGTCATCTCGCTCGACACGCCGACCGAGCCGGAGGATGCCGTCGACGCGCTGTTCGCCACGGACAACCTCAAGGCCGGCGAGCTGATCGGCCAGTACGCGAAGGCCAAGGCCGAGAAGATGGGCATCGAGCCGAAGATCGCGATGCTCGACCTCGCCCCCGGCATCTCCGTCGGCCAGCTCCGCCACGACGGGTTCCTGAAGGGCTTCGGGATCGAGGAGGGCGACCCGCAGATCGTCGGCGCCGCCCCGACCCAGGGCGACACCGCCAAGGGTCAGGCGGCGATGGAGAACCTGCTCCAGAAGGACCCCGGCATCAACATCATCTACTCGATCAACGAGCCCTCCGGGTTCGGCGGCGCGACCGCACTCAAGGCGGCCGGAAAGGATCCGAAGGACTTCATCCTCGTCTCGGTCGACGGCGGGTGCGAGGCGATCGAGAAGGGCATCAAGACCGGCGTGATCGACGCGACCTCGCAGCAGTACCCGCTCAAGATGGCGTCGCTCGGCGTCGAGAAGGGCGCCGCCTGGGCACGCGGCGGCGAGAAGCCGTCGGGCTACACGGACACGGGCGTGGAGCTGATCACGGCCGACCCGGTGGACGGCGTGGAGTCCAAGGACGCGGCCTTCGGCGAGGAGAACTGCTGGGGCTAGAGGCGACCGCGGCCGGCCCGTGATGGGGGTCGGCCGCTCCCGTCCCAGAGCGAGGAGGCCAAGAGAGTGACTCAGCCACAGACGCAACTCGCGGGCGGCGAGCCGCCCGCCGGCGCACCGCCCGAGCCGGCGCGCACGCGCGATATACCGAAGGTGTCCGGGGAGCGGGTCGCCCAGCTGGGCCCGCTGATCGCGCTCGTGCTCGCCTGCCTGTTCTTCGCGACGCAGTCGGACCAGTTCCTCGAGCCCCGCAATTTCTCGCTGATCATCCAGCAGGTGATGGTGATCGGCACGCTGGCCATCGGCCAGACGCTGATCATCCTCACCGCGGGCATCGACCTGTCGTGCGGCACCGCGATGGCGTTCGGCTCGATTGTCATGACCAAGATGGCGGTCGACAACAACGTGCCGCCACTGCTGGCGATCCTGCTCGGGATCGCGACCTGCATGCTCGTCGGCTTCGTCAACGGCGGGCTGGTGGTGGGGCTCGCGATGCCGCCGTTCATCGTGACGCTGGGCACGTTCAGCATCTGCTTCGCGCTTACGCACATCTACTCCAACGACGAGACGATCTCGGGCCTGCCGAGGACGCTGACTTGGCTCGGGGAGTCGTTCCAGATCGGCGACACGGCGGTGACCTACGGGTCGATCGTGACGCTGGGGTTGTTCGCGTTCTTCTGGTTCTTGCTCACGCAGACGACCTGGGGCCGGCGCGTCTACGCGCTCGGCGACAACCCGGAGGCCACGCGCCTGATGGGCGTACCGGTCCGCA
>DASUQB010000066.1:0-10951 GCA_036280835.1 Microbacterium sp. | reverse complement strand
GCCGCGTCCCCGCACCGCACACTACGGCATTTCCGCGATCACTCGGTCAGGACGATGTCGGTGAAGACCTCGTCGTTGACCGGGCTGGCGGGGTAGCTCTCGACGCGGGGCGCGAACGCCAGCGTCGGGGCCGGGTGCGCGAGCGGCACGCCCGGGATGAACTCCGCGACCATCTGGTTGATGTCCTCGTAGAGCGCCGTCTGCTCCTCGAGGTTCGGGACCCCGCGGGCCTCCTGCAGCGCCGCGAAGAGCTCCGGATTGTCGAAGCCCCACTCCGCGGACGGCTGCCCGAAGAAGACGCCGACGAAGTTGTCGGTGTCGTTGTAGTCGCCGGTCCAGCCGAGCAGGTGGATGCCGTGCTCGGGCGTGCCGGTGATCTTGTCGAGGTAGTCCGGGCTCCAGGCATCCGTCACGGGGTTCGTCACGACGCCGACCTCGGCGAGCTGCGACGAGATGACCGTGAAGATCTGCTCCGGGTCCGGCATGTACGGACGCGAGACGTCGACCGGGTAGTTGAAGTCCAGCGTCAGCGGGCTGGCGTCGGTGTAGCCGGCCTCGGCGAGGAGCGCCTTGGCCTTCTCGGGGTCGTACTCGTACGTCGTGACGTCCGGGTTCCAGCCGTTGACGACATCGGGCATGAACTGCGTCGCCTTTTCGGTGCCCTCCGGGAGCACCTGCGTGATGAGCGCGTCCTTGTCGATGGCGTACGAGAGCGCCTCGCGCACCTTCGGGTCCTGCAGCGCCGGAACCGCCTGGTTGAAGCCCAGGTAGAGGATCGTGAACGGCGGGCGGGAGACCATCGTGAAGCCGGCCTCCTCGAGGGCGCCGGTGTCGGCCGGACCGACGAGGTCGTAGCCGTCGATCGAGCCCGACTCGAGCGCCTGGCGGCGAGCGGTGGGGTCATCGATCACGCGGAAGATGATCTCGTCGATCTGGCCGGCGTCGCCCCAGTAGTCCTCGTAGGCGCTGAGCGTCAGCTGCTCGCCCGGGGCCCACTCGTCGAACTTGTACGGGCCGGTGCCGGTCGGGTGCGCGGTGCCGTACTCCGACAGGGTCGGCGCCTCGGCGCTGCCGCCGATGCCGTCGGCGTCGAACTCCTCGAGCGCGGTCGGGCTCTGCATCGCGAAGGCGGGCAGCGACAGCGCCGGGATGAAGCCGGCGAAAGGCTGGTTCAGCTCGATCGTGACCGAGGTGTCGCCGTCGGGCGTGCACGACTTGTACACGGCGGTGTCGGGCGTCTCGACGTAGCCGCGGAACAGCTTGCCGTAGTAGTAGGAGAGGGCTTCGCTCGCGGCGAGGCCCGTCCAGTTGTACCAGCGGTCGAAGTTCACGCAGACCGCCTCGGCGTTGAACGGGGTGCCGTCGTGGAACGTGACGCCCTCCTTCAGCGTGAAGGTGTGCGACATGCCGTCCTCGGCGGAGTCCCACGACTCGGCCAGCAGCGGCGCGGGGTCGGCCGTTCCCGGCTCGGTGCCGACGAGACCCTCGAAGATCTGGCGCGAGACGCGGAAGGTCTCGCCGTCCTGGGCGAAGGCGGGGTCGAGGTTGGCCGGGTCGGACGACGCGGCGAAGACGAACGTGCCGTCGACCTCAGCGTCGCCGGTGTCCGCGTCGCCTCCTCCGTCGCCGCGTTCGCTCGCGCAGCCCGCGAGAGCGAGCGCCGCGATCGATATCCCGGCGAGCGCTGCGAGAGCGCTCCGCCGGATTCGTGAGTGTTGCATGGGGGTGAACCTTCCATCGTCGGATGCGGGCCCGGGTCGAGCCCGTCACTCGGTGTCGGTGATCCTTCGACGCTATCCGGCAGTTGCCTCCAACGGCATTACCCCATTGTCTCGATCGTGTTTCATCCTGGCCGACTAGCGTGGGACCCATGGCCAGAGCCCGGCAGGAAGATCCGGTCACCGCCCGGCTGTCTGACGGAAGCATCGCGCGGGTCGTGCGCTCGGGCTTCACGACGGGGTGGGAGCTCGACGTCGACGGAACCCCGCAGTCGCACGTCGACCTCGACGATCCCACCCATCTGCACTTCGAGTACGTCGCGCGCATGGGGGCCGTCATCGACCGGCTGCGGATGCCGGGGCAGCCCCTGACGGTGGTGCACCTCGGCGCCGGCGCGCTGACGCTCCCCCGTTACATCGAGGCGACGCGTCCGGGGTCGCGGCAGCAGGTGGTCGAGCTCGAGCCGGCGCTCGTGGAGCTCGTGCGCGCGGAGCTGCCCCTGCCGAAGGGCGCGTCGATCCGCGTGCGCGTCGGTGACGCCCGCACCGTGCTCGAGAAGCTGCCGCCGGGGCTCGTCGGGCAGGTCGACCTGCTCGTCTCCGACGTCTACTCCGGGTCGCAGACTCCCGCCCACGTCACCTCCGTCGAGTTCCACCGGGCGGCGGCGCGGATGCTCGCGCCCGACGGCGTGCTGCTGGTGAACGTCGCCGACGGCCCCGGCCTCGCGTTCGCGAGACGGCAGGTCGCGACGGTGCAGGCGGTGCTCGAGCACGTGGCCGTGCTCGCGGAGGTGCAGGTGCTGAAGGGCCGCCGCTTCGGCAACCTCGTGATCGCGGCATCCGCGGCGCCGCTGCCCACGGAGTGGCTCCCCCGCCTGATGGCCGCCGGCCCTCACCCGGCGAAGGTCGCAATGGGGGCGGAGCTCGACGACTTCGCGAGGGGCGCGCGAGTGGTCACCGATGCCGACGCCGTGCCGTCGCCCAGACCCCAGGCATCCATCTTCGAGCGATGAGGATCTCGGCGTGCCGACATCCCGCGCGCCCTCTTCGAACGCCGACGCGTTCGGGGCAGACTGGAGGGGCGAACCGCCCGCGGCGAGAGGAGTCCCGGTGAGCTACATCCACGGATACGATCCCGAGACCCTGCGCGAGAAGATCGACCCGCGCCAGTGCAAGGCCCGCCTCGAGGAGATCGGCGAGCAGCGCTCGCTGCCGGCGCTGCTCGAGCGCGTCTGGCTGCTGAAGGTGCTGGACCGCCTCGAGGACGCCCTGGTCATCAGCGAGCAGTCGGTGCGCGTCGCCCGCATGGCCGGCACCCGCAAGGATCTGCTGCGGGCGCGCATCCTGCACGCCACGGTGCTGCAGGCCCGCGGCGCGTACGCCGCCGCCGACCACGAGCTCACGACGTGCGCCGAAGAGGCGGACGGCCAGGGGTGGGCATCCATCGGGGCCTTCGCGTACCAGCACCGCGGCAAGGTCCGCTTCGACGCCGGCGACTACGACGACGCCCGGATCGACTTCAAGCGCGCCCTGTTCCTTCGTCAGGAGTCCGGCGCCACCGACGAGCAGCTCGAGTCGGCGCTGCTGGCGATCGACGCGGCCGACCGCCGGCGCTCGCAGGCGAGCGTCGCGAGCTGACCGCGGCCACGCCACTGTCGCAGGCATCTTCTAAGTTCCCGGCATGACCGAACTGCACCGCGTGCGCGCGTGGGCCGACGCCCTCATCGCGCTTCATCTGGATGACTCCTGGTCGTTCGCCTTCGACCACGCGAAGCGTCGCGCAGGGCTGTGCGACTACACGAGCAAGCGCATCAGCGTGTCGCGCTACCTCGCCGCGCGGTACGACGACGACACCAATCACCAGACGCTGCTGCACGAGGTGGCGCACGCCATCGCAGGAGCCAAGGCGGGCCACGGCCCGAAGTGGAAGGCGATCGCCCGCGACATCGGATACGTCGGCGGCACCACGCACGACGGCGAGACCGCCACCGAACTGGCCCCGTGGGTCGGGGTGTGCCCGTCAGGGCACCTCGCCTACCGGCACCGCAAGCCGACGCGGCCGACGTCGTGCGCCAAGTGCGCCCGGCGCTTCGACGAGCGCTTCGTCTTCACGTGGACGCGGCGCGAGATCACGCCGGCGCTCAAGCTGGCGGCACAGCGGGCCCGCTGAATCGGAGGGCCTGATCGGAGCCGCTGAAACAGAGGGCCCGATGAACCAGAGGCTCCGGGCAGGCGTCTACGCCGAATAGGCCACGAACGCCTCGCCCCGCAGCACCGGCACGGCCGTGGAGGCGTCGATGGCGGATGCGTGGGCGACCTCCTCGGCGCGTCCCCGCGCGGACAGCTCACGGCCGGAGCCGCTCGCGGTGAGCAGGTGCCGCGCGGCACGCCGGAGGCCGCGGAACGCCTCGGCGGCGACGGCCGCCTCGGGCGAGGTGTGATCGATGCCGCGCTCGCCGAGGGCGTCGATGATCGCTCCGGCTCCCAGCTGGTCCTCGACGCAGAAGCGCAGCGGAGATCCCTGCTGACGGCCGGCGAGCTCGCCGGCGGCGATGACCGCGATGCTCGTCCGGTCTCCACGGCGCTCCTGCTCGGCGAGCACCGCGGCCGCGACGGCGGAGGCGTTGCGCAGGCAGCCCAGCAGCACGACAGCACCGGTGGCGGCCCCAGCAGCGGCGACCGCGGCACCGTTGATCGAGACGCCGTGGGCCGCGTCATCCAGGGCGAACGCGTCACCTGCGGTCACGGCATCCGTGGCCGCCGTCGTGAAGCGCAGGACGTCGACGACCACGATCACGTCCGCGGCGGCGAGCCGGGCGAGGCCGTCCGTGCCCCACTCGAGTCGCACCTGGTAGGTCCCCTGATCGAAAGGCGTCGCGTCCACCCCGACAGCCTAGGGTGGACCGCCCGGCACCCCCGACGCGCCGGGCGCGTGACGCGGATGAAAGGATGAAGCATGCGCGTGATGCTCAAGTTCGTGATCGACTGCGACGCGGATGCCGCCTGGCGGGCCCTGCACTCCCCCCGAGCGGTCGCTGAGCTGTACGGTCCGTTCCTCGAGATGGAGCCCCTCGGAGCCGAGGGCTTCCCGACGCAGTGGGAGTCCGGCGCCGACGTCGCCGTGGGCTTGAGCGTCGCGGGCGCCGTCCCCCTCGGACGCCAGCTCATCCACGCCACGGATCGCTTCACCACCGACCAGCGCGGACCGGTGCGCATCTTCCGCGACAGCGGCATTCCGCTCACCGGGGCGCTCGCGGCGCTCGACGTGTGGGACCACCAGATCGCCGTCGCCCCCGCCCCGGGGGACCCCACCAGGACCCTGTGGCGCGACCGGCTCGTGATCGGCGGCGCCGCCGCTCCCGCGCTGTGGCCGGTGCTGTGGGCGATGTGGCAGTGGCGGCAGGCCCGCATCAAGGCCCTCGCCCCGTCGTGGGCCTACGACATCCCGCCCGCCGAGGCCGACGAAGACACGTCCCACGCCCACCACGTCCCGCCCGCCGAGTTCGGCGAAGGCACGACGCCCGCCCACCGCATCCCGCCGCCCGAGGCCGGTGAGGGCGAGCTCCCGGAATGACCGAAGCACCGCTCGTGCCTGAGTTCGCCATCCGCGCCGCGAGGTCCGAGGACGCGCCGGGGATCGCCCGCGTGCAGGTGCAGGGCTGGCGCGAGGCGTACACCGGCCGGATGCCGCAGTCCATCATCGACGACCTCGACACCGACCGGGCGACCGGCAACTGGCGCGGCGCCATCGAGCGGGCGGCGGACCCGGACGCCGCCGGGCTGGGACTCTGGGTGGCGGAGGCCGGCGGTGACATCATCGGGTTCGTGTGCGCCGGCGACGGCCGCGACGAGGACGCACCGTCGGGGCGCCGGGAGATCTTCGCGATCTACGTGCTGGCGGCCCATTACGGCACCGGTGCGGGGCAGGCGCTGATGGATGCGGCGATCGGCGACGCCGCGGCATCCCTCTGGGTGCTCGAGGACAACCCGCGCGCCCGCGCCTTCTACCGCCGCAATCGGTTCGAGCCCGACGGGGCCGTCAAGGACGACGACCGCTGGGGCGAACCCGTGCACGAGGTGCGCCTCGTGCGGCCGGCGAACTGAGCTACAGCTGCTTGAGCATGCGCGTGTTGCCCAGCGTGTTCGGCTTGACGTGCGCGAGGTCGAGGAACTCCGCGATGCCCTCGTCGGGGCTGCGCAGCAGCTGGGAGTAGACGTCGGGATCGACGACCTGCTCGCCGATCTCGGTGAAGCCGCGCCGGGTGAAGAAGTCCACCTCGAACGTCAGGCAGAACAGCCGGGTCAGCCCGAGCACGAGGGCATTCCGCTCGAGCGCCTCGACGATCTCGCGCCCGACGCCGTGGTGCAGCCACTCGTCCTTGACGATGAGGGTGCGGATCTCGCCGAGGTCCTCCCACATCACGTGGAGGGCGCCGCAGCCGATCAGCTCGCCGTCCGCCGTCTCGGCGACGACGAACTGCTGCACCGATTCGAAGAGCACGACGAGGTCCTTGCCGAGCAGGATGCGCCGCTCGACGAAGGGGGCCAGCAGTCCCCGGATGCCGGGGACATCGGCCGTCCGCGCCGGCCGGACGCGGTATGCCGCGCCGCCGTACGCGGGTCGGTCCTGCTCTGATCCCCGGACGCTCATCCTTCCAGCCTAGGCGAGCACACCGGGGGCGATCGGCATGTATCACGAAGCGGGGGCCCGTCCTCTCTGCTTCCCGTGACCATCATCGAAACCACCACAGACACCGTCCAGGACCTCCGACTGCTGCTGCAGGGCGAGGTCACCCTTCCCGAAGACGCCGGCTGGGATGCCGCGCGCCAGGCGTGGGCCCTCAACGTCGACCAGCGCCCGCTCGCCGTCGTGCACGCAGCGACCGTGCACGACATCCTGACCGTCGTCCGCTTCGCACGTGCCCGCGGACTCCGCGTCGCGCCGCAGTCGACGGGCCACAACGCCGTGCCGCTCGGCCACCTCGGCGACAGCATCCTGCTGCGCACCGACCGCCTTCGCGGCGTGGAGATCGATCCAGAGCGCCGCACGGCGACCGTGGAGGCGGGGGCGCAGTGGCAGGACGTCACCCCCCTCGCGGCCGCACACGGTCTCACCGCCCTGGCCGGCTCGGCCGCCGACGTCGGCGTCGTGGGCTACACCCTCGGCGGGGGCGTCTCGTGGCTGGCCCGATCGCACGGGCTCGCCGCCAACTCCGTCGTCGCCGCGCACGTCGTGACGGCCGACGGCGTGCTGCGCCACGTCGACGAGGCGCACGACCCCGACCTGTTCTGGGCGATCCGCGGCGGGGGCGGGGGCTTCGGCATCGTCACGTCGCTGGAGTTCCGGCTGTTCCCGCTCGCCGAGGTCTTCGCGGGCGCTCTGTTCTGGCCCGAGGCGAGCGCGCAGGGCGTGCTGCGGGCGTGGCGCGAGTGGACCGAGACCGTGCCCGACTCGGTGACCTCGGTCGGCCGCATCCTGCGCTTCCCTCCGTTCCCCGACATCCCCGAGCCGCTGCGCGGCCGCGGCTTCGTCGTGGTCGAGGCGACCATGCAGGAGGATGCCGCCGAGGGCGCCCGCCTGCTGGAGGACCTGCGGGCGCTCGCGCCCGAGCTCGACACCTTCGCCACGATTCCTGCCGCCGCCCTGGCGGCGCTGCACATGGACCCTCCCGGTCCCGTGCCGGGACTCGGGAACGGAGCGCTGCTCGAGGGTGTGGACGACCACGCGATCGACACGCTGATCGCCGCGGCCCAGGGTGCCGGCGCGGCGCTGCTCTCCGTCGAGCTGCGCCACCTCGGCGGCGCCCTCGCGCCCGGCGCGACCGAGGGCGGCGCCGTCTCGGGGTTCGACGCCGACTACGCGCTGTTCGCCGTCGGGATGACCCCGACCGCGGAGCACACCGCCGCGGTCCAGCGGGGTGTCGACGCGGTGCTCGAAGCCATGGAGGGCGTCACCGCACCGTCCACCTACCTGAACTTCGCCGAGCGCGAGGTCGATGACGACGCGCTGTTCGGCTCAGCGCGCGAGCGGCTGGAGGCGGTCAAGTTCGCCTACGACCGCCACGACCTGATCCACGCGAATCACGGCGTCGCGCCGCGCGAGCGCGCGGGGGCCTGACCCCGGGCGCTGAACCCGGAACGACGAAGAGCGGATGCCCCGGGGCATCCGCTCTTCGTCTCGTTCGGGCCTGAGGCCGCAGACCTACTCGCCCGAGGCGACCGCGAGGTCGGGCGACGAGCTGATCTCGCCGCCGCTCGTGATGCCGACGGCCACCTTCTCGCCGCGGGGGCCGTTCTCGAAGACGAACTCTCCGTTCACGGCATCCACGGTGATGTGGTCACCGGCGTTGAGCTCGCCGTGCAGGATGCGCTCCGACAGGCGGTCCTCGACCTCGTGCTGCATCGCGCGGCGGAGCGGGCGGGCACCGAGCGCGGGGTCGAACCCGATCTCGATGAGGCGCTCCTTGGCGGGCAGGGTCAGCGTGATCGTCATGTCGCGGTCGAGCAGGCGCTCGCCGAGGCGCTTCGTGAACAGGTCCACGATCTGGATCAGCTCGGGCTTGGACAGCTGCGGGAAGACGATGATGTCGTCGACGCGGTTGAGGAACTCGGGCTTGAAGTGCCGCTTGAGCTCTTCCTGCACCTTGCCCTTCATGCGGTCGTACGACGTCGCGCTGTCGCCCTCGACCTGGAACCCGACCGGGCCGCCCGCGATGTCACGCGCACCCAGGTTGGTGGTCATGATGATGACCGTGTTCTTGAAGTCGATGACGCGACCCTGGCCGTCGGTGAGCCGACCCTCTTCGAGGATCTGCAGCAGCGAGTTGAAGATGTCCGGGTGCGCCTTCTCGATCTCGTCGAAGAGCACAACGCTGAACGGCTTGCGGCGCACCTTCTCGGTGAGCTGGCCGCCCTCTTCGAAGCCGACGAAGCCCGGAGGGGCACCGAAGAGCCGCGAGACGGTGTGCTTCTCACCGAACTCCGACATGTCGAGGGAGATCAGCGCGCCCTCGTCGTCGAACAGGAACTCGGCGAGCGCCTTGGCGAGCTCCGTCTTTCCGACGCCCGTGGGGCCGGCGAAGATGAACGAGCCGTTGGGGCGCTTCGGGTCCTTCAGGCCGGCGCGCTGGCGGCGGATCGTCTTGGAGAGGGCCGCGATGGCCTCCTCCTGACCGATGACGCGCTGGTGCAGCGCCTTCTCCATGAAGACGAGCCGGCTGGACTCCTCCTCCGTCAGCTTGAACACGGGGATGCCGGTCGCCTGGGCGAGCACCTCGGCGATCAGGCCCTCGTCGACGACCGCGTGGGTGGCGACGTCGCCCGAGCGCCACTGCTTCTCGAGGCGCAGCCGCTCGGCGAGGAGGCTCTTCTCCTCGTCGCGCAGGGCCGCGGCCTTCTCGAAGTCCTGGTCCTCCGAGGCCTGCTCCTTCTGCTGGCGCACGTTCGCGATCTTCTCGTCGAACTCGCGCAGCTCCGGCGGGCTGGACAGGATCGACAGGCGCAGGCGCGCGCCGGCCTCGTCGATCAGGTCGATGGCCTTGTCGGGCAGGAACCGGTCGCTGACGTACCGGTCGGCGAGGTTCGCGGCGGCCACGATCGCGCCATCCGTGATCTGCACCTTGTGGTGCGCCTCGTAGCGGTCGCGCAGCCCCTTCAGGATGTTGATCGCGTGGGGCAGGCTCGGCTCGGCGACCTGGATCGGCTGGAAGCGGCGCTCGAGCGCGGCATCCTTCTCGAAGTGCTTGCGGTACTCGTCCAGCGTCGTCGCACCGATCGTCTGCAGCTCACCGCGGGCGAGGAGCGGCTTCAGGATGGATGCGGCGTCGATGGCGCCCTCGGCGGCACCGGCACCCACGAGCGTGTGGATCTCGTCGATGAAGACGATGATGTCGCCGCGCGTGCGGATCTCCTTGGTGACCTTCTTCAAGCGCTCCTCGAAGTCACCGCGGTAGCGGGATCCGGCGATGAGCGAGCCGAGGTCGAGCGAGTAGAGCTGCTTGTCCTTCAGCGTCTCGGGCACATCGCCCTTGACGATCGCCTGGGCCAGGCCCTCGACGACGGCGGTCTTGCCGACGCCGGGCTCGCCGATCAGCACGGGGTTGTTCTTGGAGCGGCGCGAGAGGATCTGCATGACCCGCTCGATCTCCTTCTCGCGCCCGATCACGGGGTCGAGCTTGTTGTCGCGTGCGGCCTGCGTGAGGTTGCGGCCGAACTGGTCGAGCACCTGCGATCCACCCTGAGCGCCCGCCGTGCTGTCGTGGGCCGCGCCGCTCACGGCGGCCGGCTCCTTGCCCTGGTATCCGGAGAGCAGCTGGATGACCTGCTGGCGGACCTTGTTCAGGTCGGCCCCGAGCTTGACGAGCACCTGTGCGGCGACGCCCTCGCCCTCACGGATCAGACCGAGCAGGATGTGCTCGGTGCCGATGTAGTTGTGGCCCAGCTGCAGCGCTTCGCGCAGGGACAGCTCGAGCACCTTCTTGGCGCGCGGCGTGAACGGGATGTGCCCCGTCGGCTGCTGCTGGCCCTGGCCGATGATGTCCTGCACCTGCTCACGCACGGCATCGAGCGAGATGCCGAGGGACTCGAGCGCCTTTGCGGCGACCCCCTCGCCCTCGTGGATCAGCCCGAGCAGGATGTGCTCGGTGCCGATGTAGTTGTGGTTGAGCATCTTCGCCTCTTCTTGGGCGAGCACAACCACGCGACGGGCACGGTCGGTGAATCTCTCAAACATCGCGAACTCCTCCAGGCGCTCTGCGGGGGCGCCTTGTTACGAGGGTAACGAGGGGTGGATGCCTAAATCCCGTTGTTCGCCCTGGGCATAGCGCCGGTGGCCCCGGCATCCGCTCTGCCTTCTTCGCGCGGTCGCCGCTCCCGGCGCGCGACGAAGTTCGGAGAATGTCGATGCGTTCGGAGGATTCCCGTGAAATCGGCCGAAGCTCGCGACATTCTCCGAAGTTCGTGCGGCTAAGGCGGGGCCGGCGGGGCTGGGGCGCGGCGGCGAGGGCGGTGCTAGTTCTCGCCGAGGATGCGGACGCTGGCGCCCGAGAACTCGGCACCGGTGAGAACGAGGTCGATGTCGGCCTCGCCCTCGAGGCCGGTCACCGTCGCGAGGGTGCCCCGGGGCACCATGTCCATCGTGCAGGCCTGGTCGGCCGGCGGGGTGGCGAAGGTGACGGTGACCTGGGTCGGGCCGGTCGGCTCGACCGTCTCGACCAGGGGAACGCACGTCGAGC